>JAQBBE010000257.1:0-18796 GCA_032126435.1 Desulfobacterales bacterium | reverse complement strand
AAAAATATCAAGGGCAATATTATTCCGCCATGTGAAGATCTGCGCATCGAGGATATCCAGCCCGTTCAGCGTAAATGTCCCCGCAATTTTTGAAAAAAGACCGGGACGATCCTGTGCGCAAATGGTGACCGTTCGGGTATTGGAATCCGGAGTTTTTGTAACTTTCCAGATAAAGTCCGCTGTTCCCATATTTTTGTACAGTTCGATATGTTCCATGATACCGCCAGATGACGTATAAAGAAGGTATCGTGGAGACATGAAATTAAAAAGTGTCTCCAAATCATTTTTGGCATAGTGCTTTATTGCGGACCCGAGGACTTCGGTTTTTTTCTTCTCAACAGCTTCAACAGCCTCTCTGGATGCAAGTTCCCCCTTTTCAAGGACATTTGAAACTTTAAAGAAAAGATCTCTTAACAGCGTAGCGGTCCAGTCACTCCAGGCTTTTGGACCGGTGGCCATGGAATCGGCCACAGTCAACAAATAAAGCATTTTTAGACAATCGATATCTTTTATCTTTCTTGCACAAAAGATGGCTGTCTCTTCATCATTGAGATCTCTTCGAGTGGCGGTCTTAATCAATAATAGATGCTCTTTTATCAAAAAAGAGACCGTTTCAATATCCTCGGTGGGGTAGCCTTTCTTAAGCAGTATCGACGCTGCAATCTCGGCACCGCTGATGGAATGACTCACACCGGTTTCACCTTTACCGATGTCGTGCAACAGCGCCGCCCACAACAAAAGGTTACGTTTTTTAAGCCTTTTAAAAATATCACTGCATAAGGGATATTCTGAAATTCCTTCGGATGTGCCGAATCTTTTTATATTCTGAACGGTCCTCAGCAAATGTCGATCAACCGGATAAAGGTGGTACTCATCATATTGAATTCTATCGCATATTTCTTTAAATTCAGGAATAAATCGGATTAAAAAAGCGGTATTTAGCATTTCGTTTAGCACATTAAATGTCGATGACGGTTTCGCTAAAATCCGTTCAAATGATTCAAGATTTAACATCGAAGAAGAAAAATTTTCGTCAACAAGAAAGGAAAATTCCCTGACCAGCCTTTTAGCCTCTGCACTTAATGGAATATTCAGAGTCGCGCTTTCTTCAAATATTTTCATCAAAAGGTTCGGATCGCGCAGAATGTCTTCGGATGAAACAAAGTTGATCATCCCATTTTCCGTAATTTCGAGCCCCTTAATGAGGGTGTGTTTTAGGGCCTTTCTCGAGCGTTTAACATCCTTAATCAACCCCAGCTCGTATAGAAACATCAGGTGCTGCTGCTTTAAATATTCCATTTGGCCATGAAGCTTGCTCAAAAAGCGTTCCACCGGCTGCTGTCCGTTTTTTTTGCCAAACTTCAGGGCATCAGCCATTTTGATCTGGTATTCAAAATAGAGCTGATCACATTTCCTGCCGGACAAATGATGCAGACAGTTTCTCACATTACCTATGAACTCAAGCGCCTGCCTCATGGCCTCAAATTCATCATGGGACAAAAAACCATAATACTCGAGGTCTCTGAATTGTGTGAGATTCGATTTCAGCCTGGCGATCCAGAGCATGGTGTGATAGTCTCTTAATCCACCCTGGCCTTCCTTGAGATTGGGTTCGAGCAGATACGACGAATCTCCGAAACATTCATGCCTGCGTTGGCTGATGTCGACCAATTTCTTTATAACTTTAGTCGAATGCTTCTTTTTAAACCGTTTGCGAAGATGCTCCATCAAAGACGAATACAACAACGACATGCCGCATACGAAACGGGCGTCCAGAAGGGACGTCAAAACCTCGATGTCATCAATAGCTAATTTGACACATTCTTTAAGAGATCGTGTGGCATGACCCACTTCAAAACCGATGTCCCACAACGGGTAGACAATTTCCTGGATAAGATACTCGGCCTTGTCGGGAACATACTTCTCAAAAAGAAACAAAAGATCCACATCCGAATGAATGAACTGCTCTTTTCGTCCATAACCTCCAAGCGCAATGATCGCATAGGGATTCTTTTCCATCCCCATTTTGGGTCCCACCCGAGAGCTTTCAAAACTTTCAAAAAAATAGTCGTCCAGAACTTGTGCATGTCGCTTTATAAAGTCCGGCGATTTTCTTTTTATAAAATCGGAAATCAGATGGTCGGTATTTTCCCTTAACCGCTCTGCAGCCGGCTCAAGCCTTTCTATTTTTTTTGAATTTGAAAGTATCATTTCAACCCAAACGATTTCAATTTATATACTCAAGTTTCTCACCTGAATATGGTTAAAAAGCCTTGTGGTTAGCAGGCTGAAACAAATCGAGTTCAAAGGAGCTTCAGGTATGATTAAATTTTTGGCTGGAAGCTGTCTGAGTGGATTAGGGATCGTTTTGAAAGAACCATAGGAGGTATAACTTTATGGATGAAACCCCCTGTTAAAACAGAGACCTTTATTAATAGCCCGGGCAGGTTCTTTCATTACGAGCCCTTATTCACGAGTTCTTTCAGCAAAAATTTAATTGTACCTGAAGCGGTAATGTTTTCAAAAGGCTAAAGTGTTACGACTTATTTATATTAGCAACAAGTGTGCCACAATACCAAACATTCATAAATAGTTATTAATACAGATAGTTATTCGTCATGGCAGGCGTAAATATAAAAATGATCGCTTACAATTTTGTTAAAATTAAAGTCAATTAATTACAAAATTGTAACTCTCATTTAATTTCCATAATATCTTTCCAGATTTGTCTGACATTTTCTCGCATACCAAGAAATTTATTTTCAGGGGCTTTGGCAGGTTTCTCCTGAAGGCTGAACTGGTGAACAGCTGATCGGTAGGTTAGATAAGCAACTTTTAAGATGTGAGCGACCCGGTCGTTGATGATACCGGTCTCTTTTAACGTTTCAAGGAGTCTTACAATATCGGTCCACTTTAATAATTCTTTGTATTCGCAAGACTTTAAAAGAACCAGATACTGTACCAAAAATTCAATATCAACGATGCCCCCTGTATCCTGCTTGAGGTCGAAAAGCCCTGGATCCGTACTTGAGAGTTCCTTTCGCAACCGTTCGCGCATGTCAACAACGTCTTGCTTTAATTGGGCCTTGATTCTGGGCCGTGCAAGAACCTCGTTCCGAATTTGTTCAAAGCGTTTGGCCATATTGATATCACCACTGATGGGTCTTGCTTTGATCAGGGCCTGATGTTCCCATGTCCAGGCTTTGTTTGTCTGATAATCCTTAAACCCTTCTATGTGGCTCACCAGAATGCCTGAACTTCCACTGGGTCGAAGGCGCATATCCGGCTCGTAGAGCTTTCCAACAGCGGTATGTGTGGTTAAAATATGTATGACTCTTTGCCCTAAACGGGCAAAAAACTGGTGATTATCCATAGGAAGCTTTCCCTCGTGGGTTTGTCCTTGGGTTCCGGCGTGGAGAAAAACCATATCCAGGTCTGATCCATAACCGAGTTCAATCCCACCTAACTTTCCATAGGCAATGACAGAAAATCCCCTGCCGATTTCCATGCCGTCCATTTGACACGTCGGAGCCCCGTGCTTTTCAACCAGATGGTTCCATGACAGTTCAACAACTTCATTTAAAACCGTCTCGGCAATTTCGGTAAGATGGTCACTGGTTCGCATCAATGTCAGAGCGCCGGTGACATCTGCTGCAGCCACCCGTAACGTATTCACCTGTTTAAAAATACACAATTCCTGAATCTGATGCTCGAAATCCTGATTGGATGCCAAGGCAAGCCGCTTGCGGATTTCTTTTTGGAGTTCCGGCTTTTCCGGAGGACGATAGAGTGTGCGAGGATCAAGAAGTTCATCCAAAAGCACCGGATGGCGAGACAGAAATGAAACGATCCAGGGGCTGGCACTGATCAGGTTCACCATATGAACGATAGCTGTTGGATTTTCCAGCAGCAAAGCCAGGTAATTGGTGCGCTGCTCGATGGTTTTGATCAGATCGACGGTTCGATTCAATACAACCATAGGGTGTTCAGAGTGTCCGATTTCTTTAAGCATGAGCGGCATCAGTCTGTCGAGACGTTGACGGCCGTCGCTGCTGAGGGATCGCGTTGCCGGGTGATTACGAAGGTGATCCAATAAACGCTCGACTTCATCGAAGTTCTCATATCCGGCTGTTAGAAGTATCTTTTGGCGGCTCTTATCTTCTAATAGATTTTCCCATATCGCCTCCAAACCAGCTTCAATCTCTTTATTTCGATCATCGGTAGATTCTGAGTCTTTTGCTTCAAGTAATTTGTCAAAATGAGAATGAACGATTTCCCTGTGTTTTTCTAACTGGTGGTCGAACGCTTCCGGGGTATCAAACCCCATGGACGCAGCCAAGCGCGTTTTTGCAACAGAATCTGACGGGATGACATGGGTTTGTTGATCTGAAAATTCCTGCAAGCGGTGTTCTGTATTTCGTAAAAATATGTATGCCATCGTGAGTTCATCACAAACTTTTCGGGAAATATAATTTTCATTGGCAAGGACTTTTAGTGTCATTTGAATGCGCCGCTCCTGAAGCGAAGGCGTGACGCCTCCCCGTATGAGTTGGAATATCTGCCCAAAAAACTCAACCTCACGTATTCCACCGTATCCGAGCTTGATGTTATTTGTCATCCCCTTACGCTTAACTTCAAGGGATATTTTTTGTTTCATCTTCCTTAAAGATTCAAATACACCAAAATCAAGATATCTTCTAAAAACAAAGGGTTTAAGGCTTTTTAAAAGTGTTTCGCCGGTATCTTTATCACCCGCCACAACCCGTGCCTTTATCCAGGCGTATCGCTCCCACTCTCGTCCCTGCTTTTGGTAATATTCTTCCATGGCATCAAAGCTCATAACCAGAGGACCGTTTTCACCGAAGGGTCTGAGATCCGTGTCCACCCGGAACACAAAGCCATCCGGAGTATTGGCGCCGATTATTTTTATCAAACGGCGACAAAGACGAACGAAAAATTCTTCATTGCTCATCGGTTCCGATGTATCTCGAGTTACGCCGGTCTCAGGATACGTGAAAATCAGGTCCACATCCGAGGAAAAATTCAACTCCAGGCCGCCAAGCTTGCCCATTCCAAAAACAACCAGATGCTGATCAGATCCATCATCTCCTGTGGGAATACCATTTTCAGAACATTGCCATTCATACAGGAAAGAAACCGACTGATCGATGCAGGCATCGGCCAGAGCAGAAAGATCCGCCATGGTTTCTGAAAGATCCGACCACCCTGCAAGGTCTCGCCAGGCAATCCGGACCATTTCACGTCGTCTAAACCGTCGAAGACAGGCTGAGAGCTGCACATCGTCTTTGATTCCGAAAAGATACGACTCAAGTTTCGAATCGTACGCGTCCGGATCGAGTGTTCTTTGAAGATCTCCGCTTTCCAGCAGGTCTTTAAAAATTTCAGGACTGCGAATGCAGATTTTGGATATAAAATCACTACAGGTAAAAACCCGTTTTAGGAGGTCAAGAAACTCGGGATCGTCCGGAAGAGAAACATTTGCATCTTTAGCTGCAGTGCAAAATGCTTCAAATTTGGTGCTCGCATTTTCCCGCAACACCTGGGGAATATCGGCTGACAATTTCATTTTTAATATATAAATGTGTCGTAATAGATTTTCAATAGATTTTCCTATAACCCGTTTCAAAACTGTTTTGAAATAAATCACCCCCCGCGGCGCATCGCTTTCATTTGCCCGAAAATGGGCGATATCACGTCTACACAGAAACAAAGGAAATGAACCTATTGAATTTGCTTAACATTTGACGACCATTTGGCAATAGGTGTTGACATATGTTTCATTTTGTCATAATTTTAACTCTTCATTATCTTTATCAAAGCTAATGCCAGAAGACTTTCCCACAAGGAAGGCCCTCGCGTTTGTTGTTTGCCCTGAAAGGAATTCTACCCTTCCTTAGCGGCCATATAATCCAACAATGTAAGTATGTTAAGTTCATTCTGTTCATCTAAGTTTGTTCTGTAGCAAATATTTCACAAGGAGATTCGATCGATGGCACCAAAGATAAACATTGATACCCTAATGGGAGTGCTTCCCTACCAGAGAAAAAGAGGAAAATGGAAAAGTCTCAAGCTGGACTGGAATAAAGAGTGGGAGCGGTTCGACGCCAAAAAACTCTTTGAGTTTGACCTGGCCGCCATTAATGAGGAAAAATTGAGTGAATACCGGACGCGTAAAGAGGCCATCTTGGACGGCAACCACGCGGCCCTTTCGATCCTCACCCGTTTGGTCGACGGCCTCTGCGGTTATCCCATCACGCCGTCTACACCTATAGCCGAGGAGTTTGCCAAAGCATCCGCCGAGGGGCAGAAGAATCTGTTCGGAACCGAACTGATGTATTTTCAGCCCAGTGACGAGCTTTCGGCCATTGCGGCGGTGGAAGCCATGGCGTGCCAGGGTGGCCGCTATGTCGACAACACCTCTTCCCAGGGACTGGTATTGAAAACCAAGAATCTCTTTTCAGTAGCAGGAAAACGTCTCCCGGTGGTCATGACTGTCATGGCCCGTGAGGTGAACAAGGGATCTTTAAGCATTCACTGCGGCCACAACGATTTCTATGGTGTTCGCAATACCGGGTGGGCTCAGCTGGTTGCCAAAGACAATCAGGAATTTCACGATCTGCTGCCCATTGCTTTCAAAACCGCCGAACTGCGGCAGGTAATGCTGCCGTTCATGGTTATTGGTGACGGGTTTATTAAATCCCATGCCTTGGAAAACATAGAACTGCTTTCAGACGAATTTTTGAAGTATTACGTCGCCTCCCCCAATCGTCTCTATCAGCCCGATTTCGAGCAGCGCTACCTCACCGGGACCTTTACCGACACCGATTTAACCATGGAAGGCCAGGTGGCCCAGGATTTTGCCTACCGTTTTGTCAAACGCGGGGTTATGGCCGCCATGAACGTGATGAACCAGATTTTGGACACCAGCCATAAGGTTGTGGAATGCTACCGTACCGAAGATGCTGAGATGGTCGTCGTGATTCTCGGCTCGGCAGCCGGCGTACTCAAGGACGTTGTCGATTACTACCGAGATGTGGAAGGCTTAAAGGTGGGGGTCGTTCGGCCGGTGCTTTTCAATCCGCCCTGCTACGAAGAGATTGCATTCGGCGTTCGAAATGCCAAGGTCATCACCGTGATGGAGCGGGCCGGCATGGCGCACAACCAACTCCTTCTGGCGGATTTACAGGCGGCGCTGCAGCTGTCTCAGAGAGCCTATCACGAAGGCAGGGATGAGCACCAAATCTACGGCCGTGACTACATGCCGACCCTTCTTCACGGGGTTTATGGCCTGGGCAGCAAAGATTTCAACAAGTATGATGCCGCCGCAGTCATTGAGAACATGCGGGCCTGTTTAGAGAAAAAGCGGGACAATTTTATCCGGGACTTTTTCTCAGGCATTGAGGGCCCCTACACCCTGAAACCCGCACAACTTCCAGGCTACAAGGACCGGGAGCTGGGCCTGACCTTTATCGGTATTGGCGCTGAAGGTGTCAAGACCGCCTTGGAAACCGCGGCGGTGATTTATGCCGAAGACGGCTGCAACGGGAGGCGATACATTCAGTCCGGCGCCCGTTACGGTGCGGCCAGAAAGGGTGCCCCGGTTTTTATGAATCTGCGAATCAGTTCCGTTCCGATTCGCAACTCCTCGGAGTTGACCGAACACGACGTTCTGGCCTTTTTCAACGAAAAGTTTTTATCCGGCGAGATTTTGCGAGAATATGTAGGCAGAATGAATCAGAATGGCCTGCTGGTTGTCAACAGCCCCAGAACCAAAGATGAAATCCTGGCGTCGTTTCCCACAGAAATGCGTCAGCGGATTGCAGATAAAAACATCAAAGTGATCTCGGTGAACGCCACTCAGGCGGCCCTAAAACATCTCCAACGCAACCTGCCCGGGGCCATGATGCTGGGCTTAATCAATAATGAGACGGGAATATTTACTCCCGAT
Source organism: Desulfobacterales bacterium (assembly GCA_032126435.1). Lineage (GTDB taxonomy): Bacteria > Desulfobacterota > Desulfobacteria > Desulfobacterales > UBA11574 > JAAXQD01. Next base: position 10,827 of record JAQBBE010000257.1, on the reverse strand, counting down.
GCCTTTGAGGCGCGGTTTAAAAGCATTTTGAAAGAAAAGTTGGGGGCCAAAAAAGGATTTGAAATTATCGATTCCAACATCGCCCTTTTGAAGGAAGGCTTCCAGAAGGCCTCAACCGACCCGATAGAGGGGATCTGTGACTTTGCCGAGGCATCCGAAAGTCAGATTCCATCGGCGGCGATTGAACCGGAAAATTTCGGCCAGAAACACCGAGCTTCCGGTCTTCCGGTTAAAATGACGGAAAAAGATGAATTGGGAACCATCAAACCGGTAAACCTGATGGAAAATTTCCAAGAGACTTTTTATCATGAAATGGTTGAGCCGATCATGGAGGGGAAAAAGGTTGCTTGGGATCATTTTATCCCCGTGGTGCCGGCCGGCACCAGCCAATACAAGGATGTGAGCTTCATGGGCGCACAGTTGCCGGTCTGGGATGCAACCAAGTGTATCGCTTGCGGCATGTGCGCAGCATCGTGTCCGGATTCGGCCGTTCACGCGACAATTACCGACAAGACGCTCCCCAAGAGTGCGGCCGCTTACTTCAAAGTCTTCAAGAAGCCGCCCAAGGGAATTCCTTGGAAGCAATTTGCCATGAATATCAACGCGGTTGTCGATCGATGCAAAGGCTGCGGGATCTGTGCTCAGGTTTGTCCGGTGGACGCTTTCAAGATGGTCGACAAAGCTCTCTTGAACCCGGAGAAACTTCTTCCCGAAAAATACCATGATCTGGACAATACGTATGATGCTGCCCAGTATGTAGACCGGATGCCCCTCAATCACCAGGTGCTTTTTGTCTATTCCAAGATGTATCCGGGCAAACACACCCTTTGCCCCGGCTGCGGGGAAGGGACCATCAACCTTTTGACATTCTTTGCCCTGGAAAGTCTGCGCAACAGTCCCAAAGGGATCGAAACGTTTTATCAGGGGCTTAAAGTCCTTTCGGATAAAAACAGGCTGGCCATCGAGCACATGATCGATCGCGGATTTAGCATCTATAATATCAACGCCACCGGCTGCAACCAGGTTTCAGAACTGGTCAATCCGTTTAATACGCGAATTTACCAGTCCGGTCATTTTGGTTTCGGCACTGCTTCGGCCGCGGCCCTCGGCGCCAAATTCGCCCTGGACCAATCCTATGCCAACGGTTTCAACGATGTTTTGACCAAAATCATAGTGTTTGCCGGTGACGGCGCCATCTATGACATCGGCAACGGTCCCTTCAATTATGCTCTGGGTGAAAATTTCGACATTACCTGGGTGATATACAACAACGAAGGGTATATGAACACCGGCGCACAGAAATCCGGTGCCACGCGCTTTGGATGTGATCGATCGACCTCACCCATTGGGGAAAAATTTGCAGGAAAGCGAACCCTGCATCGTCGTATCGTCGCCCAGGCCACGGCGATTTCACATGTCTATTCCGCAAAACTCACCACCGATAATCCTTTTTATGCCATCAAGATATTAAAAGAGGCCATCGCCTATTGCGGGCCGTCGGTGGTAGAATTTTTCTCTTACTGCTCCCAGGGTCAACAGAGCCACGACTGGGCGGGTCCATTGGTCTCCAGAATGATGAACGAGGCCAGAAACTGGCAGATTCAGGTTCGAAGGCCGTTTCAAAAGCTCGACATTTCGGCCAATCCGGATCCAGAAAAGATTTTCCCCAGCAAAGGCAAGTCCTTTAAGAAGGGCGTTAAACGAGAACCGGCGACGTTTCACGACGTGGTGGGTATGCTGGGCCAGTATCGAAGACATATCCTGTCCCAAGAGGAGGATGTCATTCCTGAGCTGATTGATGTGAATGAGACGGTGTCCCTTTTCCGTTGGCTCCGAAATCAATATTTGGCCGGATATATTGATACCATGCCGACTGAAGAGGACGTTGAACGCATTATCACTGAACGCTACAAGTAATAGAGTCGCTTCTATGGCTTATATTTTCAGGTATGGTTTTGGCTGTAACCACTTATTTTTATGGCCATCGTAAAACCATTTGTCCGGAAATCCGCGACACCTCCGATAGGAAGGATTTTCCGCCCAGTTGATAAGCTCCAGGTATGCCTGGTGGATCTTTCTGAATGAATCTATATCTCCGCCGAGATCTGGATGGTGTTTCTTTGCCTGAAACCGGTAAGCACTTTTAATGATTTTTTCCAGTTCAGGAGAATCCAACGCAGATTTTCCAAGCTTCAGACATGTCAATGTTGATTCTTTTATAATCGGGAGCTTTATCTCCTTGGGAATAACGAGACTGGACAAGTTTTTTTTGCTTTTGGCCTCTTCAAGCAGATACCGCGTGGCGAGGTAGTTTCGATGGGTCCTTTTTTTCTCTGACCACCACTCATTCCCGAGTTTATCAGACATATTTCTGTAATCTTCAGCAGGTTTTTTATCTGAAGAACGCGGGAAGATAAAGCTGAAGATTTCTTTGGCACCATATGGAAGAACATCCATAATGATTAACGTGTCGGTAAAATAAAACGTCGCATAGCGGGCATTCAATGCCTTAAGCAGGCCGGTTCTTACATCGAGTGTGTATCTGAGTTTTTGACGGCAGTCGATTGAACAATATCTTCGTCGGCCAATATTTTCACGGGTACCGCAGGACAGGCACCTGTTTTTTTTGGGGTAGCCTGAACTGTATCCTTCTTTATGTCTCGGGTGCTGAATCATACCGTTTGTGAATTTTGTGGCAAAAATAATTTCCAAACCAATGAAACGTGAAGTGTCTATAAGCCGTTTCCGTTACGGAATGAATCCGTATTCAAATTACCGAATCCCTCTTTCTTTTTTTATGACATCATAGGCTTCCTGGATTTCCCGGAATTTGTCATTGGCAAATTTTGTAAACTCTTCAGGCAGACCCTTTGAGGCGATTTTATCCGGATGATAATCAGATACGAGTTTTCGATACTGTTTCTTTATATGATCGTTTGAATCGTTTCTATCGCATCCAAGGGTGGCATAATATTTATCTACCTCCTGGATATACTTCGACTTTAGCTTCCTGTATTTTTCATCGCTGAAATTGAATATCCTCACAGCGGATAGGATCAGATTCTCTTCACTGGTACTCAATGCGCCGTCAGCCACGGACACTCTGAGTAAAATATCGATCATAAGATCGAGCATCTGGTGCTGTGTCCGAAACTGGCTGTAAAACTGGGTCGCAAAATCGATAAAATTATCCTGAGACTCAATGGCTGCATGAAAGATGTTCGTCGCAAGTCTTCTACTTTCAGGGTTCAGGTTCAAATCGTATACCATGAAATGTTCGACAGCAGCCACCTCTTCCTTTGATACGCGCCCATCTGCTTTGGCGAGTTTTGCAAGCATAGAAAACGCTGCGACGAAGAAGGTAAACTGTACCTCTTCCCCGGGCGAAAGACGGGCCCTTTGGGCGGTGGTATAGGTTTGACCGCCGGTATCAAACGCGTGGCCCAACGCTGCGCCTGCAATCGCACCCAGGGGTCCGGCCATAGCAAATCCGATTGTCCCACCGATTATCTTTCCTATCAAACCCATTCATATCTCCTTTTTGTGTTCTTTTTTTCGTCGCGATTCATTAAATATTCAGTTACTAAGGAGTTCATTAATTATCCGACATTGAGTGGCTTTTAACCCCATTAGTAAGATGCGGAATGTGCATTCTTGTGTTCAAATAGCATATTTTATGGACGTTTCCAAACCTGAAATTTTGACATAGTTCGGTTCTTTGAATCAGGCTGTGTTCAAACGGGTTTCAAGTGTGATTGAATTTTATGAATTAGGATTGGAGGGCACGGCTAAGCTCAGGTATTTATTATTTTCTTCGAACATCAGCTTTTTGTCGACCATCATCCTTAAAAACGGCACAACCTGATCAGAACCCACTGCTGTAAAACGTTCAAGGATTCTTTTTAACGACCGGTGCTCCTGGCAGAAAAGATAGATCGCTCTGGATGTCCCCTCCAATCGATGCGTCAGGTGTCCGTCTTGGGTCCTTTTCTGGCGTATGATCAAAAAGTCTCGGCCATCGCTGAAACTTAAGATATTCTCATGCCGGGAACCCCGGCGGAGTTCATCATATGTCTTTTTCCAGGCTTTCAGCTTTTTTTTGACCGGCATCCATAGTTTTCTCTGATGGCCGAGGTCTCCTCGGTAGGATTGAATCGCAAACTGCATGGATTTAAAAATTTCCAGGGGAAAGATGCCGGCGTAATTGCGGTGGTTAAATACAGCTTTGATACCAAAATTTTCAGGATGCCGCCACACCGGGCTGCCCAGGCCGAGCCAGAAGTAAACCATTTTCAGCGGACGATACGGCAGGGTAAACTCCAAATTTCGAAGTGTCTCGTCCACATCCTTCTGATCGCTTCCCGGGAAACAGAGAATCAGATTCGAAGAATTTGAAATTCCCAGTGTTTCACAGTGTTTCATGATCTCAATGTTCTGGATCGCCGTGGTCCCTTTGTTGAGTTTCCTAAGAAGTCGTGTGCTTAGCGCCTCTATTCCGATCTGAACCTCTTTCATCCCGGCGATCCGCATATCAGCCAGTATATGCCTTGGTGTCGTCGCCCGGATCTCTCCAAATAAAAGAAGGTCCTTCTTCAACTTTCCGATCCGAGTGAAGATATCCTTGGAAGTTTTCAAAGGCAGCAGGTTATCCATAAAGGCTACCGATAAGGTCTTGTATTTTGTGGTCAGGTGATCGATCTCTGATACCGTCTGCATGGTTTTTTTTGCCCTGTAGCCCTCCCACTGGAGGTTTAAATTGCAAAAAGCACATCCTGTGGATTTCCCATCTTCAAGTGGCCGGTGCCACCAGCATCCTCTGGACATTTCCATGGGTAGAGTCGGAAAGAATGTTTTTTCCGGACTGAATGATTGGAGCAAATCAAAATAATCATCGTAATCCGGCGGAGAAAGATCGGATAAATCCGTCATCTGATTAAAAAAGGCGGATGCTTTATTTTCGGTGGATTCTGGGGTGACAATCCCCTTAACATGAGCCATCTCTCCAAAACTCCGGGATTTTCTGAGATCAGAAACCAATCGGCTCAAGGGGAGTTCACCTTCACCGTTAACGACAACATTAATTTCGGGGAATGTTTTAAACAGGTTTCGGGTTGCATCCCCCGTAAACATGGACCCTCCAACAACGATTAACAGGTTGGGAAACCGTTTTTTAACCTCCCGGATAAAATAGAGGGAAGCGGTTAACTGACAAAGACATATGGAAAAACCGGCCAAGACATAGTCTCCCCAGTCGACGCCGTGAATAAAAGCTTCTGAAACCTCCCGAACCTGGCTTGCAAGGTTTTTAAAAACAATCTTCTGAAGCAGAGGCTTACCTTTGGCCTGTCGATAAAAAAAATTTTCAACAGTGTCCATTCTTTCTGGATATAACAGCGCCGCGTATACGCTTTCCGCCAGCCATGTGCGTTCAGAGATGGCCTGATAGCGCCTGTAGCCGATTGCCTCGGCAACTTTTAAATAGAAGTGATGCGCATCCACCTTAAGGTCCGGAAACTTTTTTCTTAGAAAAGCTTTCAGCGTTCCGATTTGAATGGAAGGCCGGCTGTAAAGGGGCCAAGGCGCGGAAACGAGAAGCAGTTTTCCAGATGAAGCTTTCGGTTTGAATTTCGTCTTCATAAAAGATCCGGATCAATCTCCAATCATAATATGGTGCCCTTTGGGCCCGCAGTTAAAAATAAGGTCGAGTGCAGAGAGATTGGGGATAAAACTCCCCCAGAGTTGAGGATAAATCAACGACGGTTGTTTAAATTGGGTCAACCGAATCCCCGCATCCGCGAATCTATCTGCATCAAGGTATTTTTGAGCAGCACTCTGAGTTAAAAACCGGGATGCCCCCATTTTCCCGCAGATCTCTATGAGGAGTTTGTCCCCCGTTGAATGAATCCCGAGCTCGGACAATAAGACGACCTTTGTCTCAATCTTGAGTTGCTGCATCAGATAACGGATGCCGTTAAGGTTTAAATCGACGAGTTTTTCGAATTTTGTCGACAAAAGTGCTTCAAGGAAGCCGATGTGCACCTTAAAATACGGTGCTCTGGAATAGGCATTTTTCAAGCTTTCCAAATGTTTTTTGGGCCAGCGGCCGTTATGGCATATCCTGACAGCGTCGATTTTTTGAAGTCCCAAGCCCTTCTTTTTTACCGGAACGGTCATCCACAGGCTTCCCTGATCATTTTTGAATCGATTGCGGGTGATCCAGGTGGTACCTTGAGGAAATTGAACGTTATCCAGAATTACAAAAATATCAGAAAGATATGCCTTGTAAAAAAAACCTGGAAACGGAAAAAAATAAGGCTGATTTGCGGATAAAATCACTTTTCAGTTGACTTTTTTTGTATTGTTACCATTTAAGTCAGCGTTCAGCCGACCGGCATTAATTTATCTTTACACAAAAACGAGGCTCACAATCATTTAGGGGATCCGGTTTTTAAGGGATCACTGTTTGAGCCGTTATCTTTATAGTTAAAAGGACATGTTTGATAAATATTGAAGACATTTACAATCTGATTCCCGATTTTATGTGTACCGATGGGTGCCATGAGTGTTGTCAGAACTTTGGGGTGCCTTCCAGAACCAGGGTTGAGGATCGACGACTCGAAGCGTTCCTCCGGAAAAATTCCATGAAAGCTGGAGAAGCTAAAGGTAATACCTGTCCGTACTTGGATGAAACGGGCTGCGCTATCCATTCTGTCAGACCTTTGATTTGTCGTCTGTATGGAACATCCCCAAACTACCGCTGCAAAATGAAGGTCGCACCGCTCAGGCTTCTGCATGAAGACGAAGAAGCGGAAATCTTTTATTTATATCAGACCCATTTTTTCTAGCCCGGATTTCTCATGAAGAATTTAAGTCGGCAGCCATTCAGCATGGGTTTCTGTTGTTTCTCTACGAACATTTATCCACGATTTTCCCATCACCAAGAAGCGGTAAACCGGCCGATTTTCTGAAAAAAAGACTAAAGATTTCTCAAAGCTAAAAAATTTTATGGACCTTCTTAATTTTAAAGTGTAGAAAGTTTAGTATATCAAATTCATTTGATTTATTCTACCAAAAGGAGCTTAAAATGTATGAAATAATTGCAGACCCTGATGATTACAACATTGCTTCTTTAGAGGAAGGACTCGGCCATAAGCAAATCGCCTTTCCCGATGACAAACGAAGAAGGTGGGCCGAAGAAATAGAAGTTTTTGCCGAAAAGTTGGACGGTTTGTCCGATAAAGCCAAACAGCTTCGGAAACTTCTTGCGAGTGAAGATGCCATCAAGGCAACACCCGCATCCCTAAAAACCTTTAAGGTGCAATTATTCAAAATAAACAATGCGTTAAATACAGCATTCGATCTGGCAGAAAAACTTGAGACCGACATTGTAAAGAAATAAAATTATTGAGGTTTCCCAAGAAAAGGTAAAACAATATGAAGCAAGAAGTAATCGTACGCTTTGCGCCCAGCCCCACCGGTTACCTTCATATCGGCGGTGCCCGTACAGCGATTTTTAACTGGCTCTTTGCCCAAAAGACCGGCGGCAAACTGATCCTGAGAATCGAGGACACGGATGTGGAGAGGTCCACCGAAGATTCTATTCGGGGAATTATTGAAAGTTTGAAATGGCTCGGGATCACCTGGGATGAAGGGCCCTATTTCCAGACACAATTCATCGAGGAACATCTGGCTGCAGCCCGTAAACTCCTCGAGTCGGGGCATGCCTACAAGTGCTTCTGCACGATAGAGGAACTCGAGCACAAACGGCAGGAAGCGTTGAGACAGAAAAAAGATTTAAAATATGACGGCACCTGCCGCAATTTAACACCGGAAGCGGTCGCTGAAAAGGAAGCCGCCGGAGTTCCCTACACCATTCGAATGAAGGTTCCGAAAAGCGAAGGCACTGTCTGTTTTGAAGACATAGTCTATGGAACCATTGAAAATAAATATAAGGATATTGAGGATTTTGTTATTGTCCGTTCCAACGGTCAGCCGCTGTATCTCCTTTCAAATTCGGTTGATGATATCCGTGACCGGATTACCCATGTTATCCGCGGCCAGGACGGACTGTCAAATACACACCGGCAAATCTTGATCTACCAGGCGCTGGAAGCGCCGGTACCACAGTTTGCCCACATGTCACTCACGCTCGATCCTAAAAAAGCCAAGATTTCAAAACGTAAGCATGGTGAAATGGTTGCGGTCCACTTTTATAAAGAGCATGGTTTTTTGCCATGGGCATTTGTAAATTTTCTGGTCCTTCTTGGATGGGCAACGCCCGAATCGAGAGAAATCTTCTCCAAGGAGGAACTGATCGAAGCATTTTCCCTGCAGGGAATCAGTCGGGCCAATTCCATCTTTAACGTCAAAAAGGATGATCCAAAATATTTTACCGACCCAAAGGCGATCAGTATCAACGCACATTACCTGAGGGAGTTACCGGTTGAAGAGATCGAGCCTTATGTTCGTGCTGAACTGAAGAAGGCGGGGATTTGGGACCCCGAGTATGAAAACGCCAGACACCGATGGTTTCTGGAAACCCTCGAACTGATTCGGAGCCGTTTTCATGTTACAACCGATTTTGGCGATCGTGGCCGGGCCTATTTTTCAGACGACTTTCCCATTGAATCCAGGGCTTTGAAAAAAAACATTTCCAAACACCCGGAGCTCAAAAATTGGCTGCCGATGCTGGCGGATCGTCTTGAGGGACTGGAGCGCTTTTCGACCGCGGAGACCGAAAGCGTCATTCGCGAGATGGCCGAAACGCTTGAAATCAATCCGGGAGTGTTAATCAACGGCATTCGAACCGTGGTGACCGGTCAATTGGCCGGCCCGGGAATGTTCGATGTTTTGATCACCATCGGACAGCGCCGTGTTGTGGAACGCCTGCGTAAGTCCCCAGCTCTTTTTTGAGCCGAAAAAAATCGGACACCCTGAATCCGCTTCAGCAAAAACGATCTGACACGATAACCATATTTTAATAAAAAGAATACAAAAATTAAAAGGGGTCGACTTATATGACTGAAACCGGTTCCAGACTTCCTTCAAACTTTATTCGAAATATCATTGCCCAGGATTTAAAAGACAACCAGAACGACGGCCGGGTGGCAACCCGCTTCCCGCCGGAACCCAATGGCTATCTGCACATCGGACACGCCAAGTCCATCTGCCTCAACTTCGGTATCGCCGCTGAAAATAAGGGCGGGACTTGTAACCTGCGATTCGATGATACCAATCCCAGCAAAGAGGACGTTGAATATGTAGAATCGATAAAAGAAGACGTTCGATGGCTTGGATTCCATTGGGGTGATCGGCTTTTTTATGCATCGGACTATTTTGAGCAATTGAATCAGTATGCCGTTCAATTGATCAAGGCCGGGAAAGCGTATGTGTGCAGCTTGAGCGCTGATGAAATCAGAGAAAGCCGGGGAACCCTGACCGAACCGGGGAGGAACAGCCCCTATCGGGATCGATCGGTTGAAGAAAATTTGGACCTGTTTCAACGCATGCGGGCAGGGAAATTCAAAGACGGTGCCCACGTACTCCGGGCTAAAATTGATATGGCATCCCCAAATTTAATTATGCGTGATCCCACCCTTTATCGTATTCGAAAGGTACCCCATCATAGGACGGGAAAAGATTGGTGCATCTATCCCATGTACGATTTTGCACATTGTCTTTCGGATTCCATCGAAGGGATTACACATTCTCTTTGTACCCTTGAATTTGAAAATAACCGCCAACTATATGACTGGATACTCGACGAACTGAAGGTCGATTGTCACCCCCGGCAAATCGAGTTCGCACGTCTCAATCTCAGCTATACCGTTTTGAGTAAGCGCAAACTTTTGGAATTGGTCCAAGGAGAGGATGTGTCTCAACTTTCTTTGCCTTTTGAGAAACCGGATCAAGGGGGACATGTGACCGGATGGGACGATCCTCGGATGCCGACCATCAGCGGACTTCGTCGACGCGGCTATACACCGGAATCGATCCGAAACTTTTGTGGACGCATCGGTGTCGCCCGGCGGGACAGTACGGTGGACATTGCACTGCTTGAGTTCGGTATCAGAGAAGACCTGAACAAACAGGCGCCACGGGTCATGGGGGTTCTGCGCCCCTTAAGGGTGGTCATCGATAATTATCCGGAAGATCAGGTCGAAGAACTCGACGCGCTGAACAATCCCGGAGACCCGGCCGTGGGTACACGGAAAATTCCTTTTTCACGTGTAATCTACATCGAACAGGATGACTTTCTGGAAGAACCGCCGAAAAAGTTCTTCCGTCTGGCTCCCGGACGTGAAGTTCGACTTCGATACGCGTATTATATCACCTGCGTAAAGGCGGTTAAGGACGAAAAAACCGGCCGGGTGGTGGAGCTGCATTGCACGTACGACCCAAAGACCCTTGGTGGATCATCCCCGGATGGACGTAAGGTCAAAGCGACATTGCACTGGGTTTCGGCGGCTCACGCCATCGAAGCAGAAGCGCGTTTGTATGATCATCTCTTTGTAAAGGAAAATCCGGATGAAGAAAAAAATGTCGATTTTAAAACACATTTGAATCCAGATTCTCTGAAGATATGTTCTTTTCTTGTGGAACCCAGCCTGGCGGCTGCAAAGCCGGGTAGCAGATACCAGTTCGAAAGGCTGGGTTATTTCTGTGTTGATCCTGTGGAATCTTCTGGCAAATCCCTTGTATTCAACCGTACGGTAACACTGCGTGATACATGGGCAAAAATACAAAAAAAACAGCAGAAAAAACAATAAAAGAGGTGATACCATGCCAATTTATGAATTTTATTGTAAAGACTGCAATACGCTTTTT
>JAQBBE010000256.1:0-2618 GCA_032126435.1 Desulfobacterales bacterium | reverse complement strand
TGCGCTTGACCCTGTCTACTTTTTTGGGGAAAATCCACATATTTGCACATGGACCTGACGCGCAAACGCGATGTTCAAAACAAGTTCGTTGACTATTGTGCGAAAGTTATCGAACAGGACCCAAAAATAGAAGACTTAATCGACTGGGAAAATAAGCAGGATACACTGGCCTGGCTGGACTCTCTTTGACGCTGTGCCAATCCAGCCTCAAGGCTATCTAAAGCTCCCTTTAGACCATATATATTATGTTGACAGTTTTATCGCAAATCTGTAAGATCATGTGCAACTCCTTGTTTTTAATGATAATCCTTGCTTCTCAGCTCCATGACCAATAGAATAATATATTCAATGGGTTAAGTAAGCTCGTAACATAATTGCAAGTATTTGTGATTGCTTTCGCTATCAAAAAGGCCGCGGTATCCTTATGCTTATGATATCATCCTTGCTTTTTATAACACCCTCTTTATTTCTTTGGTAATAATTTTAGCGACAACGAGGAACTGTAATGCCAATTTTAAATGAATTAAAGCATATCCCTCCCAACGTAAAAGCATATAGGCTCATGCTACAATTATTCAAAGAAAATAAAGATCTTACCGATATCATCGATACTTCAAAAACCATTCGCCAGGCAAAAATAAGATTAAAGACCTGGGCCTTAGAGATCCTTTCCGAAAACAAACAGGCCAATGCTTACTATCTCCGAAAAAAAATTGGCAAAAGCCAGCTCGATAAGCTGAGACCCAAAGATTATGCGGCCATTCGTATCCTGGATTATATCAAACATTCCGGCAGGCAATTCAAGGATCTTAATCACAAGGGCGAAATTGTGGAAAATGATCCCTTTGCCATTCTAATGCAATGTGCCCGCAAAGGGACTGGCGGAGCCACCCCTGCTTTTTTTTATGACATGATTCACCTGTTCAGACAATTCTCAGGGCATATAGTACCTGTCCCAAATAAATTGAAGATTTCATCATGGATGGACAGATATTCTTCAGGTCTTGATCCGGATATCATCCGGCAGCGGGAAAAAAATAAACTTCGGATACTGAAAATCATCATTAAAAAAATTGATGAAAAAAGAACAAAAAGCAAACGGTTTAGATTTAAAAAAGGGATGTCACAGAAGGGAAAAATGGCCCTTGCCAAAAAATGGTGGAACGATCATCGATTTCATCTCAAATTTGCAGTCAGAACCCCTGAAAACCTAAATGAAATGCTTGAGTTCTCCCTTGACAAGGAAACGATGGGCAACCTGAAACAAGCTCAAAAAGTTGGAATTCCCTTCTTTGTCAACCCCTATTACCTGTCGCTTATTGACACCCATGCCTCTCCTGTTTCCTTGGGTGCGGATCTCGCCATCAGGCAATATATGATCTATTCAAAGGAACTGATCAATGAATTCGGCACTATTCATGCCTGGGAAAAAGAAGATACTGTGGAGCCCGGAAAACCCAATGTTGCAGGCTGGATCATTCCAGATACCTGTATCCACAGACGATATCCCAACGTCGCCATATTAATTCCAAAAAGCATGGGCCGTGCCTGTGGCGGACTGTGTTCAATCTGCCAGAGAATGTATGGCTTTCAACAAGGTGATTTGAATTTTGACCTTGAAAAATTACAAGTCAAGAAATCATTTGGCGAACGCTTGGAAGCCTCTATCAGCTATTTTGAAAATGACTCCCAGTTAAGGGACATTCTCATCACTGGCGGTGATTCTCTGATGAGCACCAATAAAACCCTTCGAAAAATTTTTCAAAGCATTTACAATATGGCCAAAAGAAAACGCAGGGCCAATAGGATAAGAAAAGATGGCGAAAAATACGCAGAGATCTTAAGGGTAAGACTGGGCACCAGGCTTCTGGTTTATCTTCCCATGAGAATTCAAGCTGGTCTTGTAAACATATTTGCCGAGTTCAAAGAAAAAGCTTCAAAAATAGGCATTCAGCAATTTGTTTTCCAGACCCATTTTGAATCTCCAATGGAGATAACTCCTGAAACAAGATTCTGTGTAGATCAGCTGAATAAAGCCGGGTGGATTGTAACCAACCAGCTGGTTTTCACATCGGCTGCGTCAAGAAGGGGGCATACGGCTAAACTCCGAAAAGTACTCAACGATATCGGGATTCTTCCCTATTATTCATTTACCGTTAAAGGATATATGGAAAATAGCCATCTTTTTTCACCCAATGCACGGTTGGTTCAGGAAGGCATGGAAGAAAAGAGTATCGGACTTCTTCCAGATACATTTTTTCCGGACCTAAGACAACTGCCTTTAAATGCAGAAAATATAGTTAATAACATCGACCGGTTGAGAACAGATGCTGACATCCCGTTCCTATCCTCTGACAGGAATGTCCTCAATCTTCCGGGGGTCGGCAAGAGTCTTACCTTCAGGACCATCGGCATTACCAATGACGGCAGAAGAATCCTTGAATTTGATCATGATGCCACAAGGGAGCATAGCCCAATGATAGAAAAGATAGGAAAAATCACCATCATTGAATCTAAAAGTCTCCATGATTATCTCCAACAGCTTGACAATATGGGCGAAGATGTGAGCGAGTATGAATCAATTTATGGATATTCCTTAAGTGAAACAGAACCCAGGA
>JAQBBE010000255.1:0-4141 GCA_032126435.1 Desulfobacterales bacterium | reverse complement strand
GAGGATCTTTTTTGAGGTATATTCGCCAACGTCTGCCAGGGCATCTATGGGTAAAAATGAAATGGCGTTGTTTGAATAGAGACAGGTGACAGAAGCCGGGAAATCTTCATCGGCTTCATAGAAGATATAGCATAGGGCTATTTTCGGCAGCGGATAAACCATAAAAGAAAAATCTCCTTCCACCCCAGCCGGCGCTTTGTGCCCGTTTAATTTTTCCATAATCCGTCCACGCGATTTTTCGATGTCTTCAACATGGTTCACCAGAATCTGTTGGGTGTGGGTCACAAAAGCCCCGGCATAGGGCATGCTGTTGGGTAAATCCTTGAAGGATTTTAGGGGCGCTGTCAAACAGGTTTCAGGTTTGGCATTGAGCGCATACAGGGAGATCAGAATTCCGATGACGCCGGTCTGCCGGACTTGGCCCAGAAAGATTCCTTCAGGTCGTATCTCGCAATTTTCCCCAAAAGCTTCGAACAAAAAGTTTTTTCCATCCTGTTGGGCGGGTAAAGACCGGGCTATATCATTAGAGAGATTTCCATAAAGTCTTTCAAGATTATCCTGAACAATTTTAGCGTAATTATCGCCCATCATTTCCATCCTTAATGGTTGTTTATTGACGGCCAACCGCCCGGTGAAGTTGCCGCCGGTTAACTTTATCGTACCCGGCGATGATGCCAAACCGTGCAATACTCCCGAAGACGGCATTGTAGCAAAACGTCTTAAAAAATCAATCCAATCTTGATTTTCTTATTTTTTTCAATTAATTATATTTAATCGTATTTGAGATCGGTATTATTTTGAGCCAATCGGCCGTGTCTTTCCTGCAAATTGACCGATGGCGTCGAACTTTTTGCCGTATTCAATGGAAATGTTATGAAACAACCTATTGAGAACTACACCCAAATCATTATAGACAGTATTGCCGACGGTGTTTTTACCGTCGATAAGGACTGGAAGATCACCTCTTACAACCGCGCTGCAGAAAAGATTACCGGTATCGGAAAAGATGACGCAATCGGTCGATATTGCTGGGAGGTATTCAAGGCGAGTATCTGTGATCATCGATGCTCTTTGCGCCAGACCATCGAATCGGGCCGGCCCATCGTCAATCAACCTATTTTTATTATCAATTCGGAAGGCGAACGGATCCCCATAAGCATTTCCACCGCGATATTGAAAGATGCAAACGGAACGTTGGTTGGCGGCGTAGAAACTTTCCGTGATTTAAGTGTAATAGAAGAGCTGCGCAAGGAACTCACCAGCCAGTATTCTTTTCTGGATATAATCAGTAAAAACAAAGAGATGCAGCGTCTATTCGGGATGCTGGAACTCATATCAGAAAGTGATGCCACCATTCTCCTGGAAGGGGAAAGCGGTACCGGCAAGGAACTCTTTGCCAAGGCCATCCACTCCCTCAGTCATCGTAAAAAAGGGCCGATGATCACCGTTAACTGCGGTGCGTTACCCGACACGCTTCTTGAATCCGAACTCTTCGGATATAAGGCGGGCGCCTTTACAGATGCGAAAAAGGATAAGCCCGGACGCTTGGCTTTGGCTGAAAATGGAACCCTCTTTTTGGACGAAATCGGAGACATATCGCAATTGCTCCAGGTACGGCTCTTGCGCGTACTCCAGGACAAAGTCTATGAACCCCTGGGTTCCACAAAATCAGAAAAAGCCAACGTCCGCATCGTTTCGGCCACCAATAAAAACCTGGAGAATCTGGTTAAAAAAGGTCTGTTCCGGGATGATTTGTATTACCGGATTAATGTCGTCAAACTTGTTCTTCCCCCTTTGAGAAAGCGCAAAGAAGACATTCCTTTGCTGATCGATAGATTTCTCAATAAATTTAATAAATTATGCGGAAAAGAAATCCATGGCCTATCCCCTGAAGCCATGAGCGTTCTTATGGCCTATGATTTTCCGGGGAATGTGCGTGAACTGGAAAATATCATCGAATATGCCACAGTGGTGTCCCAAAATAGCCTCGTCAGAATCGAAAACCTTCCCGAGAATCTTCTTGAGGGGTTAGACAGCAAGAATAAAACCGCAACCCCAAAAACCAGCGAAAAAGCCTTTTCGTTTGAAGCCGTGGAAAAAGATTTTATTCGCGAAACGTTAAGGAAAAACAACTGGAACCGAAAAGCAGCTGCAGCGCAAATGGGGATCCATCCGAGTACACTTTGGCGTAGAATAAAGCGTCTAAATCTTGAAATTCCAAAACAGAACGGCCGATCTATAAAAAAATGATGTAGCAGTGTTGCGCATTTGCATTCGTGCATTGTTTTGTATTGCATAAATGCAACAACATCTAATGCCGACATCCTTTCAGGAATTATTCCTTCCTCAATATTTTCTTATAAATCAAGCTTTTATTACTATCAGCACATTTTTTCACAATCTGGCATGCAAAATGCTGTCTTAGGATAGTGGTGTGGTGGTGGTTACCAGAAATTTTCCGGCACTCCTAAATTTTTACAAATCATGTCAAACGAAAGGAAACTCAAAAATGAAAGTTGCTGTTAGTTCCAGCGGTCAGGATCTAAATTCCCCCATCGATCCGCGGTTTGGCAGATGTGCATATTTTCTGGTGGTCGAGACGGACGATATGAGTTTTAAAGTCTTTGATAATCAAAGCGCCGCCTTGGGAGGCGGTGCCGGCATCCAATCCGCCCAGTTTGTCGTCTCCAAAGGCGCAAGGGCCGTTATTACGGGAAATTGTGGCCCCAATGCGGTTAAAGCCTTTTCTGCAGCGGGTACTGACGTCTATTTGGGAAACAGCGGAACCGTACAAGAAGCCGTGCAGAAGTTGAAAAATGGCGAGTTAACGCCGGCAGCCAAAGCAGATGTGCCTGAACCCATCAGATCGGCGAGGGAAAGCGGCATGGGCCGGGGCATAGGCATGGGGGGCGGGAACAGAATGGGCCGGGGTGGTGGATCGGGCGGCGGCATGGGAATGGGCCGTGGCCCGGGAAGAAGTGGTGGAAGATAATTTTTTATGAGGATAGCTGTTACCATCTGGGAGGATAAGGTCTCACCGCTACTCGATACGGCAAATAAATTACTGATCATTGACAGCGAGACTCAAAAAAAGGTCTCTCGTTTTGAAGCCTTTCTCCTTGAACGGGATATGTCTCGGCGGTGTCATTTTATCAGGGAGTTGAACATCGACGTCCTGATCTGTGGCGGCGTGTCCCGTCAATTGTCAGAAATGCTCATGGCGTCCGAAATTAAGGTGGTATCGGGAATATCCGGACCGGCAGAAGATGTATTGGACGCTTATCTGAAAGGAAAGTTGTTGGATTCAAAATTTTTCATGCCGGGAAGGAAAAATTGATCATCTTGGTCAAATCAACAACCATGGGGTTTTAAAATGCGCTGAGAGGAACGGACCCAAAAAAAGGAGAGACAGATGACAGAAGAAAAAAAAGAAAAGGCGGCTAAACCGAAAAAACTTGCGGATCCTATGATGGTTTCCATTGATGCGGCAACCCAGGAAATGGTGGCGCGTGCACAGGAACTTGGTGTTGAAACGATTTTTGACCGGGCTGTAGCCATGAAAGCTTGTAACATTGGTGTTCAGGGAACTTGCTGTAAAAACTGTTCCATGGGCCCTTGCCGTCTCCCCCTTCCAAAGTCAGGCATTGAAGGTGAAGATACCCGAAAAGGTCTTTGTGGTGCCACGGCAAATACCATTGCAGCACGTAACTTTATCAGGATGATCGCAGGCGGCGCTGCAGCCCATTCAGATCACGGGCGCTGTGTGGCCGAAGTTTTTTTGTCTGCAGCCAGAAAGGAATCCGATTCTTACAAGATAAAGGATGTTGACAAGCTCTTGCAGATAGCTCCCCACTTGGGTGTTGAAACGATGGTTGAAGTTGACGGCAAAAAGGTTGATCGGGACCTTGATGAGATCGCTCTCGAAGTGGCTGAAACAGCGTTAAATGAATGGGGCAAACCTGTGGGTGAACTTCTTTACATGAAGCGGGCACCTGAAGCCCTCTATGAGAAATGGAAGAAAAGCGGTGTTCTTCCCAGAAATATCGACAGGGAAATTGTTGAAATCATGCACCGCACCCATATGGGTGTTGATCAGGATTTCAGAAATTTAATAAAGCAGGGCACCCGGGCAGCCCTGGCC
>JAQBBE010000254.1:0-3307 GCA_032126435.1 Desulfobacterales bacterium | reverse complement strand
GCGAAAGCATTCATCACTTTGGGCGACATGGCCGTTGTTCCCATATGCAGTGCAACCTCACCCAACTTATTGACCGCTCCTTCCAACCTGGCTGCAAAGTCTTCCAGTCCGGCGGTCTCTTTGGCCTTTGCAATGGTTTTTTGAATCTCACCCAAAAGATCCATGACCGGTTTTCCTTTATTCAATCCCAGTTTTCTTCCCAGAAGATCCATGGCCTGAATCCCATTTGTACCTTCATAGATCATCGTTATCCGACAATCCCGGAGGAGTTGTTCCATGGGATAATCCTGAATATACCCGTAGCCGCCGTAGATCTGGATACCGTGGCTGCAAACCTCGAAGCACCGGTCGGTGACATAACCTTTGGCAATCGGTATAAGGACATCGACGATGCCTTGATATTTGGTTTTTTCTTCCATGTCTTCCGTAATTTTCATCCGATCTTCACACATTCCGATATAATAGAGAAGACTTCGTATCCCTTCAACATACACCTTCATGGTTATCAACTGACGCCGTATATCCGGATGCTGTATGATCGGAACCGATGGCGCATTCTTATCGAGTATCTGCAGGAGATTTTTACCCTGTATCCTCTGCCGGGCGTAATCAACGGCATACATGTAAGCTGACGAGGCACAACCGAATCCCTGAAGGCCTACGAGCAGACGCGCTTCATTCATCATCAAAAACATGGCACGCATGCCTTTGTTCTCCTCGCCCAGTAGAGTTCCCCTGCATTTGCCCTTGCCGCCAAGCGTCAGAGAGCAGGTTGCATTCCCATGGATCCCCATTTTCTCTTCGATGCCGGTACAGACCACGTCATTGAACTCACCCAGACTCCCGTCATCGTTCACCCAAAATTTGGGGACAAGGAAGAGTGAAATACCCTTGCTCCCTTCAGGGGCGCCTTCGATACGGGCCAAAACAGGATGAACGATATTTTCGGACAGATCGTGTTCCCCTCCGGAGATGAAGATCTTGTTCCCGGTAATAGAATATGTCCCGTCATCATTCTTGACCGCAGAAGTTGTGAGGGCCCCCACATCCGATCCTGCTTCAGGTTCCGTAAGCAGCATCGTACCGGTCCACTCACCGGTATACATCTTTTCAAGAAAAAGCTGTTTCTGTTTCTCGGTCCCAAAGGCTTCAACAAGTTTTCCTGCACCGTGGGTCAGCCCCGAATATATCATAAACCCGTAGTTCGCACCCACGAGATAATCACTGACCGCCAACGCAACGGTCGTCGGCATTCCCTGCCCCCCCCACTCGGGGTCTTCAGTCATGGCCCCCCATTCACCTTCCTTTAAGAGTTCGTAAGCTCTGTGAAAAGACTCCGGGACCGTCACCTTCCCGTTGTTAAACTGACATCCTTCCCGGTCACCCAATATTTGGGTGGGAAGAATTTCTTTAATCGCAAGGTTGCGGGCTTCGGATACAATCATATCCACCGTTTTTCTATTAAACTCAGCAAACATTTCATGTTGACTCAGATTTTCAACCTGCAACTGCTCGTGAAGGACAAAATCCACGTCCCTTCTATCTGCAATATATTGTGCCATTTTTCCAATCTCTCCTTTTTGTTTTTTATGTCAACTCGATCTGCAATTGGGAAATAACGCTGTAAAACACCGCCGGCATCTTTATACGCCGATTCCCCTTATAAAAAGGTCTACAAGTGGATCTGCCATGGTAGCAAGGTCGTATTTTCCATCCGAATGGATCCAGGTATTAATGACCTCATCAACTGCACCCAGTATAAAACGCTTAACAAGGCTCAGGTATAAATCTCTCCGGATTACCCCTTCTTCCTGGCCCTGTTCGACAATTTCTGACACTATATCAAGATACATCTTGGACATCTCTCTTATCTGCGCTTCGACCAGGCGGCTGTTCTGATGGGTTTCAGCCCGATAAACCATTGCCATATTTCTGTCATTCTGAAATTCCTCGAGATGTCGACGAACAAGATTGCGAAGTTTATCAACGGCATTGTCGGCGCCGTCAACTTCCGCTCTGAAGCGAGCAAAAACCTGTCTGGTTTTATAGCTGAAAAACTGAACCAGAATATCATCTTTGTTTTTGAAGTAAAGATAGATAGTGCCGTCAGCGACCCCTGCTTCCCTTGCGATCTGCGAAACTGTTGACTGGGAAAAACCTTGCTCCGCAAATACTTTGACCGCTGCTTCAAGGATGCGATTATATTTGTCATTTATTTTTTCTTTGGTACGAATAACGGATCTCCTCAACCTGAATATTTCATGGGAAAATAAAAAATTTTTATGAATGAATACTCATTCATTATCAACGGCACTGAAAAATGTCAAGAAAAATTAAAAAGAATTCTTCGAATGGATAGCTGGAGGATATCAAATAAAATGTGAGAGTTACGGGTGGAAAGACTGTGAGTTACGGGTGCCTTGGGTCTTGAAAATTTTATTCAACCGAATGAGTCAACATTCATTTTCTTTGAATTCAATGGGTATATCAGGTCTCTGGGGTTGAAAGAAATTTTTTGATTTCTTCAAGAAAACGGGAAAAGGCGTTAGGATCTTTTTATTTTATAATTTCAATATTTTTCATATGACGCAACAGGCCCCTTCAACCCCCTGCCTTACGTGAATATATACCCTGCGGCCTTTAACGCTGCAACCGCTGGGTCTGTTTTTTCCGTTTTTATTAAAATGAAATCGGTGTCATATGTCGATATGGCAAAAATACTTATTTTTGCTTCTGCCAAAACGCCGGATAACTTTGCCAAGATTCCGGTCAAGCTGAAATCCAACGGTCCGAGGACCTCAATACATGTCCAGCCTTTGCTGCAACGTTCGCTGTTTAGGGCCAGCAAACTTGGACACACGATGGAGAGCGCTTCATCTGTTTGGGTAACATGAAAAAAATCACAGCGAAAAACCTCCGCAGGAATCTCGCAAGACGCCTCAAGGCGATGAATTGCATAGTCTCCGTTTCGTAGTTTTAGTTTTACCGTCGTCATTCCCACGATCCTTCTGCAACCTGCCGATGGGATCAAAACCCTTTCGACTCGGGCAAGGTTCCAGAAAAATTCCGTTTTAAACCAGGTTCTCTGGCAAATATTCCTCTCGCACAGGTGAAAAGACTTCGACGGCCACCGAATCCATGAGAATTTCCGCACCATGCTCAACATCACCGGGTATACACCAACTGTCTCCCGGCGAGACTTCAAACATCTTATCGCCGATTGAAAGTCGAATTCGACCGGATACCAGGTAACCCGTTTGCTCGTGGGGATGACGATGCCTGGGCAATTTGCTCCCCATCTCCAGCT
>JAQBBE010000253.1:0-11347 GCA_032126435.1 Desulfobacterales bacterium | reverse complement strand
TACAAAGAGTTGAAAGAAGCGCTCGACGGTATGGACAGCTATCTCAGGTTTCTGGCTGAAAGGGGATGCCGGGGCTTTGACTGCTCAACGGAGAGTCTTCAAAAAATGGCGGCGTGGGGGCACCCAAAGAGTCCTGTTGCTGAAACGCTAGAGGACGTCCGGATGGACCTGGGGGACTGCCGCCGCTGCAAACTATCGGAAGGCCGAAAGAATATCGTATTTGGTGCCGGCAATCCCAATGCCAGACTGGTATTTGTGGGTGAAGGCCCGGGACATGAAGAGGATCAAAGGGGTGAGCCCTTTGTGGGCGCAGCAGGACGGCTGCTTACCAAGATCATAGAAGCCATGAACTTTACCCGCGAACAGGTTTACATCTGTAACATAATAAAATGCCGGCCTCCGGAGAACCGAAATCCGATGCCCGATGAGATACAGGCCTGTTCACCTTTTTTAAGGCGCCAGATTTCATCGATAAGGCCCGATTTCATTTGCGCTTTAGGGACCTTTGCCGCCCAGACACTCCTTGAAACCGGCGTGCCGATTTCAAAACTCAAAGGGTGTTTCCACGATTATATGGGGATCCGGGTGCTGCCCACATATCATCCTGCATATTTACTTCGAAACCCAGGCAAAAAACGGGATGTCTGGGAGGATATGCAGAAGCTGATGACGGCATTAGATGTCTGAAGCTCGTTTGAAACCGGGTTGTTTCAATGCGTCAAAAGCACATTAGTGCTTTACTCGTTGCATTTGCTATCGGGTGCAAAGCATTCGGTTTTGGCAAAATTTAAACTGTTACGATATTTAAAAAATGAAAACCATGCGTTTTTTTATTCCGGCCGTGTTGGTGTCTTTATTCTGCCTTTTCGGAAACGTTTCGGCCGCTGAAAACGAGATCTATATCCTGAAAATATCGGGTTCCATCAATCCGGCTGTGGCTGATTTCGTGAAAAAGGGAATTGTCAAGGCTTCTGAGGACGGTGTTGCATGCGTCATTGTGCAAATCGATACCCCCGGGGGTCTTGCCGAGTCGATGCGTACAATTGTCATGGCAATTTTTGCCAGCAAAGTTCCGGTGATATCGTATGTTGCCCCAAGCGGCGCCAGGGCTGCTTCGGCCGGCGTCATGATTACCATCGCAGCAGACATTGCTGCAATGGCGCCCGGGACCAATATCGGCGCTGCACATCCGGTGGGGGCCGGCGGTAAGGAAATCGGCGGGACCATGTCCGAAAAAGTGGTCAATGACATGGTCGCCCACATAAAGAGTATTGCAAAAAAAAGGAAAAAAAACGTTGAATGGGCTGAAAAGGCGGTCCGCAAAAGCATTTCCGTGACCGAAACCGAAGCGCTCGAGGAGAATGTCATCGATATTGTGGCAAAAGATCTGGACGATCTGATCCGTCAGATTAACGGCCGTAAGATCGAAGACAAAGGGGTATTAAAACTCGACAACGCTAAAAGAACAGTGCTCGAAGAGAGTCTAAGAACCAAGATTTTAAAGACCATCAGCGATCCGAATGTCGCTTATATCCTTATGATGATAGGCCTTGCCGGTCTCTATTTCGAGCTGTCACATCCCGGTGCTGTTCTGCCGGGAGTGGTCGGCGGCATCGCGATTATTTTGGCATTTTTCGCATTTCAGACCATCCCGGTCAACTATGCCGGATTTCTCCTGATCATTCTGGCGATTATTTTTTTTATCATGGAGATGAAGATCGCAAGTTATGGGCTTTTGAGTATTGCCGGCATTGCCTCCCTTTTGTTGGGTTCCCTGATGTTATTTGAAATCAATGGTACGGATATGGGATTGTCGTGGAAAGTGCTCATTTCCACATTGAGTATAATTTCCGGTTTTTTCGTGGTTGTTTCCGGGCTGGTTTTTAAGTCCCACCTGGCAAAACCCAGGACAGGTGCAGTGGGCCTCGTGGGAGAAATCGGGACGGTAAAAGCGGCGATTATGCCTGAAGGAAAAGTGTTCGTTCACGGCGAGCTGTGGAAAGCGACTTCAAAAGATCCCATCGACACCGGTGCCCGTGTTCGAGTTCTAAAGGTTGTCAACCTCGTATTGGAGGTGGAACCGGTAGAATAAACCCTATCGTTGCACCCCAAGTGATCGTAAACAAAATGGGAGAATAAAATGTATACGCTAATAACAGTATTGGTAGTGACGATCTTTTTTCTGTCCGCGGCCATACGAATCTTAAACGAGTATGAACGGGGCGTTATTTTCAGACTGGGCCGGGTGATAAAGGCAAAAGGGCCGGGACTGATCATACTGATTCCGGTGGTCGACAAAATGGTAAAAGTCAGTATGCGTCTTATCGCCATGGACATAGACCCCCAGGACGTCATCAGCAGGGACAATGTCTCTGTAAAGGTGAATGCCGTCATTTATTTTAGAGTCATCGATCCCATAAAGGCGATCGTGGAAGTTGAGGACTACAGTTATGCCATGTCCCAACTTGCCCAGACGACGTTAAGGAGTGTATGCGGTCAGGCAGAACTCGATGAGCTGCTGTCTGCAAGGGATAAAATCAATTCTCAGCTTCAGGAAATTCTCGATTTGCATACGGATCCATGGGGGATTAAGGTCACGACGGTGGAGCTTAAGCATATTGACCTGCCCCAGGATATGCAGCGTTCCATGGCCAAGCAGGCCGAGGCGGAGAGAGAACGGCGTGCCAAGATAATAAACGCTGACGGTGAGTTCCAGGCTGCAACAAAACTGGCTCAAGCGGCAGAGATTATTCGCGACCACCCCATGGCATTACAGCTAAGATATCTCCAGACAATGCGCGAGATGTCTGCCGAGCAGAATACCACCACCATTTTTCCGTTCCCGATCGATCTTTTCCAACCGTTTCTAAAAATTATGGATAAGGAAAAAAAGGAAGGAGATAAATAACTGCCATCTATTTATTGACATCATTGGGAAAAATTGTTTTATTAAATTCTTTTTAATATAATATCTTGAAACTTTTAGGAAATGTATTAGAATGTAACCCTAATTGAGCGAAAGTTTAGGCTGCCCCAGATCCGAGGCATCAAGGGCGAAGCCGTAGTCGTCTACTGCGAGCTCTTGATAACGAAGGAGATGGGGTATCATAAGCTTTCCCGAAGGGTAAACAAAATGGGATTGTATTTAAAGATTTATATCTCATCTTCAGAAACGTTATGAAAATAAAATTGTATCTACGAAAAATATAAAAAACTAAACATTTGCAATATTTTTCCCAGTTTGTTTACGATCAATTAGGGTTTTATCTTAAACAGGTTCAACCACACACAAATTGTCGATCAGCGGGGGTTCTACAGCCTCCGCTTGTGCTTTTAAAAGTTATAAAAGGAGACTTTCAGCGTATGGGCGAGAAGAAAAAAGAAGTCAAAGAAAAACCACTCGAAAAAATGACGGCCAAAGAATTGCGGGAGTTGGGCAAGCAAACCCCTGATATTACAGGCGTCTATGGCATGAATAAACCTGAGCTCATCAGCGCCATAAAAAAGGCAAGAGGGATTGAAGAAGACACGAAGAAAACGTCGTCAGCCTCTGTCCGCGAAATCAAAAAAAAGATTAAGGAATTCAAAGCCAAACGCATGGCTGCCCTGGAGAGCAATGATAATAAAATGGCCGAAATTTACAGACGCCGCATTACACAGCTAAAGAAAAAGACACGCAAAGCGGACTAACCGGTGGCCGATAAACGGCGAGCAACAGGGATAAAAGCCAACGGAGTGTAACCCATAAAATCATGATCGATCCGTCGTCACTGGCCTTTGATATTGATGGTGTTTTTGCAGATACCATGACGTTGTTCCTGGATATAGCGCGGGAAGAATATAACATAGACCGTGTCAAATACGAAGACATTACCTGTTATACCCTGGAAGAATGTATCGATATGGAGCCGGATCTCATCGGCACCATTATCGGCAAGATAATGGATGGAAGTCATAAAGCCCCATTAAAACCGATAGCGGGCGCTATCGACGTCTTAACCCGGTTGGGCCGGCTTTACAGCCCGATTCTGTTTGTGACTGCCCGGACGTCTGCGGCGCCCATCTATGGCTGGATACAAAGCGTACTGCCTTTCGATCCAAGTTCCATAGAAGTGGTTGCAACCGGGTCGTTTGAAGCCAAGGCGGATGTCCTTTCAAATAAAGATATCGCTTATTTTGTGGAAGACAGACTTGAAACATGTTTTCCCCTTCAGGAGGCGGGCGTAACACCCGTTCTTTTCAAGCAGCCCTGGAACAGAGAACGTCATCCCTTTATGGAAGTCGGCACCTGGAAAGAGCTCGAGTCGCTGATTGAATTTTGATGATTTCATCTTCTTTGAAAAATCAAATCCGCTCCTTTATCGATGCCCTTTCCTCTGAAAAGGGGTATTCTGCAAATACATGTCGCGCATACTCGCACGACCTATACGAGTTTGCGTCCTTTATTTGGGAAAGCCGATTTTCAAAAAAGAAGAATCAAAAGCATGCCGATACCTTTGGGGCCCATCAGGTCGACAGCCTGATGGTAAGAGGGTATCTGGGGTTTTTATACAAGAAGAATCAAAAGGTTACCATCGCAAGAAAGCTCTCGGCTGTCCGTTCGTTTTTCAGATACCTTGTCAAACATGGGGTTATTCTGGACAACCCTCTGGATCTGATTTTGACGCCGAAACAGAAAAAAACGATTCCGGTGTACCTTCCTGTGGACGATATCTTCAGGCTGCTCGATTCAATAAAGACCGATACACTGGCGGGCACGCGGAACCTTGCCATTTTTGAGACACTCTACTCGAGCGGGATACGCATTTCCGAACTGACCGGCCTGAATGTCTATGATGTGGATTTTGAACAGTGTTTAATCCGTGTGCTCGGAAAAGGTGACCAGGAGCGGATTGTGCCTGTGGGAAAGAAGGCTGTAAATGCTATTCAGGATTATAGAAAGCGATTACACCTGGAAAAGGGCATCGGGACCCAAGAAAATTTGCCGCTCTTTTTAAACAAGGACAACGGGCGTCTTACTACCCGGTCCATCGCCCGCATTCTTGATAAAATATCGAAAGAATGCGGTCTTTTGATACCGGTTTCGCCCCATGCCCTGCGTCATACGTTTGCCACCCACATGCTCGATGCCGGGGCGGATTTGAGGGTGGTTCAGGAACTTTTGGGTCACAAAAGCCTTTCCACGACACAGAAATATACACACGTGAGTATCGACAGGTTGATGGAGACCTATGACAAGGCGCATCCAAGACGATAAACAAGGACAATAGAAAAACGATGAAATTCCATGGTACAACAATTCTTGCTGTCAGACACAAGGGCAATGTCGCTGTGGCCGGTGACGGACAGGTGACATTGAATCATATCATCATAAAGCATACGGCAAAAAAAGTCAGGAGAATCTATAACGACAAGATCATCGTTGGATTTGCCGGTGCCACGGCCGATGCCTTGAACCTATCCGAACGCCTGGAGAAAAAACTCGAGCGTTACAATGGTAATCTGACACGCAGTGCTGTTGAACTGGCCCGAGACTGGCGAACCGACAAGTATTTGAGACGCCTGGAAGCAATCATGATTGCCGTCGATGAAAAAAACATGTTTGTTATCTCAGGAAACGGAGATGTGATCGAACCTGACGAGGGTGTCATGGGCATTGGATCCGGAGGCGCCAGCGCCCAGGCTGCGGCAACAGCCCTGATAAAACATGCCGATATGGATGCCGCGGACATTGTGAAAGAAGCAATGAAAATCGCCGGGTCCCTATGCGTATTCACCAATGATGCGATCACCATTGAAAAATTGTAACCTGAATCTTGCAGGTGAAAGCCCCCGGTTCGTGCAAAATTCAGGTGTAAACACTCAACGATAAACAAAAATAAATAAAAAATGAGCACTCTAAAACCAATCGAAATTGTTAAAGAACTTGATAAATATATTATTGGGCAGCACAAAGCAAAGCGATCTGTTGCCGTTGCTTTAAGAAACCGGTGGCGCAGACAGCAGGTTGAAGCAGATCTCCGCGATGAGATCGTACCCAAAAATATCATACTGATCGGCCCCACAGGGGTGGGAAAAACCGAGATCGCAAGAAGACTTTCGAATCTTACGGATTCACCGTTCAATAAGGTGGAGGCCTCCAAGTTTACGGAGGTCGGTTACGTGGGTCGGGACGTTGAATCTATGGTAAGGGATTTACTCGAGCTTACGGTAAATATGCTTAAATCCAGAGAGCAGGAGGCCGTCAAGGAAAAAGCGCGGAAAATTGCCGAAGAGAGAATGCTCGACCTTCTTCTGCCAGAATCCGGAGTGCAGACGGATCGGAGCGATGGAGATGAAAAAGGGACGCGGCCTGAACATTTAACATACAACGGCGACGCGTCTCCTTCCACAAGGGAAAAGCTTCGAAAAATGCTTCGTGACGGGAAGCTCGACAACCGGTATGTCGACCTTGACGTTTCAGAGCGGACCCTGCCGGTTGTGGAAATTTTTTCCAACGTCGGTATGGAAGAGATGGGCTTTAACTTCAAAGACATGATGGGGAGTCTTTTGCCCAAAAGTACGAAACGACGGAAAGTAAAAGTCGGTGAAGCGCTTGAAATGCTGGCGGCCGAAGAAGCTCAGAACCTCGTGGATTTGGACAAAGTGGTAAAAGAAGCCATTAAAAAAGTCGAACAGGCAGGGATAATCTTTCTCGACGAGATTGACAAGATTGCCGCTAAGAACGGCACTCAGGGCCCTGACGTGTCCAGAGAAGGTGTTCAGCGAGATCTCCTTCCCATCGTTGAAGGGAGTACGGTTACGACAAAATACGGTCCGGTCAAGACGGATAATATTCTTTTTATCGCCGCCGGCGCTTTTCACACCGTCAAACCCTCGGATTTGATCCCGGAGCTGCAAGGCCGCTTTCCCATTAGGGTTGAATTGGATTCGCTCGGCCGGAAAGAGTTTGTAAGAATACTGACCGAACCGAAAAATGCGCTGCTTCTTCAATACCTGGCATTGTTAAAGACCGAAGGTGTTGATGTGGTTTTTGAGGATGAAGCTGTTGAAGAAATAGCGATGATTGCTGAAGAGGTTAACAACCTGACCGAAAACATCGGGGCGAGGAGGCTCCATACGGTCATGGAGTATTTGCTGGAAGACATCCTTTTTGATGCGCCGGACATGACTGAAAAGCGCGTCGTTATTGACAAAAAGTATGTGGAAGACAAACTAAAGGATATCAAAGAAGACGAGGATTTAAGCCGGTATATCTTGTAACCCTAAACTTTCGCTCAATCAGGGTGTAACTTATGTTTTGCACCCTTTAAAAACCGGACCCTTCCAATGGGATGGGGGTGGATTTTTCAGGCAATTATATCAAAAGCTAAGGTGTTGGAATGAAAGAAGATATCATGATCCGGGCCGATGAGGTTATCGCTAAAACCTACAAAAGATTTCCAATCGTAATCACCAAAGGCAAAGGGTGCAATCTCTGGGATACAACTGGGAAACAGTATACGGATTTTGTTGCGGGAATTGCGGTGTGCAACCTGGGCCATGCACATCCGAGAGTTTCGAAGGCGCTTGCAAAGCAGGCGGATATCCTTTTGCATGTATCGAACCTTTACTATACGGAACCCCAGGTACAGCTGGCCTCATGGCTTACACAAAACAGTTTTGCCGACCGGGTTTTTTTCTGCAACAGCGGGGCTGAAGCCAATGAGGCGGCCATTAAGCTTGCCCGAAAGTATTTCAAAGAAAAGGGTGAAAGGGAACGCTTCAGGATCGTCACCATGGAGAAGTCTTTTCATGGACGGACCATGGCCACACTCTCTGCAACCGGGCAGGATAAGATAAAAAAAGGATTCGAACCCCTTCTTGAGGGATTCGACCATGTACCGTTTAATGACATGGATGCCTTGCACAACAAAATCGGCCCGCATACGTGCGCTGTTTTGATAGAGCCGATCCAAGGTGAAGGCGGGGTGCGCTGTCCCGATGACGGGTATCTCAAGGCTGTCAGGCGGTTATGCGATGAAACCGGTGTTCTTTTGATTTTTGATGAAATACAGACCGGAATGGGACGCACAGGCAAGCTTTTTGCTTATGAACATTTCGGGATTGAACCGGATATAATGACATTGGCGAAAGCCCTTGCCAATGGATTGCCCATCGGCGCCATGCTTGCCAAAGAAGACGTGGCGGATGCATTCGGACCGGGTGCCCATGCGTCGACATTCGGCGGTACTCCCATTATCACCGCAGCTTCACTTGAAGTGGTTAAAGTGCTTTCAGAAGAAAATATCATAGCGCATTGCTCAAACGTCGGCGCCTATTTTGAAGAACGGCTTTTATGGCTGAAAAACAGGCATGAATCGATTGTGGATGTTCGTGGCAAAGGCCTGCTCGTGGGGATGAAGCTCGAAATAGAAGGGGCGCCCATCGTCGATGCATGTCTGGAGAAAGGGTTCCTGATAAACTGTATCCAGGAGAATATCTTGCGCTTTATTCCGCCGCTTACCATTGAAAAGAACGATATAGACGCGCTCGTGGCATGCCTGGATGAAATTTTGGATTAAGATCCAGGATCAATAGGTGAGGTTGAGTTGAAAAAAAATATTTTGACACTTTTGGATCTTACCGTAGAGGATTTTGAGGCCTTCTTTGAACGTGCCATTGAACTAAAAAAAAGATACAAAAACGGAATTAGAGAAAAATCTCTGGTGGGTAAAACCCTCGGGCTTATTTTTGACAAGCCGTCGATCCGAACGCGTGTTTCCTTTGAAGCGGCCATGGTGCAGCTTGGCGGAACACCGATTTTTATCGGCGCAGCGGACCCCCGGATGGCCCGTAACGAACCTGTTCGAGACATCGCCAGAGTTCTTTCAAACTATCTGGACGGTCTGGCGATTCGGACATACTCCCAGGATCTGCTGAATGAGTTCGCTGAATTTACATCGATTCCGGTTATCAATGCACTGACAGATCTGTACCACCCATGCCAGGTTATCAGCGATATTATGACGGTCATCGAACATAAGGGGAGATATAAAGATATCAACATCGTCTGGGTGGGGGACGGAAACAATGTGTCCCACTCCTGGATAAATGCAGCGGCTGTTTTGGGATTGAATCTTAACCTGGCCTGCCCTGAGGGATATTCCCCTGACCGGCAAATTTTAAAAAGCGCATTGGGAAAAGGCGTTGGTAAAATTGTCGTAACCTCGGATCCTGTCGAAGCCGTAAAGGATGCGGATGTAATTTATACCGATATTTGGGCGAGCATGGGGCAGGAGAGGGAGTTCAGCAGCAGAAGGCATGTGTTCGAGCCTTTCCAGATCAATGAAGCGCTTTTAAAAAATGCGCCCGACGATGTTATTGTAATGCATTGCCTTCCGGCACACAGGGGGAATGAGATTAGCGAAGAGGTCCTCGAAGGTCCCCGTTCAGTTGTTTGGGACCAGTCTGAAAACAAACTTCACATGCACAAGGCCATACTCGATATATTGTTGAGGGTTTCGTAAAAAGAGGTGTCTATGTCTGAAAAACTCTGGACCGGGAGATTCACTGAAAAAACAGATAGACTTGTTGAAGACTTTACGTCTTCCATCGATATAGATAAACATCTTTATTCTTATGATATTGAAGGGAGCATCGCCCACTGCCGCATGCTTGCAAAGGCGGCTATTATTTCCGAAGAGGACGCCACAACGTTGATCGAAGGGCTGGGTCTGATAAAAAGGGAGATCGACCGGGGAGAGTTCCAGTTTGATAACAGCCTGGAGGATATCCATATGCATATTGAGACCCGGCTCATGGAAAAAGTGGGGAAAATTGCTCAGAAGCTCCATACCGCAAGGAGCCGAAATGATCAGGTGGCTCTGGATGTGAGGATGTATCTAAGGGATGAGACTTCAAAAACCGTTAAGCGACTGGTTATGCTCAAAAAGGTTTTGGTGGATCTTGCTAAAATCAACATCGATGTTATCATGCCAGGCTACACGCATTTGCAGCGGGCGCAGCCGGTTCTTTTATCCCATTATTTCATGGCGTATTATGAAATGTTTTCAAGGGATGTCGAAAGGTTCGATGACTGTTTAAAACGGATAAACGTGATGCCGCTGGGCAGTGCAGCCCTTGCCGGAACCACCTATCCCATAGACCGGGCGTATACGGCGAGTCTTCTCGATTTCCCAAAAATATCGGCCAACAGCATCGATGCCGTGTCAGACAGAGATTTTATCATTGAATTTATATCGGCTGCAAGCATCTGCATGGTTCATTTAAGCCGAATGTCGGAAGAGCTTATTTTATGGTCTTCATCGGAATTCGGTTTTATTGAACTTCCAGATTCCTTTGCCACCGGCAGCAGCATCATGCCCCAGAAGAAGAACCCTGATGTGCCTGAACTGGTTCGCGGAAAAACAGGACGCGTTTTTGGAGATCTGGTTTCCATATTGACGATGATGAAATCTTTGCCGTTGTCGTATAACCGGGACATGCAGGAAGATAAAGCCATCTTGTTCGGAACCGTGGATATTTTAAAACAATGTATTGAGGTTTATATAAAAATGCTTCCGAAATTGAAGATTAACACCGAAGCAATGAAAACGGCGGCAACCCGGGGATTTTTGAATGCAACAGATATGGCGGACTATCTCGTAAGCACCGGCATACCGTTCCGCCAGGCCCATGGCTGTGTCGGTGAAGCGGTTGCGTATGCCTCGAATAAAAAAAAGGAACTTCATGAACTGACCCTTGAAGAATTACAATCCTTTTCATCCCATATTAAACGAGACATATTCAAAATCTTAACCTTGGATCAGATGATACACCGGAGAAAATCCCTTGGAGGGACGGCGTCAGAAAACGTAAGGGCTGCCATAAAGACGGCGGAAGAAGAACTTGCTTCAAAAATAGAAAGTTGATGTATGTGCCCTTGGCACTATCAATTTAAGTAAAAAATGATTTGCGCTGAAAGCGTTTTCCTCAACTTTAGGCATTTTAGCTCACTTTAGCTCATTTTAGGTACTTGATATATAATATATGATAAAACAATCCCTTCCAGGGGTGAAACCAAAACAGGGTCCTTTGGCCCGGATTCTTTATTAATTTAGTTCAGTATCGTGAAAAAAACTCCAAAAACAGTATTTTCATGTCAGGCATGCGGATACCAAACGCCCAAATGGATGGGTAAATGTCCGGATTGCGGGGAATGGCAGTCGTTTGTGGAAGAAATCCAGTCCGGAAAACCCGGTCAACGGGGACGGCGGATTTTATCCGCTTCACAGCCAAAACCGCTTCCCATCGACGCCGTTGAGCTGGAGCCGGAAGATCGCCTTTTAACCGGAATCAGAGAATT
>JAQBBE010000252.1:0-2700 GCA_032126435.1 Desulfobacterales bacterium | reverse complement strand
AACGTCCGCTTTCGCCCCATTTCTGCGCCTGCCCCGTGGAATGCTTGCCCAATGAAATGTTTAAATGTTTCAACTATTTATCTCGGACAACGCCTATTTCATCGGGGCGAAGCCGATTTCTCCGGGGTCTGTCTCAGATTTTTATCCGCCTCAGGCGGGTTAATCTGCCTCAGACAGGTCAATCCTCGAACTGCTCCAAATCGTTTCTACCCTAATTGAGCTAAAGCCCGCCCTGGTGCGATTCGTCATATATATTGATGGCCCATGCATTATTCTAAACCTGACTTTTTAGGTATAGAGTATTGGTGATTGGCCTGGTCCAGGGTTGATGTATGTACCCTTGGCACTATCCATTTAATTAAATAATGATTTGCGCTGAAAGCGCTTTCCTCAATTTTAGGCACTTTAGGCATTTTAGCTCACTTTAGGCACTTGATAAATGGAAAAACAATTCCCTTCCAGGGGTGACCAACGCGAGATCCTCTCGACCCGGATATTTACTTGTTTTAATATTGATGTAATTTTGATATATGGTTTAATCTAAATAGAATATTTTAAAAGGAGGGACGGGCATGGATAAAAGCGTATCAGAAATTATCGATTTGGCGATTCAGAGGGAAGAGGAAGCCTACGACTTTTACATGGATATCTACAACAAGTTGGAAGATCAGAGTGTAAAGAACGCCATCGAATTTATCGCCGGAGAAGAAAAGAAACACAAAGCGTTCCTTGTGGGCTATCGAGAAGGGAATTATGGTGCCGCTGCACTGAGGATGACCGAAGTTGTGGAATACAAAATTGCAGAGTATCTGGAAGAACCTGAAATCACTGAGGACACCAGCAGCCAGGAAGTCTATCTGGTGGCCGCCCACCGAGAATCCAGGTCTCACAAATTTTATGCGGAGCTTGCCAACATGCATTCCGAAAGAGAACTTAAAACGATGCTGTTGAAAATGGCAAATGAAGAGTTGAAGCACAAGGAAAAAATGGAATATTTGTATGCCAATACAGCGTTTCCGCAGACGGCCGGCGGTTGATTTTTCAGAGTATTTTTTGGGTTGCAAAACCACTCGAATTCATGGACGGGTGAGCGCCGGCATCTTAACCGATAAAAGATTGGCATAAACGCTCCAGCCATCCCAATTTGTTGCCGTCCTCTTGTTCATTGCCAAAATCCCGACGTTGCCAGAGGACCAGATTGTTTTCTCCCGGAAAAATAGGCCAAGGTCGAAACGGTTTCAGGCCGTATTGACGGATTTTTGACCAGCTTCGTACATACTGTTGACCCCGAAGTTGCTGCCGCTCACATCCGTGCAGATCTTCCTGGAGGACGAGTTTCGGATTCATGGAGGTGATCACCGCCTCCCATCGGCAATCGGGAAGTACGCGCTGACAGACAACGGCGGCACAATGCACGCCTTTGAGTTCTTCGATAGAAGTTTCCGGGAAAAATTTTGTCGACTTCCAGAAATTTTCCGGGCGGCCCGGGTAGGGTCGTTCGAGCATCGAATTCATACTATCGGCGTCCATAAACAGATCCGAAGCGTCCGGATCGATAGCGGCCTCCAGGTCGATGCCCACATAATGGGTTAGGTTTAGTTCCACCATTAGACGCAGGTGGTTATCAATCCGATTTATCCATCGGCCGCATCCCAGACTTACAATCGATGTATGTCCATTTTTGCTGAGGAAAGTGGCAGCAGGATTGTTGAGTTCATTCAAAGCCATTGTATCATTACCCCGTTACCCCGGATAATCCGCCGAAATCTGGTAGATTATACCGATAGGCAGCGTGATTGTTGTCAGCGATTACAACGCAGAAACAGCAAAGCTGAATTTATATCAGGGGTAAATATGAAATCAATACCTTTCTGATCCTAATGCCGAGAACAGGATAAAACCTATTTTGGTGCATCATTTATTCGCCATTATCCTATCATTTGTGATATATATCATAAAACTAACTGTTGAAAATTGAGTGAAAACCAGGCTTTTTCTCTTTTCTCTGAACGGCTTTAAAGCAGGATGATGCTTGAAAAAGAAAATAAGTTTTTATGGATTCCTTTTGCATTGGCATTCTTGTTTTTTTTGTCCTGCAGCATTTTTAAGACAACATACGACGTCACAAAAGGGACGGTAGACACAGCCTACAAGATAACAAAATATACCGTAAAAACAACCTATAAGGTAACCAAAGGTGTTGGGAAAACAGTCTATCAAATAGGCAAATACACGTTTATCGTGGTCAAAGCACCTTTAAGCTGGCCGTTAACGCACGAAGAGATCGATTCTATTGATGATCTGCCGCCCAAAGAAGCGATCCGGCAAGGTCGTGTCAAGAAATCTCCCTATGTGGTCAAAGGCAAAAGATATGTCCCCATGTCCGTGGAAAAGGCCGCCGAATACCGTCAAAAGGGAATCGCATCCTGGTACGGGTACGAGACCTATCACCAGAAAGGCGGGCACATGACCGCCAACGGTGAGGCGTTTGATCCAAAAGGGCTTAATGCAGCGCATAAATATTTACCGCTTCCCACGTATGTTCGCGTAACGAATCTTGAAAATCATCGAAACATCATTGTTCGGGTCAATGACCGGGGGCCTTTCGTGGAGGGCCGTATTATCGATCTTTCCGCAGGAGCCGCTAAAAAACTCGGCTTTTATAAAAATGGGACCGCAAAGGTTCTGGTAGAGGCGATA
>JAQBBE010000251.1:0-7890 GCA_032126435.1 Desulfobacterales bacterium | reverse complement strand
GCCTGATAATCTTGATCAGCCGCATTGCCGACCAGAGCCCCGAGTATGGTTCCTGCAGCCAGTCCGATTAGGGTGCCCTCCGTATTGCCTCCAATCGCCTGGCCGATAAGCGCGCCCATACCGGCACCGACTGCAGCCCCTGTCTGGGTATTGTATCGGTCAGGGGGATAGTGAGCACAGGAGAAAAGCAAGCAGGATAATGTCATTGTTATTATAATAAAATGATATTTCTTCATTTTTCCCTCCGATGAATCATTCGATCTTTTTGGCCGCCTTCAGACTGCTTAGGTCTTATTCACATAAAATCCATGTTGTGTTCCTCACAAGACGATCATTTTTATTGATGACAAATTCTTTTTTATTTTACGTTTTTGTTTTGCTTTAAAATTAGACGCCCGAGGACAAAAATAGTTTACCGCACAAAAGAAATGATGGAGATAAGTTCCGTAAAAATCCACCATCTACATGATCACGACCTTGGGGATGGGCTTAATGAAATTCTGTCGAAGGCTATAGGTATACGCGCCCTGGGTAGGGATCATGAGCACGTCGCCAACACGTATGTCTTGGCCGAAGTAGCTGTATCCCCAAACATCATGGGGGGTGCACAGTGAGCCGAGGATGAAGCAGGGCTTTTCTGTCAAGGCCGGTCGGGTCAAATTCAGGACGGGAAAATAATCGGTTTCAAAACGTTCCCAGCCGATGGCGTTCGTGCCGGCATCTGTGATGACCAGATCGGTTCCCTTTTTGTCGACCACGGTCATTAGCAGGTGCATTGAATCGTTGCAGATCCAGCGGCCGGGTTCAAAGAAAATTCTGCACGCCGTCAAGGGAAAGATATGGCGTTGTATGGCCTGGCCGATTTTTTGAGCAAAAACTTCAATGGGTTCGGCGGGACATCGGTAGTGAGCCTTTGATACATCGGGGGGATGCTGACCCATCTTCTGAAGCATCTCTTGTGGCCCTGCTGAGGGGTGAAGCCATTCGCCGTGCTTCGGCCAGTACCCGCCGCCAACGTCGATAAATGTCAGGTTTTCGTTGAGTTCGTCCGGCATTCCGGACAGTAACTTGCCCAAAAATCCGATGTATTCCGTTTGGGATGTCGCCGTTAGATTCCAGCTGGTATGAAACTGAATTCCTTTTAGAGATACATGGGGACATGTCCGAGCGGTTCGCCAGAATTCGCTGAATTGATCCGGCGGTATTCCGAACTTTCTCCACAAGCCGTTTGGATTGGTGGTCAGTCGCACACCGGCGCGCACCGTTGTTTTTATGGATGCGGCAATCCTTTCTAATCGATGCAGTTCGCCGAAACTGTCCAGAAGTACCGTCACCCGACTGCTGTTTCGTGCAGCCAACTCCAGCTCTTCGGGCGTTTTACCGGGTCCGCTAAAAACAATCTCTCCGGCGTTGAGATCGAGGGCCATCTTCAGCTCCAAACCGCTGGACACATCCAGCCCGAAACCTGATTCCAGAAGGGTTCGAGCGACTTCGGGATGATTGTTGCTTTTGACGGCGTAATAGAAGGCCGAATCGGGAAGCACGCGGCGAAACGCTTTCTGAAACTGATCTGCCCGCCGAATCAATACGTTTGGCTCTAATACGTATAAGGAAGCGGTGTGATTCCTGAGTTGTTGCAGATATGCTTCCCGACGACTGAAATAGTGCTCGACAAAGGGAATCAGTTCTTCGGGCGGGAGCAGCGGCATCTCTTCAGAAGGCATGGATGTGGTATCGTTTTGTGGTGTTACGTAAGTCATGGCGATTCAATCTCCACGGCCAGGCCGTCCAAGATCCGGCTGCACTCGCTCATGAGATCCATCCCGTTTTCAGGAGTGAAAATGATGTTTCCCAGAAGGAAAGAATCGTAATCTTCAGGAGGCATGCGGATGATATCACCCGGGTGCCGCACGATATTGATTTCTTTTATCCGCGGGTTCCCTTCCACAGCTTTACAGTTGATGCGTCTGAAAATACCGCCCTGTCGGGCATGGATACGCAAGCCCACAAAGGGCTGTGACGGCCGGAACGGGCCGATGCGCAACGGACGCTTCTGGGCCACGTCAAGGTTCAGGGCGAGGATATCCAATTGAAGTGCGCTGCGGATCAGCGCCGGAAGACAGTCACCTCCCGGTCGGGGGGCAATTTCAAGGAGAATAATTTCCCCGCGGTGCACCATAAAATCGGCCATACATATTGATCTGTTAATTCCAAGAGCCCCGGCTCCCTGGGCCAGATATCGACAAAATCTTTCAAGATCGATCCCTTGAGGCAGGGTGTCGACAAGCACATACCCCATGGTGGTGCCGAACGGTCCATAAGATGAAGGAATTTTCCGGGCCAGGCGGATCAGTGTAACCTCACCTTTAGCCATCAAAAAATCACAGCTAAACTCAGGAGCATCGATAAACTCTTCGGCAATTATTGGGGGCGAATCTCCGGAAACGCCCTTGTAAAGGCGGTGATTTTTTCGCTGTTGCAGGCCGTCTTGAATGACGGCGAATGCCCGCCGACATTCTTTTTCGGTTCTGCAGTGAAAGACCAGTTCGCTGCCACTTCCGGAAAGCGGTTTGAGTACGCAATCTTGCCCCAGGGTTGAAAGAAAATCTGTTGCATCTTCCACGTGCCGGACCGGTGCGATTCGAGGGCAACGGATTCCGTTCTGCTGCCAGAGGATTTTTGAAATGAGCTTGTCCCGGCAGTTGTTGACGGCGGATGAAGACGGAAAAGTTGCGGAAAAATCCTGAGC
This sequence comes from Desulfobacterales bacterium, assembly GCA_032126435.1. Taxonomy (GTDB): domain Bacteria; phylum Desulfobacterota; class Desulfobacteria; order Desulfobacterales; family UBA11574; genus JAAXQD01. The sequence continues at coordinate 5,141 of JAQBBE010000251.1, read as the reverse complement.
AAGCAAAGCAGCCAAGGCCATTGATTCGCAATCAAAGCAGGCGACGCCGTTTATCCGCATGCCCCAACGTTGCAAGTGGCGTGTCACCGCCTTCCGGACCTGTTCGCTATCATCAGCCAGCTCGCATTGGACTTCCTCATGATTTGCGGGAGCAGACTCCCTTGCATTGGATCGAACGGTTGGGTCCGTGATGAAAAGGGCTCTTTCCGGACAGGTACGCCGGATCCAGTCAATATAATCAGAGGTCGTGCCCACCACAATCAAACGATTCTCAGACTGCACAGCCCAGCATCCTCTCTTTGGCATGAAATTCGGCTGCGGCATCAACTTCCGGTGAGCAGATCTTATATAAGGGACGGGGGTGCAAACGGAATTTCGTCTTCCAGTTGAAATCGCCACAGAGAAAATCTACGACACCCAGGCGCTGGCGGCATGCCCATTCGATATGATGAAAATTGATCAGTTTGGCAACGCCGGGAAAGTCGGGATCTGTGCCCCCGGCCATGACGGTATAGGTGTTTTTCCACAGAGCGCCGACATCCACTGCAGCCAGCCGGCCGCCGATGGTTACCGACGTCAGCCGAAGAAGATTCTGTTGATCAAGAAAGGTGATAAGATCGACAAAAGCATTGAAAAACCGGCGGTCATGGAAATATGACGTTTCTCCGAAAGCCGAAAGGTTCATCTCAAACATCCGGCTTACATCGGCCATATGGTTGTGGCGAAAAGCGACTTTTTGAGCATGAAGTTGATTTATGTCCCGATCGATCTTCTTGAGGGATTTTCTTGGAAACACGTTCTGGTAGTTTTCAAATGAAAAGTTATACTGTTTCGGAAAAAAGAGGTATCCGATCTCATCTATGGAAACAGCACTTTCCCAAGTGGGAAGAAAATCACCGTCAATATAACGAATGAAACATTTTTCCGGCAAGTTATCCATCAGTGTTTGAAGGGATTGTCTTCCGGTACCGGTGATTTTATTCTGCTCTATCCAAGTTTTTCCCTGCCAAGTTTCTCCCGGGAAGTGGCCGAAAACCTCTTCCTCTTCGATCCAGGTGAGGGCCAAAAGACGAGATTCCCGATGATCCCTACCCGCCAAAACAAAAAAAAGCGGGCGCTGGTAGTGTTTCATAAAACAGGCTCTAACCGGCCACAGATCGAAAATACACTCCTTTGGCCAAAATCGTTCCCAGAGCTCACGGCAAACATTGGGATCTTGAAATATTTGCACCGTATCCATATTAACGCCTCAAAGTTACGTTTAAAATGCTGTGGCTTCCGCCGAAAAAGTCTTGGGCAAAACTCCGGACCTTTTCCGGATCATAAGCCTTACAGCTGAATACATCCAGATAGGTTGTATTGGTGAGATTGGCAAAATGGGCGGAAATTAGAGAAGTTTCGATCAGCTGAACCATCGAATAGCCTGCTACGCGTTCGTCTTCACCGAAGTGGACGACCCGGGTCTCTCCGAAACGTTTCATTTCGATGAAATCACACAACTCGACCACGAATCTGCGAATGGTTTTATCGTCCCGGATTTTATCCGGGTCGCAGTTGTAAATATCGATGGCCGAGGCGATTCCCCAGAACGGCTGAAGATCCGGCGCCAACATCTCCTCAATGAACTCTGATTCTAAAGGATTTTTTATCATGGCCACTTGGTTCATTATAAGTTTTCTCCTTTTATTCTGATTTTTTTGCCGTGTTAAGTTAGTAATCGACCCAAACGCGGATTTTTTTCGACATCAAAACTGATGATGCTTAAGCATATTTTATGCCAAAAACACAAATGCGGATAACAGCTATTAATTATTGGTTAATTTGTTAGGTTTTCGGCAGCAACTTTAAACTTCCGATAAAAACAGGCAATAGCATACCGATTTTAATAAAAACGAGCATTTTTTTTCTCAAAAAACAATAATGAGCATTAATGTGCTGAAATATTGGCTGGCAAAATTCCCTTAAATCATTATTTGTTGATGCCTATTTGCCCAACAATTGTCTTTTAATTTGGTAAAAAAAGCATAACCTAAAGTTAATATTTACATTTTAATATTTTAAAAATATACTTGAAAACCGGGAAATCATATCATATGAAGGATTAAAAAACGGTATTTGAATTCTTTTTTATGGAGGTTGACACCATGCTGATACGGTTGGTTTTGGCGATCAAGAACAAAAGCCTCCAAAAATACGTGGAAGAGCGTTTTCAAGAGGCCGACATTCGAATAGAAAGCTGCAGTCACGTGAAGACTTCATGGCAAAATGTGATCCGTAGCTGCGGTGATATCATTGTCATCAGTGAATCACTCATTCCTCCCAAAACCGAATACAGCATTTCAATGCTCAATGAACTACCCGAAACGCCGACCACGGTTGTCCTTCATGACAGTGATTCATCTGAGGAGCACGCCAAACTGGTGGCCGCCGGCGCGGATGTGGTGCTGTATAGCGGCATATCCAGAAAAAGCTTGATTGAGGCTATCGAATCCACCGTGGAATCCCGACGCCAGTTCGTTCAGAAAAACCGTTTGAATGCAAGAGGCCACACATCTCCTAAAATCAGTGATTTTACTTCAGAAAGCAGGTCCATGCAGATCTTTATGGAAGAGGTCTGGAAATTCATTCCCAGCAATTCTCCGCTGCTGCTCTTGGGAGAAACCGGAGTCGGCAAAGAGCACCTGGCCAAGGCCATTCATTCCGAAAGCCCCCGATCCGCCGGGCCGTTTGTCGCAGTAAACACGGTAGCGTTGCCTGAACATCTTCTGGAAAGTGAGCTTTTCGGACATGAGCAGGGAGCGTTTACCGGCGCTATCCGATCCCGAAGGGGGGCTTTTGAAATGGCCCATGGAGGCACCATTTTTTTGGACGAAATCGGCGAAATGCCCCTTCACCTTCAAGCCAAACTGCTGCGCGTTCTCCAAGATTATGAAGTACAGCCGCTGGGAAGCGAGCGGCCCCTCTGGGTTGATATACGTGTTATTGCAGCGACCAATCAGAACCTGGAAGATCTTGTAGAAAACGGAAACTTTCGTAAAGATCTTTATTACCGCCTCAGCGTGATTATGCTTACCCTTCCGCCGCTTCGGAAGCATAGAGAAGATATTCCCGCCATGACCCATCGGTTCATTGAACTTTACCAGCAAAAGATCGGTAAGGATGTCATAGAAGTGAAAGAAGCAGCGATGAAAGCCCTATGCCAGTATGATTGGCCCGGTAATGTCCGGGAACTGATGAATGTGATTGAGCGGGCCATGCTTTTATGCCAGACCGAAAAAATTTCACTAAAAGATTTACCTTATATCTTTCATGAACCCGCTCCCTTATCAAAGGGACTTGTTAATCCGGATGAAATGGTGATGGAATCTTGGAAGAATAAGACACTTCCGGAGGTTTGCCAGGAAGTGGTGGATCAGGCCGAGCGTCTGTACCTTGAAATGGTGCTGAGGGAAACCATGGGGCGGGTCGGCCCGGCAGCCAAGATTGCAGGGATCCATACCAGGGCGTTATATAACAAGATGAAACGGCTGGGGTTGCAGAAAGAAAACTTTAGGACAAAAAACCGCCCGGCGATATGATTTTCAACAGTCGAAAGGATTTTTGAGCAGCGATGATAATAAACATATTGTCTTTTAAGAAAACACATGGCGAAAAAACCCTTCACTGATAAAATCGGATAAAAACAAAACCATGTTATGAGTTTTACATAGAAATATGAATCAAACTGCCCAAAGTGGATATTGTGGGGAAATCAGATGTGGTTCTGGCGGTCCTGGAAAACAAAAAGGCTGTAAGAACTGATGGGGTTCTTACAGCCGTAGATTGTTGGCTCCCCAGCACGGACTCGAACCGCGGACCCGATGGTTAACAGGCAAGACCTCCGAGTTTTCTACATTCCTCATTTTGAAGTAAGCTATTGAAATCATAACACCTGACCTTTCCAGATTTTAGGTCATTTTACATCGTTTAGCAGATTTTGGAAAGTTTTTCTCACACAGAGTCTCACACAGGAAAATACAGCAGACGTTGAACAGCCATTTCAAAGTTTAAAATTTCCCCAAATCACCCAACCACATCTTCATCTCCATTTCCCCGTTGAAAACGATAAATCGCTTACGCAGAATTCTGCGGAACCGATTTTGAGTCTCAATCCTAAAGACCAGCACCTATTTTTCCCTTGTAAAAAACCCTGATCGTCCAAATCTGTTAGACCGTCCAATCATCGTCCGTTCTAACTGCTTGATATTATAACAACCTGGACGATTGGACGATGTGGACGATGTTTTGCATACCCTTTGTTTACCCTATTGAATAAGATTTTCTCCTGGATCTTCAGCAAATCAAAAATTTCTCTCCTTATTATTAGCACGCAATTCCATCAATCCCTGACTACCTTTTCACACTTTTTCAATCCTATTTTCATTTTTTTCACTTTACGACACCTTTTGTTCCAGCCCCAACGCCATATGTCGCGCTTAAAAGAGTAAGGGCACAAAAAAAAGTTGCAGTGCCCTCACCCCTCTCTGGATCAGACAGGCTGATCCTTAAAGATGCGAAAATTAATCTCATTAATAGGAGGACCCAACATGACAAAAGCTTTCAAAAACGAAATGGCAATGGAAAGGTGCAAACATGGAATGGTTAAGTTGTGGTGTGGCATTTGTCAGAATTATCAACCCACTATAACAAAAAAAGAAACAACAAAGGCCAAGAAGACAGAATGGCAGAAACAACCAAAAAAATATCCGGGAATTTTTAATCAACAATATAAAATGTGTGGTGTGAGACAGTGTGCTGATAACTGTAATAATGAAAGGTGTCCACAGCCTGTTTATGATGAGCATAAAACTCTTTGTTATTACCACCAAAAAATCGAAGATCGGAAAGTCAGACAAAAATTTATTGGTGCCTGGAACACCAGAATAAAAGGAGGATTTAAAGATGGCAAGAAGAATGAACAAAATGGAAAAAGAATGTATGAACAGACTAAACGAAGTTATCGAAACCGAAGATTACATCAGTAGTCTGATCCAGGATGTAGCCATCGGACGAACGACATTTGTCGATAAAGGGCTAACTGATATAGTCAATGAGTATGGCCAAATGACTTATTTAAAAAATGAGCATATGATTGGTGTAGG
>JAQBBE010000250.1:0-13115 GCA_032126435.1 Desulfobacterales bacterium | reverse complement strand
TCCATCTCATCACTGGCCGGAGAGAAAACTTTTACCTTCTCAGGTTTTACTTCTAAGGAACGGATCTTCAGGCCGTCCGGAAGCTTTCCGACCAGTTGCGGCTTTATAACCAACTCTTTTTCTACGATTTCTGCAAGTGTGAGTTCAAAGCTGGACGGAACAACATCCAATAGATGTATCTCTTTCGGTAACTGGATGTTTTCACGCGTAATAATAAAAGATTGCTTTCCCGGCAGGGCTTTTGAAAGATCTATTTTCACAATGGTATGAGACGGGTTAACGGTGTCAAGCACTGATTTCGGGCCTGACAGATGCAGCCGAACTTCCTCGGCCTTATTTCCGACCAACGTGAGGTTGGGTGATGAGGCCGTATATTCCACCGGAACGGTTATGACCTTTTCCAGTATTTCTCCCTGAGAAACAGCCAAAGTTGACCAGAAAAATGCAGCCAACACCAGGCTCGCAAAAATTTGAAGAAATACCGGCCAACGCGCTTTTCCTTTAGGGAACACAACGGGAAAGGACGTCATATCTTTCCAATGTGAAATGATCGTTTTCACCATCTCTTCGCCATCGCCCACCTGCCGCATTCGACCTTTACGGAATATTGAAAGGTTTCCCCGTTCTTCAGAAACGACAATTGCCAAAGCGTCTGATTTCTCAACCAGACCCATGGCAGCATGATGACGGGTGCCATATTCTTCCGCCAGTCTTGAACTCTGTGAAACAGGAAGTCGTACGCCAAACCGTGAAAATTTTCCGTTGGTTATAATCAATGCACCATCATGGCCCGGCGAGTTCGGATCAAAGATACTCATAATGAGAGGAAGGCTGGGCTTAGCATCAAGAATAAATCCGCCGGAAAGCCATTCCTGAATCGGCTCCTTGCCGGGAAAAACGACAATCGCCCCTCGACGTTGCTGAGCCAGCTTTACTAAGGCGTCCACTACTAAATGGGAGAGCTTTTCATCTAAGTCGCGAGGTTCAGATCGTTTAACCGAAGCTGTCTGTTCTAAAATTTTTCTCAATTCAGGCTGAAATAATACGATTAATGCTATCGCGGCCACCTGGCTGATATTACTGAAAATCCATCCGATTCCCTTAAGATCCATTAAACTTGCAACTAAAAAAATAGCCATGGCGACCAGAATCCCGGCCACGATTTTCCATGTGCCGAGTCGAAGTAATGTCCGGTATAAAAAAAACAACCCTGCTGCTATCAGGAATATGTCTAAAATAGCTCGCCAGGAAAGTAATTCCCTAACCGGAACCAGTATGCCGATTTGCGCCATTAACGTCTCAATATTAAATTGTTTGCGTAAACCCGAATAAAATATTTATTCTTCAAGTGTATATCCCCAACATTATACTTGCAATAGGAAACACTTTCGTGAAATATCCGGGCTATCTGCCTGATGACAAATACGGCCTCGAATGAGTAATTAACCGAATCCAAAAAGGAGGCAAGGCCATGCAGCCGAAAGCGCAAACCGCACATTTTGACTTTGATAAAATCATTTTAACGTGGAAAACCGTCTCGTACAATCTGTTTTTGATCACCGCAGGAATCATCGTCTTTGTGATAGGGATGAACAGCATTTTGATTCCCAATAAGCTTTTGGGGGCCGGTGTGTCGGGTGTGGCCATCATCATCCACTATCTGTTCCCTTCGACGGATGTCGGCATCACCTATTTTTTACTTAATATTCCTTTAATGCTCATTGGCTGGTTCAGTATTAGCAAAAGATTTATGCTGTATACTATTTTTGGGATGGCATTTTTCTCCCTGGCTGCCGTCATCATTAAAACGCCCCCGGTTCCTCTCAAAGATCCCATTCTTGTCGCCGTATTCGGCGGCGTCGTTTGCGGCGCGGGAGCCGGAATTGTTCTTAGATCTTTAGGATCTGCGGGAGGCGTGGATATTCTGGCAATATATGCAAATAAGATATTCGGACTTCGGCCCGGTCTGACCAGTCTTTTCGCAAATGGAGTGATCATCATTACAGGCGCCTATTTTTTCGGTCTTCAGATTGCGCTCTACAGCCTGATTTATGTGTTCACGAGCAGCAAAACTCTCGATGCGGTCCTTACGGGCTTTAACCAACGGTTGTCCACATTCATCATCTCGGATAAGTATAAGGAAATTGCGGAAGAACTCTTTAAGCAGGTCAACCGGGGCGCCACTTTTCTGCAAGCTCAGGGCGCTTATACCGGCAACCCAAAAGAAGTGATTTTTACCATCACTACGCTGACCGAACTCCCCAAGCTAAAAAATGTTATTTTCAGCATCGATCCGAAAGCGTTTGTGGTGGTGAACAGCACCCTTGAAGTAATCGGAAAACGGCATGGAACCCGAAAGGTTTATTAAGGTAACATCCGGACTTTCGGAACCGGAATCTACTCCTTTGCGGGTGCATTGGAGTCGCCGATCTTTATCGGTTGTTCCGCCATAACGATGAATCCGCTGATGAAATTATTGAGCAGGTTCTGGGCCCCGAAACCGACGCCGATGGCAACGGCACCGCCTAAGAATGTGAACAACGTCAGGGGGATGTTGACCACGCGCAACGCCAAGATAACAATCAAAAATATGATAATATAATTGATAATCTCATCCAGAAGCCGCTGGTTCAACTGTAAGGTTGCTTGCAGCATCGACAAATATTCGAGACCGCCACTTGCCCTCTGATATCCACAACTTATTATCACCCTTGACATGTTAAGTTAACTGTGCGAAAAAACATTAAATTTCAAGATATTCGCTTTAACCTTAAACAAATAAAGGATGTGCGATGGATACAAAGACCCCATTCCTCAGATAGAAGTGGGGTTTTTTGGTTTTTAGACCCCGGTTAAATAAAGAACAAAAAGATTTAACTGGGCGGGCAGGATTAACACGATAATCAGGATTAAGGCTGGGTTTCTAAGGCAGATCCCAGATTCTTCGAACCCTGTATTTTAACCCTGAACCCTTAGCCCGAAAAGGGAAGGCAATTTAAAATGACAACAATGGTACCGGTTGAACTCATTGCGAGCAAAATTTATCTAATACGCGGTATTAAGGTGATGCTGGACAGAGATTTAGCTGAACTTTATGATGTTGAAACAAAAATCTTAAAAAGGGCTGTTAAACGGAATATTGACCGATTCCCCGATGATTTTATGTTTGAATTGTCTAAAAAAGAGATGGAGAATTGGAGGTGCCAATTTGGCACCTCCAATGGAGATAAAATACGACGAACAATTTCAAATCGTATTTGAAGCTATAAAACAGCTTTTGTCTGAGGAGGATAAACCCAAGAAAAAAATTGGCTTTACAGTCAAGGAGAAGCAAAAAATATACGGCAAAAGAGGTTAAAGGTTTGGTTTTTCATCCTAAACCCTGCCTGTCGAAGCGAAGCGTAGATCCCGATTTTTTCGGGGCCCAGTTAAATTTTTCGGAGAAAAGGAGCGAAGCGAATTTAACCGGAGGCACCTGAACATAGTCAACGACGATTTTTAAGACTGAACGAGAGACCAAAAAGCAAGATTGTATGACCGTCCCTGACTTCCAATCCATACCGAGGTAAAATATATGAGACCTAATCCTATTGGCGAGTATACCATCACTGATCATGCAACCTTTGAAATGGAGCGTCGCAACATTTCACTCAAATTGGTCCAAAGTGTCATTAATAATCCTGAGCAACGTATAGTAATACGGAAAGGACGTGAAGTTTTCCAATCTCGAATCCAGATGGAAGGGAAGCCTTTCTTGATTCGGGTCTTCATTGACATTGACCGTGTGCCTGCAGAAGTGATAACAGTTTATAGAACAAGCAAAATTGAAAAATACTGGAGGGAAGTTACATGAAAGTTACTTACGATCCCAAAACAGACACACTGAATATCATTTTCAAAGAGGAGACGGCTATAGCTGAAAGCGATGAAGACAAGCCGGGCGTAATCCTTGATTATGATGCCGATGGAAATCTTGTGTCTTTAGAGATTTTAGACGCGTCTACCAGAGTCAGTGAAACACGTAAAATCGAGTTTCAGATGACGGCATAGTAAAGGTGGTCAATTGGAATAAGATCGGATTCAAGGTAAAGGAGAAACAAAAGGCTTACGCCAGGAGGATGAAAAAATAAACACCCTGCCCCCCGACACCTGCTTGCCCTGTTAAATTCTTCGAGGAAGACAAGCTAAGTTTACCCCGTGAAACCTGTCCGTATTCGTTTAACTGGGGCGAATTTAACCGGGGCCCCTGATATCATCCTTGACATGTTAAGTTAAATATGCGAAAAAACGGTAAATTTAAAGATAATCGCTTTAACCTTAAACAAAAAAAGAGGACGTGCGATGGATACAAAAACCCCATTTCTCAGATAGAAGTGGGGTTTTTGTATGAATGGGGTCGGGTTTTGCAGTTAAAAAAAACCGCGAATTCTGTTCGAAAGTACCCAAAGCACTAATTGGGGAAACTTTAAAACTTAAGAACGGAAATTCCAAGGCATGAGTCAAAATAAAACACCCCAGTACGTCAAACTCGACGAACGCAACCACGTCGAAAACCCGCTGTCGGCTGCCAAGGAGGTATCGGCATGGTGAGCGATAAATTGCAGAACGAACCCGAACCCGCCGAGTTCCTCCTCTACCAGACCGAGGATGGACAGACGCGGCTGGAAGTGCTTCTACAAGAGGAAACCGTCTGGCTTACCCAGAAGCGGATGGCGGAACTGTTTCAGAAAAACGTGCGTACGATCAACGAACATATCCAAAACATCTTTGATGAGGGCGAGCTGACATCGGAATCAGTTATCCGGAATTTCCGGATAACTGCCGATGATGGGAAACGCTACAACAAAGATCTTGACCTGTCGACGAAATGTTATAGTTTATGTGACATAAATAGGCTGTAAGACCTATGAATGACTACCGAAATATAACAAGAAGCCAGTTGGGAGAAGTTAGAAGGGTGAGAGTAAATCCGGCGCACGAACAGGGGTAACAACATGACGTCTAACTTCCCCTCTCAAACTTCACACTTGAAAATAGACGAACGCAACCACGTCGAAAAACCATTACTCGATCAGTTCATCGGCACGGTACGGATCACCCCTCTTTTAACCGAACCACAGGAGGATGGCGCATGATTTCCAAACTTCCCATCAATCTTGAGGACTTGCTGCGACAGCGAAAGGTTGAGGGCGACCGTATTGAGTATAAGAAGGGCTGGAATCCGGACCCGATCACGCGCACCCTCTGCGCCTTTGCCAATGACTTTGAAAACCTCGGCGATTTCCTCAAAGAGCTGGATCTCACCGAAGGTCGTTCCACCGGGATCTCAAAGATTTTGAAAGTGATGAAAGAAAACGGTTCTCCACGCCCCGAGTTCGAGACGGACGACGACCGCAGCTATTTTCTGATCCGCCTGCCCGTGCATAAGGATGCGGTGGCAGTGGAAACGCCGGTGAAAACGCCGGTGAAAACGCCGGACTGGATCCTCCACGTGTTGAGCGAGAACCCAAGGATGACCTTGGCCGAGGTAGCTGAGGTCATCGGGAAGTCCGTGAGTGCTGTGGAGCGAGCCAGCTCACAATTGGTGAAAACAGGGCATTTGAAGTATATCGGCCCACAAAAAGGTGGCCATTGGGTTGTAAAGGAAAAACCATGAACACCGACAGGACTCCCCAACACATCAGACTCGACGAACGCAACCATGTCGAGAAACCACTGCTCGACCAACTCGACAGTCTGGACTGGGAGATTATCGACCTGGACAACAAACAGCATCCCGGCGACACCTTTCGCGAGACTTTCACCGAGGTGGTAATGCTGCCGGTACTGCGCGAGCAGCTCAAGGTCATCAACGATTGGCTGGAAGACGATCAAATCGAGGGTCTGGGGTACATAAGTTTATAAGTTGTCTTGAGATAAAAACGAAGTGATTGGGTAAAACCTTGATCCTTGATTAAAGAAAGATAAAATACAGCAAGCAACATAAGAGCCGGGAGATAAAATGTCTCTTGCCCAATACCTCAAAAGCTTTTCCCGCCTACGGACGGATAAAAACCGCAAACGCTGGTCTGCACTGACCACTTATCAGGCACCTCACAAACCTTTTCTACTGCTGTCCATTATGGATCTGATTGCCCAGGGATTTCGCAAAGCAATAATTACCCTTTACAGTCACTGGTGTGCCCTGTGCGGAATCCGCATGCTTACACCCGAGGGCCACACCATAGTCGATTCCGCTCACGTTAGACCTTGGAAAGAAAGTTTCTGGCCGGCCCAGAATAACCTTTACTGGCATCGACGAAATAGGTTCCGCAGATGAGAGATTTCCAAACACGGTTGCGACCCGTGATAACATGAATCTAATCCTATAACTATAACTTTAGTTAATTGTATAATATTTACGGCAAATTAAAAAAGAACCTGAAATGGTGAATTCAAGTTGCAATTGCTAAAACGCTTGAAACTGGATATCAAAAATAATATCGTTACACGATTTTATCAAAACACAGCGACATTGAGAGGTCAAACGTGACGAGATCGGTTCGAAAAAATAAAAAAAAGAAAGCACCTGCAGGAAAGCTGCGTATCGCAGATCACTGGAATGCAATCAGCATCATTGCCAGTTCGCAAACCAATCCGCTGAAAGCGGTGGCTGAGTTCGTGGAAAACAGCATTGATGCTCGGGCCAGACAAATCGTCATTTCCAGAGGAAAGAAGAAGGGAGAATTTTATCTCAAGATCAGTGACGACGGCGAGGGAATCTTAAAAGATGGAAATGGGTTGCCCAATTTTCATCATGTGGCGACCCACATTTGTGATTCCATCAAACAGCGATTGAAAGCCGAAGGCGTAAAGGGGATCCAAGGCGAATTCGGGATCGGTCTTTTAAGCTTTTGGACAGTTGGCCGGAACCTTAGTATCACCTCTTGCGGAGTCGATGGAAACACATATGAAATGACAATGACCAAAGACTCGCCGAACTTCACGGTTTCCAAGAAACGTATATTGATTCCTTTCCAAGGAACAGATTTGACAATCTATCCCCTGTTGCCGGGGCTACGATCTCTCACAGGGGACAAGATCCAGCGGTATCTTTCGGCCGAACTCAGAGACCGGATCAAAGAATCGGGAGTCCAGATCAGGGTTGTGGATCGGACAGGCCGGACAGAGTATATTGTGGTTCCCCGTCAGTTCGCCGGGCGCTTGCTCCATGGCCTCAAACCTGCCGAGGGTGCTCCGGGTGATATTTACCTGGAACTGTACCTCAGTGATCCCGGTTCTGCCAACCAGATTGGATTGTATCGACGCGGCACGCGGATTTTGTCATCGATTACGGATATCGAGAATTTTCAGAAGGAACCTTGGACCGCGGGTTATCTACAAGGCATTCTTGACGCAACATTTTTAAACCTTACGCCAGGGACGCGACAAGGTATCATTCGTGATGAAAAGTTTGACGCTTTATGTCGTGCAATGGAGCCGGTTGAAAATCAGCTGAAACAAATGATCGAGGAACAGCGCAAGGCGGAAGAAGAACGGTCCAGCCGAAGAATTCTGCGCAAGGTTCAGCGTGCACTCAGGGAGGCGTTTCTTCGTCTTCCTCAAGAGGAATATGACTGGTTCGATATTCATGCCAGAAAAAGTAAAAAGAAGACAGACCCTCTTTTTTCTTTAGCATCGGAAATGGGTACCACTTCGGGTTCAAAAGACCGGGAAAGTGAGATTCTTGAAACCGCCGCTGAATATGACGACAGCGAAAATGGACGTAAAGAGTTCTATGAATATGCCGGTCCCCTGTTCAGTGTGCTGATTTCTCCGAACTCGAGCGTTGTTCCGGTTGACAGCCGCAAGAAATATCGAGCTGTTTGCCGGGATCGCGCGCGGCGAACCGTTTGGAAGGATCTGCTATATCGATGGGAAATCGTTGACGGAGAAGGTCAACTATTGAACCACGATGGTGAATCCGTCGTTTTTATTGCCCCCCCGGAGCCGGGTCTGACCACAATAAGGCTCATCGTTTCTCAGGGAGAGATCGAATGCACGGATGAGGCGCTGATCACCGTTACCGATACGCTTGTTGATCAATCCGCCGTGACAGGAGGATCGCGCAAAGGGCTTCCAGGATACACTTATCGGCGGGCACCGTCGGAGATGTGGCGTTCAAGATTCGATGTGGAAAAGAACGTCATTGTCATCAACAACGGTCATAGAGACTTCGTGTATGCAGGAAAACAAAAGAGCCGCAAGCTACGCTATATTTGTCGCCTGTTCTGCAAAGAACTGGTTCTTTATAATTTCCCGGGCCTTCAGACGGACGAACTTCTCGAACGGATGATCGAACTCCCATTGTATACGGAAGATCATCTGAAATAATTGACCTTACTTGGGAGTTTCGGGGGGATTTTCGGGGACTTTCGGGACATCCATAAACAAGTAAATAACTTTTTTAAACCTCTTTAACAGGGTGCCTGGGGACGCTCTTGACGAACTTGCCTTGCCTGTGAGAATCAGGAAATAAGTGATGTTCTTAACATTTAAAGTTTTTAGAAAGAAAGTATGATCAAAGGCGGTTTGAGGATTTTTAAACCCCCTTCAATCAAGCAGTCTAAAGATTCTCATTAATTTTCATGCAAGATTCAGGTATTACATGACGGCGGAACCGATTCCGGCCTTGAAAAATTCCCGGTTCATTCGGGCAATATTTGAAATGGAAATCTCCTTGGGACATTCTGCTTCGCATTCTCTTTCATTGGAACAGTTGCCGAAGCAGAGTTCGTCCATTTTTCGAACCATGGCCAGGGCCCTCTGGGCGGCCTCGGGTCTTCCCTGGGGAAGCAGGGCAAGTTGGGAAATCTTTGCCCCGGTAAAAAGCATGGCCGAAGCATTGGGGCATGAAGCAACGCAGGCGCCGCATCCGATACAGGCCGCAGCATCCATTGCTTTTTCAGCGATTTCCTGGGAAATCGGTATGGCATTGGCATCCGGGGCGCCCCCGGTGTTTACGGAAATATATCCCCCTGCAACGATGATCTGATCAAAGGCGCTGCGATCCACAGCAAGATCCTTTATAATGGGAAATGCCTTGGCTCGCCAGGGCTCGATGACGATGGTATCGCCACTGGAAAAATGACGCATATGAAGCTGGCACAGTGTGGTCCCTTTTTCCGGACCGTGGGCGCGGCCGTTGACCACAGCGCCGCACATGCCGCAGATCCCCTCCCGGCAGTCGTGATCAAATGCAATGGGATTTCTGCCGTCAAGGGTCAGCTGCTCGTTAACCACATCGATCATTTCCAAAAAGGACATGTCTGTTGAGATATTGGCGGCATGATAGGTTTCAAAACCGCCTTTCACTTTGGCGCTTTTTTGGCGCCAGACGTTTAAAGTGATGTTGATGCTTTTGGTCACTTGTAACTCCTTTGTGTTAATTCGACATTTTCAAAAACCAGCGGTTCCTTGTGGCGTTCGGGCTCCGTGTCATCCCCTTTATATTCCCACGCAGCCGCATGACAGAAATTCTCATCATCGCGCTTGGCCTCTTGTTCCTCGGTCTGGTATGCTTCGTTGAAATGACCACCGCAGGATTCTTTACGCTCAAAGGCATCCATCACCAAAAGTTCTGCAAATTCGAGAAAATCGGCCACGCGGCCGGCACGTTCCAGACTCTGGTTAAAGTCTTCCGACGAGCCGGGTACAAGCGCATTTTCCCAAAATTCTCCTCGAAGTTCCTGAATAAGCTTTCTGGCTTTCAAAAGGCCTTCGTCGTTTCTGGACATGCCGCAATATTCCCAGAGAATGTGTCCGAGCTGCCGATGAAAGTCGTCCACCGTCCGTTTTCCGTTAATGGAAAGCAGATTGCCGGTCCGTTGGGTGACATATTGGGTTGCTTCTTTAAACGCAGGATGATCGGTGGTGACTTCCGTGTGGTCCATCCCAACAAGATATCCGCCGATGGTATATGGAATAACGAAATAACCGTCCGCCAGTCCCTGCATCAAGGCACTGGCGCCCAGACGATTGGCACCGTGGTCGGAAAAGTTGGCTTCTCCCAAAACAAAAAGCCCCGGCAACGTGCTCATCAGGTTGTAATCCACCCATAGCCCTCCCATGACATAATGAGACGCCGGGTAAATCATCATGGGTTCTTCATACGGATTCGAAGCGGTGATTTTTTCATACATCTGAAAAAGGTTGGCGTATTTTTGAGCGATAACGTCTTTCCCGTCTCTTTTGATGGCATCCTTAAAATCAAGATACACCGCAAAACCTGTCTCGCCGACGCCCTTGCCCAAATCGCACTGGGCCTTGGCATTCCGCGATGCCACATCCCGGGGAACCAGGTTCCCGAAACTGGGGTATTTGTTTTCAAGGTAATAATCTCTTTCAGATTCGGGGATCTGGTTCGGTGGCCGTTTGTCTCCGGGCGTTTTCGGAACCCAGACGCGACCGTCATTTCGAAGACTTTCACTCATGAGGGTCAGTTTGGACTGGTAGGTTCCATGTACCGGAATGCACGTCGGGTGAATCTGCGTGTAACAGGGATTGGCGAAAAAAGCGCCTTTTTTATAGGCCCGATACGTGGCACTCACATTGGAGGCCATGGCATTGGTTGAAAGATAAAAAACATTGGCATATCCGCCGGTGCACATGACCACGGCATCGGCGGCGTGGCTTTCGATGTCACCGGTGACCAGATTTCTCACAACAATGCCCCTTGCCTGTCCGTTGATCACCACCAAATCCAGCATTTCCCGGCGAGAAAACAGGGTGACCCGGCCGGCCGCCACCTGTCGCATCAATGAGCTGTATGCTCCCAATAGAAGCTGCTGTCCGGTCTGACCTCTGGCGTAAAACGTTCTGGAAACCTGAGCACCGCCAAAACTTCGATTGGACAAAAGACCGCCGTATTCGCGCGCAAAGGGAATCCCCTGGGCAACACAATGGTCGATAATATGATTGCTGACCTGAGCCAGGCGATATACATTGGCTTCTCTGGACCTGAAATCACCGCCCTTGATGGTATCGTAAAAAAGGCGCCGGACACTGTCGCCGTCATTTTGATAGTTTTTGGCGGCGTTGATTCCGCCCTGGGCGGCAATGCTGTGGGCACGCCGCGGGCTGTCCTGAACACAGAAATTTTTTACATAATACCCGAGTTCGGCCAGTGAGGCGGCGGCTGAACCACCGGCAAGTCCGGTGCCCACCACGATGATACTATATTTTCTTTTGTTGGCCGGATTGACGAGTTTAAGTTCAAATCGGTGTTTATCCCATTTTTCTGAAAGTGGCCCTGAAGGAATGTTTGCGTCAAGCATGATGGTTATCTCCTTATACTAATAGCGAAACATAAACCGGAATAAAACCAAACCCGATCCCGACAATCAGACTGAATACAAGACTCAGCCCCCTTAAAAAAGGTGTGTATTTCGGATGATTGGCGCCAAGGGTCTGAAATGCACTCCAAAATCCATGGCTGACATGAACCGCCGCAATGATCATGGCAAACGTATAAATCAAAACATAGCTGGGCTGTGCAAATGCATTTGATACAATCTGAAAAATGGTGGTATGGGTTTTATCCACAAAATGAAAGTTGAACAGGTGGTAAATAACAAACAACAGCAGAATAACGCCGGTGTACGGCATGGTTGCGGACCCCAGCGTTCGGCCGCCCGCTCGTTTATTGACGGCATATCGTTCGGGTCTGGCTTTGAAATTCTGATAAAAAAGGAGCAACCCCGTAGAAATATGGATAACGGCAAAAATTAAAAGCCCCCATTCCGCCAAGTTAAGGAGGGGACCTAAAGAATGGAGATGTTCTGAATAGGAATTAAAAACATCTTTACCCATAAAAAGGGTCAGGTTTCCGGCAAGATGCAACACCAGAAAAACACAGAAAAAAAGGCCGGTGACCGCCATCGTCAGTTTTTTCCCAATGGAAGTCCATAAGGTGTTTGTGAGCCAATTCATCATTACCTCCATTATGCTGAACACATTAGCACGTCAATGACGTGCTACAAAACAACCCGTTTCTTTTTAAAAAACATCATAAAAATATAAAAGAAAAACCTATTTATTTTTACTGGGACTGTCAACATAATTCTCGAGCCACCAAGCATCCCATTCCGTTTTCATAATACTCTCTGCAAGGTCTTGACCCGTTTTGGTTTCCAAACGCTTCAAAGCATAAGGGAGCCACTTTTTGGGGGGTTCGTAGCCGATATCCGAAAGGGCTTTTAAATCAAGAATGAGTGCGAGTTGATCTGCATCATGGGCAAGCTTGGACTCCATGGATTCTCGGGCGTTGTATTCCGCTATGAGATCGGAAAGTGTCCTTCCAAACGGTAGTCTCCGGGTTATTTCGTTCACGGCCTTATTTTCATCTGCAGTCACATATTTTTTCTGCACATAATTAAGGTCACCGGTTTTTGCCTCCGGAAGATCATGCACCAGACACATGGCGATCAGCCTGAGTGCATCGACATCCGGTTCCATCTGGGCCATGACAAACGCAATGAATGAAACGCTAAATGAATGCTCGGCCACCGATTCCTTGCCGGCACCCAAAAAATGGTACCCGGATCTGGGGATTTTTTTTAAGATGTTGGCTTCAAACAGCAGATTTGCGATAGATTTCATAAAAAGATCCTTATTTTTTAAATGCAATAACGTTAGGAAATAGAAATTAGAAAATAGATGGACGCAAATGGACGCAAATGAACATAAATATTATTATTTTAATTTGTGTTTATTCGTGTTCATCCGCGGTTTCCCTTATCCTCTTTACTATTTTCTCTTTACTATTTTTCGAAAGGAGCCGTTGTTTCAGCTTTTATGTGTATTTGCAGGAGGTTCCAAAAGCAACATAAAAATGAACTGCCGTATGAAGGGCCAGCAAATTTCTTGACACAAAACCCAGGTTCAGATAGTTTCAAAAATCAGGAAATAGCGTTTCCGAACTTTGGGTGGACAAGTTTTTTTTTAATACAACCGTATGAACAACGGAGCTTTTTTTATGAATTCTACAGATTTAGATATCCTCAGTATGATCCTGCATGCCGGGCCAATGGTTAAATGTGTACTGCTGCTTCTGCTGTTTTTTTCAGTCACATCTT
>JAQBBE010000249.1:0-3488 GCA_032126435.1 Desulfobacterales bacterium | reverse complement strand
AAATCTGAGACAGACCCCGGAGAAATCGGCTTCGCCCCGATGAAATAGGCGTTGTCCGAGATAAATAGTTGAAACATTTAAACATTTCATTGGGCAAGCATTCCACGGGGCAGGCGCAGAAATGGGGCGAAAGCGGACGTTGTTGGAAGGTTTTTGGAGGTGACACCCCATGTAAGGCGTCACCTCCGTTTGAAGAAATTTGGGGGAATTTATTGCTGGCAGGGGCGTCCGTAGGAAGAACCGCCTCTCATCGGGCCGTTTTCCCTAAATCCTCTGCCTGCGTTGGGATTGATCTTTTTCATCTCTATGATATGACCCACCCGATTTTGATCGATTTGGGCTTGGAGATCGGAAATCTCTTTTTGTATCCCGGCGGCTTTTTTAGCGTCAGGTGTTTTCTTGGCAAACTCACTTTCAAGTTCGAGCTGTTTTTGATAAATATTCTGCGTCAAGTCTTCGTTGGCGCTATGAAATGCCTTTCGCTGTTGATCCATTTCCTGAATTTGTTCATCACTCAGGTCACCCCTCATGTGTTCTCCGTATCCAGGACATCCGGAACCGCCATTACGCATGCCCGGGCCGTTATGATCCCAGCCTCCGCGATGTTGGCCGTAACCCATTCCGCCATCAGCAAATGCATACACCCCAAATCCTACAACGGCAAAGACCGTTAAAACAACGAGTAATTTACTTGCAACTTTTCTCATTTTGAATACCTCCTTATCCTATTTTTTTTCTTTATCATTGTTTTGATTTTCTATATCAGTATCAGCAAATGGTGTGCCAAAATTATGGCGCTAAAAACATGTCACCAATAACATACTGTAAATATTAGCCTAATTGATTCATATATTTTTTATGCCATCAAAATATAACCATTTCCAATCCGCCTGAAATCACACGGTGGATATGAAATATCCAGTTCAATCGAATCCCGGGCTTCAAGTGGATATAAAATGCACACTTTCTTCTTGAGGTTGCCGATACCGAACAATAAGATTTGCCACAATGTGGCATTATGAAATAACAATATTCACTTTGGGGCTAAAGTCAATTACCCCTAAACGCGGGTAACAAAATTGAGAAAATTTTTCACTCCTTGCAGGATTCCAAAAGAATGTAAAGTTTTTCATAGTATCTTAGGATATAAGCGGTGGCGTCCGGTACTTTAAGCAGCTCATGAATCAATTTGACGGAGATGTTAAACTGGCGCTTGCAGCATACAACGCCGGGAGTAAAAATGTGAGACAGTATAAAGGCATTCCACCGTTCGAGTCCACCCGTTACTATATCGATAATGTTTTTAAGTATTATCGAGGCTACAAGAACCGGAGGACAGAAGGACCTGACCGAGTATAAACGGCCATCCAATGGGTATTCATTTGGGGTCGGGCCACCCGGTAATCAAGTAAATTAACACCAAATAAGGACTAAAATAGGCCCTAAATTTGTTGAAAACGACAGGTCACCGATTATCTCCTCTCAGCGCATTCCTTGAAGCTCTATCCACAAGTGTAAAAAGCTTATCCATATCATCTGTTTGATTCGATGCCCGATGTCCACGCACTTTAACAAATTCACAGTCCAACTGATCGGTCATTCTATAAAATTCCTGATACAGCTCATAATTTTTGAGGCGCTTATTTTTCTTTGAACGATAATCATTTTGCTCAAACCGATCACGTCTTCCCTGTAAACCCATGATGTTTTGAGAATCCGTATACACAATCACCCGACTCCCCAATGCTTGAATATTGCTCAGCGCCCATAACAACGTCTGCAATTCCAGTTTCGTTGAAGACGTATGCTCAAATCGCCTCACTTTCACCCGCGGCCTCAGCGAATCCAACGGAAGTCCACGTTCAGACACAGATAGGTATGCCCCATATCCAATTTTTGAATGCGTATTCACACTCCCATCCGTAAACAGCATCAGTTCATCCATAAAAATATTATTTTATTTCATAAAACGTTCCGGGGCCGGCGAGAAGTGATTTGGGCAACAGCCCGTTAAAATGTGGCACGCCGGATATAATCTCAGTTTTTAAATCTAAATTGAGTTGTAATGGAAACATATAATTATACGTCTCGAAAATTCTACATTTATTTGAAATTAAAGATCTTTTAATAGCTCCTGGTTTATGCCTCTTCCATGGAATGCTGGAATGATGGAATAGTGGAACGTTGGGTTGACGGAACAATATCATTCTAATTCCTGCAGTAACCCACTATTCCATTGTTCCATAATTCCAATTTTGAGCGGAGCGAACCAACTTAGGCCCCAATAACGCATTTTCAATTTCGATTATGTCTTTTCGGTTTTCCTTCTATTTTTTCAATTGGATCGTTTAAATAGACTTTTCCCAGTCCAACCGGTGAAGTAAGAATTCCACCTTTCTTATCTTCACTAATTCCCTCTGAATACCCGAGATCTACCGGAACTTTACCTCTTCCACCCTGTGCATCTACCACATATGCCGGGCGAAGAAAACCCGTAGTGGTTCCGCAAAGGTCTCTACAGATTTCTTTTCCTTTGTATAGTTCTGTTCTAAAATGACCGGTTCCCTCAACAAGATCCGTGTAATATAAATAATAGGGTCTTACGCCCATTTTACCGAGGCCGTGTACCAAGTCTCTCATTACATCTGTGTCATCGTTAACGCCCTTTAGCAAAACACTTTGGTTGGCTATTGGAATTCCCAAATCCCTTAGAATTTTAATGGCCTGATAACTTTGGTCAGTTATTTCGTTAGGATGATTAAAGTGGGTGTTTATGTTGAGCTGCGGATCTTTAAGTGACTTGGGCGTGTGTTTTCTTAACACCTCAATGAGTTCTTTGTCTTCAATAATCTTTTGCGGCCAGACGCATGGGACTCTTGTACCGATTCTTATTATCTCAAGATGTTGAATTTTTTTTAGTTTATCCAAGATTTCATCGAGTCTCTTATTTTGAATCAGGAGTGGATCCCCACCCGATATCAATACGTCTCGAATAGCTTCGTGAGATGCAACATACTCAATTCCCTTATTTATATCCTCTATAAAAGGGTTTTTCCGGTCGTCACCCACTTTTCTCTTTCTGGTGCAGAATCTACAATACATTGCGCATTCGTTTGACACATACAGCAGCACCCTGTCAGGATACCTATGGATTATTGTCCTTGGACCCCCTAGCGGAATATCTCCTTCCTCATCCAATGGATCTGCTGTCAGATCCATATAATGCTCAAGTTCATTGACATGAGGAATTGCTTGTTTCCAGATACCGTCATTTACCTTTTCAATGAGACCGAGGTAATAAGTATTGACCCTCATTGGGTATTTAGAAATTACGTCCTTAAGTCTGGGATCAACTCTTGCCTTCTGGCCGGTAAGCCATTTTTCCAAATCTTCGAATGTTCTTATCGAGTTTTTTAAAACATCTTTATATGCCATAACAAATTCTCCTTTGCTAACTTATCCGATAGGAAGAACAATAGCCAATCGCA
>JAQBBE010000248.1:0-3929 GCA_032126435.1 Desulfobacterales bacterium | reverse complement strand
ATGATGTTCTGTCCAGAGCAAAGCAGGTCGAGGACTTTGGGGCCGACTATGTGTCGGTACATTGCGCCATCGACGAGCAGATGGAAGGTAAAGATCCTTTCGACGCTTTACGCCAGGTCAGCGAAGCATTGTCCATTCCGGTGGCGGTGGCCGGAGGTATAAATTCTGAGACCGCGGCCAAGGCGGTGGAGGCCGGTGCAACCATCGTTATTGTGGGGGGCGCCATCACCAAAGCCATGGATCCTGAACAGGCGGCTCGAGAAATCCGGCAGGGGCTCGATACCGGAAAAAGCATCAGCACCACCCTTTTTAAACGAAAGGGCGCGTCTCAGATTCGAGAAATATTGGAACTGGTGTCGTCAGCGAACCTTTCGGATGCTCTGCATCGAGGGGGCGTTCTGCAGGGAATTCGACCGCTTTTTCCAGGTATACGAATGGTGGGGCAGGCGGTCACCGTAAGAACATATCCCGGAGACTGGGCCAAACCGGTTCAGGCCATTGACGTGGCACAGCCGGGTGAAATTATTGTTATCGACGCCGGTGGGGCGGGGCCTGCGCTCTGGGGAGAGCTGGCAACGCATTCGGCGGTTCAAAGGAATCTTGGCGGTGTTGTTATTGACGGCGCCCTGAGAGACAGCCCTGAAATTTTGGCAATGAAATTCCCGGCGTTCAGCAGACTGGTGATGCCCAATGCCGGCGAACCCAAAGGATTTGGAGAGATTGGCGTTCCGGTGACGGTGGGCAATATGCGTGTAGAACCCGGAGACTGGCTTCTGGGGGACGATGACGGGGTTGTGGTACTGCCGAAAGCCATTGCCGTAGAATACGCCAACCGGAGCATGGATGTTCTGGAGAAGGAAAACCGCATACGAGAGGAGATCAAAGAGGGGAGCACCCTGAGCCAAGTGACGGAGCTTTTGCGCTGGGAAAAGAAATAAAGAATGATACAGTTAATTAAAGGATTTAAAGATATTCTCCCGGGTGAAGTTGAGCTCTGGCAGGAGATCGAAAAGACTGCCAGGGCTCTTTTTGAAGATTTCGGATTCAAAGAGATCCGGATTCCGATTATGGAGCGCACCGAACTGTTTGCCAAGAGCATTGGGGAAGATACGGATATTGTCGAAAAAGAAATGTACACCTTCCCGGACCGAAAAGGTGAGCTTATCACCCTGCGGCCCGAAGCAACGGCATCTGTTTGTCGATCATATATCCAGCACAAATTGTATGCGAAAGATCCGGTCCGAAAATTTTATACCGTCGGCCCTATGTTTCGCCGGGAAAGGCCCCAAAAAGGGAGATACCGGCAGTTCTATCAAATCAATGCTGAAATTATCGGTGTGGATTCGCCGTTGGCTGACGTTGAATTGATTTTTATCCTGTGGACACTTTTTTCAAGACTGTCGGTGTCCGACGTTGCGGCCCATATCAATTCGCTGGGTTGTCCTGAATGCCGTCCGGAATTCAAAGCAGCCCTTTCAGGTTTTTTAACGTCATCCAGTGGGAATCTTTGTTCAGACTGTATCAGAAGAAAAGACCGAAATCCTTTGCGCGTACTCGACTGCAAAGTGCCGGCCTGCAGAGCGGCGATGACGGATGCACCGTCTATTCTGGATTATTTGTGTCCGGCTTGCAATCAGCACTTTGAAATCGTCAAGGGAGCCCTTAAAGCAATCAATGTTCCGTTTATCATTGACAAAAAACTGGTCAGGGGCCTGGATTATTATACCCGTACAACCTTTGAAATTCAGACCGGTGAGTTGGGTGCACAGAATGCTGTGGCAGGCGGGGGGCGATATGACGGTCTGATTAAAGCCCTCGGCGGACCGGATACTCCGGCAACAGGCTTTGCTATAGGGTTTGACCGATTGGCAGAGATTGCGGATCTTAACCGCACAGATTTTGCTCAAACACCTGACATTTATATCGCTGCACTGGGTGAAAAGAACCGATCCCTGGTGTTTGAATGGAAATGTGCATTCGGCCTTGTAGGCATTAAAGCGGACATGGAATTTGGCGATAAAAGTTTAAAGAGCCAGATGAAACAGGCCCACCGGCTGGGCGCAAAGCATGTCTTGATTGTGGGTGATAACGAAATTAAAGAAGGGGCTGTTATTCTGCGCGACATGACAACAAAAGTACAGATGTCGATCCCCATTGAAGATGTTGTGGAGAAGATTATTGAAAAATTTGTGTAATTTTTGGAAAGGAGTTAGTTCCTATTGTCAGATACACTTGGTAATATGAGGAGGACCCATACCTGCTGCGAACTGGGAGCGGAAAATGTGGGTACGGAAGTGGTCCTGATGGGATGGGTGCAGCGCCGAAGGGATCACGGCGGGGTGATTTTCGTTGACCTGCGCGACAAAAATGGTCTCACCCAGGTTGTTTTCAACCCTGAACTCAGCCCGACCGTTCATGCAAAGGCCCACGTCATCCGGAGCGAATACGTCATCGGTATTCGGGGGAAGGTTAAAAAAAGACTGGAGGGGATGACCAACCCCAAACTCAAAACCGGTGAGATAGAAGTGTTTGCCACGGAACTTAAAATATTAAATACTGCTGAAACGCCGCCGTTTATGATTGAAGACCATGTGGATGTTTCGGAAAATATTCGGCTGAAATTCCGCCATATCGATCTAAGGCGGCCACTTTTACAAAAAAACATCATCACCCGGCACAAGGCTGCCGCCTTTGTAAGGCAGTATCTAAACGACCATGGATTTATCGATATTGAAACGCCGATGCTCACCCGCAGCACACCCGAAGGCGCAAGGGACTATCTTGTGCCCAGCCGGGTTAATTCGGGTATGTTTTACGCCTTGCCCCAGTCTCCACAGATTTTCAAACAGTTGCTGATGATTTCCGGATTCGACCGGTACTACCAGATTGTCAAATGCTTCAGAGACGAAGATCTCAGAGCGGACCGGCAGCCGGAGTTCACCCAGATCGACATGGAGATGTCTTTTGTCGGGGAAGATGATGTGATGGAAATTACGGAGAACATGATGGTCAATCTCTTTAGGGACCTTCTGGAGAAAGACCTTCAAACACCCTTCCCGCACCTATCTTATGAAAATGCCGTTGGTCGTTTCGGACTGGATAAACCCGATATTCGATTTGACCTTGAACTTATTGATATATCAGACATTGTGGAGAACGCAGGGTTCAAGGTCTTCTCCGATACCATTAAAAAAGGCGGCATCGTTAAGGCGATAAATGCCAAAGGCTGCATCGGCTTTTCAAGAAAAGAGATCGATGATTTGACGGACTTTGTTACTGTTTACCGGGCAAAAGGACTGGCATGGATCAAGGTGCGTGAAGATTCATGGCAATCCCCCATTGCAAAATTCTTCACCGACGATGAAAAACAGGCGCTTGCACAGCGTATCGATATGCACCCCGGAGATCTTGTTTTTTTTGTTGCCGACCAGCCAAAGATCACCAACGAAGCGCTGGGGCAGCTTCGAAACTTTCTGGGGAAAAAGCTCGGACTGATCCAGGAGGACAGCTTCAGTTTTGTCTGGATCACCCGGTTTCCATTGCTGGAATTTGATGAAACCGAAGGCCGGAACCAGGCATTGCACCATCCGTTTACGGCCCCCCTTGAAGAAGATTATGGTCTGCTGGAAGGTGACCCGCTTTCTGTCAGATCAAGAGCGTATGACCTGGTATTGAACGGTTCGGAGATCGGCGGCGGGAGCATACGTATCCACCAGCGGGAACTTCAGGAACGGGTGTTTGCAGCCCTGGGAATGGATCGGGAAACCTATGAGGAAAAATTCGGATTTTTGCTGTCGGCGCTCGAATCAGGGGCACCGCCCCATGGCGGAATTGCCCTGGGGTTCGATCGGCTCGCCATGATTCTCTGCGGACAGCCTTCGATCCGGGATGTCATCGCTTTTCCAAAAACCCAAAAAGCAGCGTGTCTG
>JAQBBE010000247.1:0-9002 GCA_032126435.1 Desulfobacterales bacterium | reverse complement strand
AAAAAAATCAAATATCAACCCACATATCGGCTTCACTGCCGCAATGGGTGCAGGTCCCCGAACCTTTGACCCGCTGTTTGGGAGCTTCGCTCTTTTCCGACTCACTTGACGGAGTTTCTTCCGTATGTTCGTGGATATCTTCCAGGGTGCAGGTAATAACCATTTCAGATTCATTTCCGCAATCTTTACAAGTACATGTCTGTCTTACTGTTTTAACCGTATTGCTCATTTTAAACTCCTTTCATTATCCGATGGTCAAATCATTTTTGCACAGCAAGCTGTCTTTGGAATCGTCTGGATTATCGAGATGTTTCCTATGTTTTTTTTATTCCAATAAACCCTGCGGTCATCAAGGCGATACCAAGAATATATGCGTACTTTCCATTATCAACAAAATAATACCCGATAACTAAGAGGATAACACCGATCAATCCTATGATACAAAACAAATTTCTCATTTTATTTCCAGATTCGTTTCCCGATAAATAAAACACGGCTAAACGCAGGGGGTGCAAATTCCAAATTATTCGATATGGAAATATCCGTAAAGCTTTATGAAGCGATCTGATTAAATTTATTCACTAAAACGAGAAAATGTCAATAGGCGTCTACCCCAACGCCAACATGGCATCCCCTCGCTGCCGGGAAATGAAGATTGACTTTGAAACACTTCCATGGTTTTAAATCGGATCGGAAAGTGAAAAAATCGATATGTATTCCCGATAGGAATGTTTCTGAATGATAAACAACAAAATTTATGATGTAATTATCATCGGCGGCGGCATCATGGGCTGCGCCACCGCATATTTTTTAAAGCGGGCGGATGATAAACTCGACGTGGCCGTCGTAGAGATGGATCCGACGTATTCCAGGGCCTCCACTACCCTGTCCATGGCAAATGCACGCATCCAGTTCAGCCTCAAAGATAACATTCAGATTTCGCAGTTTACCTTTGAAGTGCTGGAACGATTCGAGGAGGAGATGGCAGTCGAGGATAACCGGCCGAACGTCGCCTTTCGCCGTGAAGGCAACCTTTTTCTGGCAAATGATGCGGGAAAAGGTTTGGCCGAAACGTCACTAGCGTTGCAGAAAAGCCTGGGCTGCCAGGTGGAATGGTGGACGCCTGAAAAGATCAAGGAACGCTACCCCCTTTATGCCCCGGGCGGCCTGGCGGGAGGAACGTTTGGCGCTCTGGACGGACATTTCGACGCATATACATTTCTCATGGGATATAGGGCCAAGGCCCGATCTCTGGGGACTAAATTTATCAAAGACGAAGTGACTGAGATTCTCACTGCCGGCGCCAGGGTTGCCGGCGTAAGATTGGCTTCGGGCACGTCACTGTCTGCCGGTTTTGTGGTGAATTGTGCCGGCGCATGGGCAGCCAAGGTCGCCGGGACTGCGGGAATAATTCTTCCTGTGGATCCGGTCAAACGACAGGTTTTTGTGCTCGATACGGCGGTCAAGCCGAAAAAACCGCTGCCGCTGACGATTCTGCCGTCAGGGCTCTACTTTCGGACAGAGACCGGCGGGCTGATTTTGCTGGGAAAATCCATGCCCGAAGATCCTGTCGGTTTTGACTTTTCATGGGACGACAAACGGTTTATGGAGATTCTTTGGCAGGAGCTGGCCGAGTTCGTTCCCGCCTTTGATACCCTCAAACTGCTTCGGGGATGGGCCGGGCTGTATGCCGTCAACACCCTCGACGGTAACGCCATTCTCGGTGAATGGCCGGAACTCAAAGGCTTCTTTCTGGTCAACGGTTTCTCCGGTCATGGGCTTCAGCAAGCCCCGGCCGCAGGCCGTTATGTGTCCGAACGGATTTTGAATGTTTTGCCAACGCTCGATCTTTCGAATTTTCGGCCGGAGCGGATACTCGATAAAAAACCGCTGAGTGAGAGGGGGCTGGTATAGCTGATCCAAAAATTTACCCTTAAAAGATAACAGCAATTGTTTTTGATTACAGAATGAATCCTATAGAAAAAGGGTCGCCGACCTATCGTCAATCTACTCCTTCCAGATTGGCACATCAGGTGATTACGCTAAGGACCACGGTTTGTTGAAGTAGACTTTCCGAACTTCGGACGCTTTCGACTCGGCCCATTTTTCCAGGCCCATTTTATTGATCAAACACAGATTGAAGACCTTGATGTTATGGGGCAGGTCGCCCGCTTTGTCGGCATAAGGGTGGAGGTTATCGCAAGGAAACTGGTCGCAATCGCCGCAAATTTTCACCCCCTTGTTCCGGGAGCATTCATAGGCCGCACAACGATGCGCTTCACCGAAGACATGCTTTTGCAGTGGTATTTGGCCGTTGTGTGGGCGGCACCCACGGCAAAGCATAATTTCCACCGGCATGTTGTATTCCTCAGCCAGTTTCTCCACTATGCTCATTGCCTCCTGGTCCTCAGGGCCAGAAAAAAGTGGCAATTGAAGCAGTCCAGACCGCAGGGGGCTGTCATTTGAAGGTAATCCATGTTTTCCTCCTTACAGGGCATTGTAAATGTTGTACAACAGGCAAAAAAAGCTTTTTAAATTGAAAGGATTGAATATCATCAAGTGAAACAGCTTTTGTTGCCTCATTCACAGTCCGGATTATCTTGCAAGCATTTTACGTCGTAAATACGCTCCAATTTTTCATCAATAAAAAATAAGTAGAACACATGATCTATTTGACCCAATCGATAAACCCAAACATGATAAGGTTCGTCTAAAATTCGAGTTTCCCTGATAGGTTCACCACATTTTTCCAAAGCGTCTCGGGAGAGGTCTCCTATAGAAACAAGACTGCCACTACACCTGATGTAAGAGACATCCGTGCCCTCGGGGATCATATCACGTGTTATGTCGTCCGCAGCCACAATAAAAAGTGCAATGGCAAAAAGAGTAAGCGTTTTAGTGAATATTGTAAGCTTCATCAGGACCTCCACTGTCAAAACTTGAGTAAAATGGTTCAATGGTTTGAAAATTTGCTTGATTACGGAATATTTTGCCATTATTCAAGCAATCAATAAAATGACGGCATTACAGATATCATAAATGACGGCTGTCGAGTCAAGTTCGTCCTGTCACAATTAAACGGGCCTTGAATAACCGCCTCCAAAAACCGTAAACAAAATCACAAGAATTATCGCTTGAATGACCCAACCAATCATACAGACGCTTACTGCTCGAAATGTGCTCTGATAATCCAGAGCTTGCCTTACAGCAATAACCATGGCCACTAACATCCAAACTGAAGCGATCATAAAAATGATTCCGCCTATTCCAGGGATAATAGCCAATATCCTTAACAACCCCGGAGAGCTTGAAAATCCGATGGTTCGTAATAGTTCACCATGATCGGCTTTGGTCTGAGGTTCAGGAAGGATTTTAACACCGATAAAATATGTAATATAGGCCCAAATATACCATGCGATAAGCGCTGTGATTGCACCGATAATGATTCCCTTTATACCCATCGTTCCGATGCTGCCTATCCCGGCTGCTACACTGGAGAGCACAACAACTCCCATAGCCTGGCTCATCGCACCTTTATCAGCCTCAACTTCTTCATATAAGTTAACATCGAGTTTGGCTGCTCGAACAATTCGATCTAAATATATTTGCATTTTTACCTCCAACATTTATTTAATTACAAATTGTGTACTCTGGATAAATATATTGTCAAAGCTTATAGACCCTATAGTTGCATAAATAACATGCCAAAACAACAACCAGAAATCAATTCATGCCGATTAGATATATCTAAATTTCCAAATGCGTTTGCCCTGTACAATGTGGCACTTAAAATTTGTTCGTTGCCAAATATACATTCCTTCTGCTTCTATGCCCACTGAGAATTTCGGGTTTACTGGGCAACTTTATGACATTAACTGTTTATTTTGATCAATAAAATTTGACAAAACCTTTTTGAATTTTATACATATTACTATCTTGATACAAATAACTTTTTTCAATAGAGCCTTTTTGAAGATTCTGCTGAAAATGAAACATAAGACCAAGATTTCTTTATGATGGGGAAATGATGCTCAAGGCCGAACCGTCAACCATACGGATGTTTTTGTTTATGGGCGGTTTGTTGATATTTTTGATCTGGGAGCTTTTGGCGCCCTACCGTCATGTTACGGTATCAAAATTAAAACGATGGATCATCAACCTCGCCTTTACAGGTTTTAACAACATTATCCTCTCGCTGTTATTCGCCGCCACAATTACACAGGCCTGTCAATATGTTTCTGTCAATCGACTCGGAATTTTAAATAGTATCGAAGTGCCTTACTGGCAAAAAATCCTGATTACGATACTCATCCTGGATTTCATGTTGTATATATGGCATCTTTTGAACCATGTGGTTCCATTTTTCTGGGACCTTCACCGCGTTCATCATTGCGACTTGAACATGGATGTTTCCACGGCAACGCGTTTTCACATCGGTGAGCTTGCAATTTCCAAAGTCATTACAATCTTTTTGATCCTATTCCTCGGTGTCGATTTATACGGGCTTTTTCTTTTTGAGACTCTGGTCATTATGGCAACCCAGTTTCATCACAGTTCCCTCAAGATTCCCGTATGGTTCGAAAAAATTTTCTGGATTCTTTTTGTTCCGCCGTCCATGCACCGGATTCACCATTCAGTGGTCATAAAAGAGCGGGATTCCAACTATGGCATCATATTTTCCTTCTGGGACCGCATTCTGGGGACCCTTTCAACAGACATCGACCAAACCGAAATCCGTATCGGCGTGGGAAGTTATCAAAAGCAGGAAAAACTGAATTTTCACCATTTGCTGATTATGCCGCTTACTCGAAGAGTCAGATAGAACCTAAGACCTTCGAAACTTTTCAATAGGTTGCGGTGGCGAAGGCTGCGCCATCCGATAAATTTTAATGAGGCCCAAATTAACGGCCAAAGGTGTCTAACATTGAGAAGTTGCAAAACTGTATGATGAATCAGGTAAAAACTGAAATAAAACGGTTAAGGAGAATGATTTACCGAACTTCAAAAAAAATGATAAGGAGTCGATGATATGCGCTGGAAACAGTTTCTTACACCTGTAGAAAATATTGAAGCCAAAGAGGCCCAGACATTTATTGATGAACATTCGGAAGGGACATATACGCTTCTGGATGTCCGTCAGCCGGCCGAATACGAAAAAAGTCGCATTCCCGGATCGAAATTGATACCCGTCGGCGAACTTGCGGACCGATTGGGAGAATTGGATCGCAGCAAACCCATCATTGCTTACTGAGCGGTCGGAGGGCGAAGCCGTGCCGCTTCACAATTGCTGTCAGGGCAGGGATTTAAGGAAGTGTATAATCTGAAAGGAGGGATCAAATCCTGGCAAGGCCATGAAACGTCCGGGCCCGCTGAAATGGGGATGGTTTTGTTAACCGGCCATGAGACATCCGAGGAGGTGATCATTCTTGCGTATGGCCTGGAGACCGGGCTGAAGGATTTTTACACCCGAATCGGCGAAACAACGGATGACCCGGATGTTTCGGAATTGCTCGGCAAACTGGCAAAAATTGAAGATAACCACAGGCAAAGGCTTTATAATCTCTATGCTTCGCTGGTTCCCGGCACTGTTGATCAACAGTCGATTGAAACCGGTGCCGGATCTGGAATTTTGGAAGGCGGGTTTGAGACCGATACCTTTATTGAGCAAAACCGGCCCGCCATGCAAACCTCTGTCGGTGTTCTCGATGTTGCCATGATGCTGGAAACCCAGGCAATGGACTTGTACATGCGATACGCGGAGAAAAGTTCTGATGACAAGGCAAAGCAGATCTTTTCCGATTTGGCGAACGAAGAAAAGGCCCATTTGAAGCGCCTCGGCGATTTGATGAACGAGAAGGCCGCTGCCCCTCACATCACATAATGCAGTGCTCCCGGGCCATCTATCCTGGCTTCTCTTGGCAAGGTTGTTAACTATCACGAACAATCTATAAGGAAAGGCATAAAATCATAGGCGTCCTTTTATTCCCTCCCCTAGGCGGCATTGTCTGCACTCTCTTTGATGACGTCGAGAAAACGATCGCCATACCTCTCGAGCTTTTGCTTCCCTATGCCGGTTACTTGAAGCATCGCCGTCCGACTCTGGGGTTTGAGAATGACCATCTCCTTTAGCGTCTTATCATGGAATACCACATAAGGCGGCAGTTCGAGCTGCCGGGCAATCTCAAGCCGAAGAAGCCGAAGCTTTTCAAAGAGCTGCCTCTCCTTCTCATTTTCGAACGCCAAAACCGTTCGGGAAGAAGGCTTGACGGATCTTTTCAACTTAATCGGATGAGGGTCTTTTCGAAGCTGTACCCGCTGCGTTCCTTTAAGAACCGGCCAGCTCTTTTCAGTAAGGCGGAAACCGGATATTTTCCCCATATCCACTGTCAGGAACCTGCCGGCCAAAAGCTGGCGAAACACGGAACGCCATTCTGTTTGGGACAAATCATCTCCGACCCCGAACGTTTTGAGCCGATCATGCTTTAACTGCTGAACACGCTCAGTGCGGTTTCCGATCAGTACATCCGTCAGGTGTGCCGCACCAAAACGCTGACCGGTGCGGTAAACGCAGGACAGAGCCTTCTGGGCCGCTACCGAGCCATCCCATATTTCTATTTCCTGACTGCAGGTATCACAATTACCGCAGGCATCCGGGGATGCCTCTCCAAAATATCCGAGCAGGATCTGGCGTCGACATCCCGCTGATTCACAATAACCGAACAGCGCCTCCAGTTTCTGCTGCTGAATCCGCTTGAACGCTGCATCACCGTCTGAAGTTTCCAGAAGCCGCCGCATGGCCACGACATCGGCCAGGGAATAGACCATCCAGGCATCTGCAGGGTGTCCATCTCTGCCCGATCGACCGGTTTCCTGGTAGTAAGCCTCCATGCTGGAAGGTAGATCCAGGTGCGCTACGAAGCGAACATCGGGCTTGTCAATACCCATGCCAAAGGCAATGGTGGCGACGATGACAATATCGCCTTCCCTAAGAAACCGGTGCTGGTGTAGCTTCCGGGTCTGTGCATCCATGCCGGCGTGGTATGGCAGTGCGTTCACGCCTTTGTCCTGAAGCCACCGGGCCATCCCATCCGCCCGCTTCCGAGTCCGGGTGTAAACGATACCGGCTTCTGAAAAATGATCGTTTTGGATAAAGTCGAGCAGCTGTTTCTTACCGTTGGTTTTCAGTTTGACCTGATAGTTAATATTGGGCCGGTCAAAGCTTGAGATAAACTGTGATGCATCTGCCAGATCCAGTTTTTCAACGATGTCCTTGCGTGTCATCGAATCGGCTGTTGCCGTGAGGGCGATTCGGGGTACGGCCGGATACCTTCCCATCACTTCCACCAACCTGAGATATTCCGGTCTGAAATCATGGCCCCACTGGGACACGCAGTGGGCCTCGTCAATGGCAAATAGGGCGACCGGGATTTTACCTAATTTTTTTTGGAACCGCTCCGTAAAAAGCCGTTCAGGAGCAACGTAGAGAATATCGCACTGCCCGTTCAACACCCAAAGTTCGACCTGCTCTAATTCCTCGAGCGAAAGGCTGGAATTTAAAAACGCCGCCCGAACACCGTTTTGCCTCAGCGCTTCTACCTGGTCCTGCATTAAGGCGATCAGAGGTGACACGACCAGGCCGACACCATTCAGCATGATCGATGGGATCTGATAGCATATCGATTTCCCGCTGCCGGTAGGCATCAGCACGAAAGCATTTTGGCCGGCCAGCAGCGTATCGATAACCTCTTGTTGATTTTCTCGAAATGACGGGTAGCCGAAATAGTGGGATAGAACTTGTTGCGCGGTTTTTTTCATGAAGATCCTGTTGCCGGTTTAAATGTTTTAGCTGTTTTAGGGTCGGACCACGGTAACCGACGATAATAACAGTAAATGAAGCTTAAAATAGGACCTGAAATCGTCTTAATCGACTCTTTTTGACCCTAAAAAGGTCCTTTTAAACAGCGAAGGCTGTATTCCGCTTTTAATGAGTTTATTAGTTCTTTGACAGACACAATTTCGTTCACCCGGTAAGCATTTTGGCCGGCAAAAGCAAAACCATTTTTGAATTTACCCCGGCGCGCGCACTCTAATGCCAGGGCAATACAATACGGGCTTTTTTCAGGATCGCAGGTTTTGATACAGTGGTAGGGGCATTTCAGCGGTCTTTTTTCGCCGTTGTTGATACGCTCGATAAACTCATTCCGAATGACCCGGCCCGGAAGACCAACCGGGCTTTTGATGATCATCAAATCCTCCGCCTTGGCTTTCACAAACATCTCTTTAAAGGCTTTGTCCGCATCGCACTCATGGGTAGCAACAAAGCGAGTCCCCATCTGAACACCGGCCGAACCGATCTGTAAGGCATTATAGATATCATCGCCGTTATAGATACCGCCCGCGGCTATCACGGGAATCGTCTTTTTTTCGGAGCGCTCAAACGGTTCAACGGCTTCAATAACATCTTTCATCAGATGTTCCAAAGCAAAATCCGGATCGTCGAGTTGTTCGGTCTTAAACCCGAGATGTCCTCCGGCCATAGGGCCTTCCACCACAAATGCGTCGGGCAGGTAGCTGAATCTGGACAACCACTTCTTGCACAGAATGCTTGCCGCTCTTCCTGAAGATACGATGGGCACCAGTTTGGTTTGGTCACCGTCCCGGAGGTAACCGGGTAGATTCAGCGGGAGCCCGGCGCCTGAGAAAATAATATCGATTCCTTCCTGGATGGCCGTCCTGACCGTATCTCCAAAATCCGTTGCTGCAACCATGATATTTACGCCCAAAATGCCCCGGGTCAGGTCTTTGGCTTTTCTGATCTCTCTTTTCAAGGCCCCTTTTTGAGCCTGGACGCTGTCGGTGGTGATGCAAGGTTCATTGATACCGATCATGATGGCAGCGATGACGCCGATGCCTCCTTCATTGGCCACGGCAGATGCCAGGCCGGAAAGAGAAATTCCTACACCCATCCCTCCCTGAATAATCGGAAGTTTACTGACAAGATG
>JAQBBE010000246.1:0-7861 GCA_032126435.1 Desulfobacterales bacterium | reverse complement strand
TGGAATTGTAAGCATTAGGAGGGAGGTCAAAGGCCGGAAGGGGAAAACAGTAACGGCAGTTTTCGGCCTCCCACTTAATGATAAAAAACTTCAGCAAGTTGCCAAAACATTGAAACGTCTGTGTGGTTCTGGCGGTACAGTGAAGGATGGTGTAATCATTATCCAAGGAGATCACAGGGAGACTCTATTGAATGAGATCAAAAAGCAGGGATATACCGTAAAACTTTCTGGAGGTTAAGTTTCAGGAAAATTTGAAGGGATAAAACAGAAAGGCTGTAACCAACTATAATAACAGCAAATGAAGAATAAAATAGGCCCTAAAATCGTCTTAAACGACTCTTTTTGACCCCAAAAAGGACCTTTTAAGCAAAATATAATCTCTTCAAATAATCCCTACTTTTAAACCAAAGTCAAGATTTGGTTTAAATATATTCCTGTTCCATAACTCAGAGTTATCAAATTAGGAGAATTTTTAAACTGTGTTATGGGGAATGTTGAGAAGAACCCTTAGGGGGACGTTTGTGGGCTCTGGGGGACATTCATAAGTTTATAAGTTGCTTGTAGAAATTAGGGTTAAAGCTCGATCAGTGCTTTAAAATAAAATCAGCGGAATAGACGTGCTTCGCCAGATCGAAAATAAGAACCCATATCAAACTGGAAAAAAATATCCGAGTAAATTCAAAAGCATACATACACAATTATCCCTGAACGGACAAGAGATTTCTGGGTGCGAGTTACGGGTTGCGGGTTACGAGTTGCGGGTTGCGAGTTACGAGTTACGAGTTGCGAGTTGCGGGTTGTGAGTTTCGGGTTTCGGGGCGTAGTCAAAATTGTTCGACCAGGCCTTCTAATAGCGCATTGAAATGTTCAACAACGCGTTTATACGATTCGCTTCGATAACAATCGCTTTGTATGACGTTTAAAGCGATTTTGTGCCCGTGTTTCGAATTGGCTTCCCTTTCAAGAATCTCGATCAGCTTGGCCTTTGTAGCAGGGCTTGAGATATTTGCGATGTCCCGGCCCAAAAAGCGAGCCGAGGCAAGGTCGTAATCATAACTATCCGCCTCAATGATATCACTTCCTTCATCAAACAAGCGATCCAAATTTCCGGCGTCGAGATAGTGTCGCATAATCAAAAGTAGATCCGGCGCATCTTTGCGACGCCTTTCCGGGTTGTCATCCCAGGAGATAAGTTTAAGAAGCGCCAGCCCGGCCAAGCTCACCATTTTTACAATCAACTCCGGATTTGAACTCAATTTAACGGAAACCGCATGTTGGAAGCATTCCTGAAAACCGGCGATATTCATACGGATTTCATGATCCGGCGGCCATGAAATTGAACCGTTCTCATCTTCTATCGCTCCGAACGGTATGATATCGAGAGGGAAATTATCGTTATAAATCAAACGTTGTTTCTGTTTCGAAGGACTGAACCTGGCCGAGCGAATCAGTTTATCTTTCAGCGTTTCAAATTGATCCCATCCGGCGATGAGGACTCCGATGTCAATGTCAATGGTCGCTCTTCCGGGTTTAATATCAAATTGATGTTCGAGAATGATATCGCGGGCGGTTGCACCGACCACGAAAAAGGGGACATTCATCCTTGTGGAAACTTCTTGTATTTCTCTCAGAATTGAAACAGACGTTTCATTAATTTTCCCTGACAAATCTATCAATATACTTTTCATATATCATTCCTGCAGCTTCAATATTCCTGGGGTCACCGGTAGCCATCAAGTCTGCATAAGCTAAGAGCGGAGGTACGATACCTCGGTCCGCAAGCTCGTATTTAAAATTCCAAAATGGTGTCAGGATTTCAACGTTCCCTTGCTCTGCTTTGCGTAGCCTGTTTTTCAGCACCAATTTTCCAAACGGTTCATTTGTGTAAATAGTGACTTTGGCCGGTTTTAAATAGCCCGTTAAATTGGCTGCTGCAACTTCACCGCCCCAACAGGCGCCATACGCTTTTATATTAATCTCTTTCCACCAATTGAGGTTGGCTGTTTCGAACCTTTCTCTGATAAGCTTGGGCCGCAACTGCTCCGGATACGCCTCAACCCAACGTTTAAACAGGTTTTTCAAGTTCATCAGCTTTCGGTTGCGTTTGCCGATTTCAATGCAAAAACCCATTTCTTTTAAATCCCTGATGAGCCAACCGATTGTTCCCAGAGCAACATCTGCCGCTTTGGCAATATCACGATATGGTTTATTGATCATTTCGGGGTTGTTCAGCAGGGCAAAAACAACCCTCAAGCCACCCGGCTTGAACAGGCGTTTCCGGGTTTCCGCCCTCAGGGTTAATTGAGGCTTGGTTCCCTTTAAAAAAACATAGAGCCCAGGTTCATTGATGTATGCATTTCCGGCAGTGTCAATGAAAAAGATATTCAGCTCTTTTAATAGGTCGGCAATCGGAGGCGTTACATATTCAGTGACCATCAGAACTTTTTCTTTACGATTCAACGGATCAAATTTTTCCATACCGGCTGTCGCACGTGTCACTCTTGCTTTTACCTCGACAGCGAAATGCCATTGCATATTCTGGTGAGCAATTTGGATTAAACCATCCGGGTACTTTGTGTTATTTAGGTGTTCAGCTTGGAGGTTCGCTTCGAGGCCGGTCGTTTTTTCAAATTTTCTTAAAGCCTCTTCAATTATATCCCCAATTCTCTTTTGCATGTTTACAGCGCCTTTTTGTTCAATAAATTTTACAGTTCATTTTTAATGAACATATCTTAAAATTGAACGAATGTCAATATAATAAAATATGTCAATAAAATAGAAATATTTAGATGCGATTAAAGTCCGTTTATGTTCGATAAATATATTTGTTCATTAAAAATGAACAAAACTATAATTTGAACAGAATAAATGGGATCGAATAATACGGGGGGGCATCGTGCGGAGCGTGCTTGGCGGATGTACGCTTTGCAGGAACATAAAACTTCGCCAATGGAGCGGCGCCCGAATTGATCGTAAGCAAAACAAAATATCAGGGATATGTATTTGCTCAACTTCTTAATTTAGGCCGGATAAAAAGGTGCTAAGAACAAATAAAATAAAAAATAGAGCCATTGAATATTTGCTATATTTTAAAACTTTTAGAGTCGTCAACACCGCTTTGTCGTTTGTTTCTTTCGCTAAATCCTTTAAACGATTTTCTGCCTGGGGTGCCTCCCAAACAATAGATTCATAGAAGCCTTTTTTCCCATGCTTCTTCAATAAGATTGGTACGACGACGAAATGGCAAATGACATATCCAATGAAGACCGAGATTGCGAACAAGATAAAGAAATAAACCTCAATGTTTGAGAAAAGTGTATTAATCATTTCGTTTTAACGATGGAGATCACCGGTAAGCAAAGCAGCTGACTTTGTTTATCCGGTGAATTGACTTGTTATGAATAAATACAGTACCACTTCGGTTTGACTTCAATCTTCCAGTTTATCAAGAGATTTCCCTTGAACCCCTTGTGTTATTTCCGCTTTTCCCTTCTCTATAATGTCTACCCATTCCGGCTTTGAGAGAATGTCTAGGGTCTCTTTGTGACGCTCAATATATTCGTCGATGAGTTCGTCGAGAATTTCTTTCATTTCCCTTTTTTCAATACGTGCAATGACTTTAAGGATATCTCTTTTTCTTGCGGGAATACGGACCGTTGCAGTTGCCATGTTTTCACCTCCCGGTTTTCTAATAGAATACGCCACCAACACCTGGTGTCAAGGACCGGATGTTTGCCACTCGAAAAAGGACGTCAGGGGTCTGGAGGGCAGGGATCAGGGGTCAGGGGGCTGAGGGCAAAGGGCCCCGGTTAAATCCGCTACGCTTGTCTTCTCCGAAGAATTTAACGGGGCAAGCAGAGGTCGGGGAGCAGGATCACAAGTGACTAAAGTGAGCTAAAATGATCTAAAGTTGAAATCAAATATCAGGGATCAGGGGTTTGTGGTCAATGGATGTTTTCTTAAAGATACTTATCAACAAATTGCCGTGGTCTGATGACTTCAATCCCTTGATAACCCGACATTTTTAGTAAATGTTTATCACCGCTTACAATGAGCATGGCCTCGCCGGCAATTGCACTTGCAAAGAATTTATCATCATCCGGATCATCACAGACGGCTTCATCAAGCGATGCTGCTTCTATCAATTCCCCTTTGGCAATAATAAGTTTAAGAATCGGATCAAGGTCTACTCCAGGAAATCTATCGGAGAGTTCCTTGCCGACCCGATGGTACTCATCTAAAATTTCCGGTGAGATGACAATTTGAAACATTTGATTTCGCCAAGCTTTCAGAATTTGATATGGTGGTCCGCTGAAAAAGACACCTGAAACAAATACGTTGGTATCGAGCACGATTTTCATTTTTTTCCTCGCGCCTTGGCGAGAGCCGCAACGATATCAGAGCGGTTCATGCCTGCTTTTCTCGCTTGACTACGGGCTTCTGCAATTAAATCGTCGAATTCGTCTATAGACGGGGGTGATATCGACTTCAAAATAACAACATCTTTATCTCCCATTACAACGAATTGTGCACCGGATTTAAGCTTCAACTTTTTGCGGATAGCTTCAGGGATAACCACTTGACCTCTGGATGACATTTTTGTTGTGGATATATTAGCCATAAAAGCCTCCTTTGTGCTGGTCGATAGTTTTCTTACTGGTAAGATTATAATCTTCTAATAAGCTTTTGGCAAGCATAAATTCAGAAATTAAGGCTGCAAGCCTGCTTTTGACCCTTGATAGAAACAAAAACAGTTGATGCGAAAAGGGCAAAGGGCAGGGATCAAGGATCGGATGTCCCCAAATTTAGCTTATTATGTCATGGACGTACTGCGGGACGTTGTGGAGAGCGTGCTTGGCGAATGTTTTCTTCGGTGTCTGCGGTCAAACTTTGATCCGTGCTTAAAAATCAATCCAAACCCACTGAAATTGCAAGAAGTTTTATAAAATTTGATTGTTGACAATGCGCTTAACTTTCGATATTTTAACTCGGTTTGTCCGGATATTGGGTATGATTATCCATGCATACCGGACCAGCCGATATATTGTGACGCATCCGAATAATGAACCATGCAAATTTTTTGCGTATTCCATTTTCAAAAAAGTAAACGGCAACTGCGAAGGCATTCTCCGCAGCTTGTCGGAACGCAGTGTAGCTTGGATTCCACCTTATGAAA
Organism: Desulfobacterales bacterium; assembly: GCA_032126435.1. Classification (GTDB taxonomy): domain Bacteria; phylum Desulfobacterota; class Desulfobacteria; order Desulfobacterales; family UBA11574; genus JAAXQD01. The sequence continues at coordinate 2,685 of JAQBBE010000246.1, read as the reverse complement.
CGTTCCACCATCTTCGCTGACCTGCTGATCTTCATTGCCTTTACGGTGGTGACGTTCAGTTTGTGGGCTTATTTCAACCGTCCGGTTCCCGAGCCTCCCTGGCCGAAGAGCATCCAGGGTTTTTCTTTTTCCCCGTTCCGTGACGGGCAGGACGGCATTACCGGCGTCTACCCTTCGGAACAGCAGATCGAGGAGGACCTTAAGCGGTTATCCGGCAAAACCTACGCGGTGCGCACCTACAGTGTCGACGGCCCGCTGGCCAAAATTCCCATTCTTGCGGAAGGGAACAACATCAACGTGGCACTGGGGATCTGGATCGGCGACGACAAGCCGCGCAACCTCCACGAGGTTGAAACCGCCAAGATGCTGGCCTGGACCCATCGCAACGTCGTTCGCCTGATTGTCGGCAACGAGGTGGTGCTCCGGGGCGACGTGCCCAAGGAGGAGCTCTTCGGTTACCTCGACTATCTGCGCGAGGCCGCTTGGCAGCCGGTGAGCACCGCCGAGCCATGGCATGTGTGGATCAAACATCCGGAACTGGTCCGCCACGTGGATTATATCGCCGTTCATATGCTTCCTTACTGGGAAGGAGTGCACGTTGATCGGGCGGTGGGTTACGTGATCGAAAAGCTGGAACTGCTGAAACGCACCTTTCCCGGTATGCCCATCGTGATTGCCGAAGTCGGTTGGCCCAGCAACGGCCGTACCTTCCGGTCCGCCGTGGCCTCGACCGCCAACGAGGCCCTGTTTCTGAGGCGTTTTTTGAACGAGGCCGAGCAGCAGCACTACATTTATTACGTGATGGAGGCCTTCGACCAGCCCTGGAAGGCGGCGGCCGAAGGGGCGGTGGGCGCCTACTGGGGCGTCTATAACGTGCAGCGTCAGCCCAAATTCCCCTTCACCGCGCCGGTGGTCCGCATCCCCCACTGGAAGGTATTGGCCGGTCTGTCCGTGGTGGTGGCCTTGATTATCCTTAGCCTGCTGCTGTTCGACAGACGCGCCCTGCGTCGGGGCGGGCGCAGTTTTTTGGCCATCATCGCCTTTGCCTCGGCCACGGCCGCAGTATGGATCGTCAACGACTACAGTCGCCAGTACCTGTCTCCCTACATGATCGTCGTGGGTCTGCTGTTGTTCGTCGGCCTGATCGGCGTTATGCTGATGCTTTTGGCCGAGGCGCACGAGTGGGCCGAGGCCCACTGGACGCTCTACCGAACCCGCTCGTTCATCCCTCGGAAAGCGATTCCGTTGGTGCCGGCCAAAGTCTCGATCCACCTGCCGGCCTACAACGAACCGCCCGATATGCTCGCCGAGACACTGAATGCGCTGGCGGCCCTGGACTATCCGGACTTCGAGGTAATCGTCGTCGACAACAACACCCAGGATCCGGCGATCTGGCAGCCCATCGACGCACATTGCCGAAAGCTCGGCCCGCGTTTTCGATTCTTTCACATCAATCCGCTGGCAGGGTTCAAAGCCGGGGCCCTGAACTACGCCCTCGGCCGGACATCGCCGGATGCAAAAATCGTTGCCGTGATCGACAGCGATTACCAGGTCCGTTCGGACTGGCTCAAGGACCTCGTCCCCATGTTTAGCGACCCGCGGATGGCCATGGTGCAGGCGCCTCAGGATTATCGCGACGGCGATATCAACACATTCAAGGCCATGATGCATGCCGAATACCGCGGGTTTTTCTACATCGGGATGATCACCCGCAACGAGCGCAATGCCATCATCCAGCACGGCACCATGACCCTGGTCCGCCGCCGGGTGTTGGAAGAGGTGGGCGGCTGGGCCGAGTGGTGCATCACCGAAGACGCCGAGTTGGGACTGCGTATCTTCGAACACGGCTACGAGGCGGTCTACGTCTCCCGGAGTTACGGCAAGGGCGTGATGCCCGATACCCTTGCCGATTTTAAAAAACAGCGCTTCCGGTGGGCCTTCGGGGCGACTCAAATCATGCGTCGCCATCGGAGCGCCCTGCTGGGCCGCAACGGTCTGACCGGGGGACAGCGATATCACTTTATCGCCGGATGGCTGCCGTGGATGGCCGACGGTTTAAATTTGGTCTTCAACTTTGCCGCCTTGGCCTGGTCGACGGCCATGGTGTGGCTACCCCGCACGGTGGACCCCCCGCTGATCATGTTCGCTGTACTGCCTCTGTCCCTGTTCTGTTTTAAAATAATCAAGCTGATCCATCTCTACACGACCCGGGTTGGGACAAGCCCCCGCCAGACAATGGCCGCCGCTTTTGCGGGCCTGGCGCTGACCCATGTCATCGGCCTGGCGATGCTCACAGGGCTTTTCCGCAAAGATCGACCCTTTTTCCGAACACCCAAGATGGCCGCCGCCCATACCCTGACCCATGCTTTGAGCGCCGCCAGGGAGGAAATACTGTTCATGCTGGCCTTGTGGTTGGCCGCGTTTTCCGTGACCTGTTTCACGAACATGAATTCTCCGGACGCCCACCTGTGGGTGATCATGCTGCTGATCCAGTCGGTGCCTTACACATCGTCGACCCTTGTGGCCTTGATCAGCGGGTTTCCGCGGATGCCTGCCTGGCTGGTCGGGCGCAGCGCCAGCATGGAGGCAGCGATCCAGGAAATCCATGCAGCCACTCACTTCGGGCAGGACGCCGGCAAAGACGGTCACGGTCTGCCGGTCGATACAGACAAAATAGCGTAGAAT
>JAQBBE010000245.1:0-21350 GCA_032126435.1 Desulfobacterales bacterium | reverse complement strand
GTTCACTTTCATTTCAACTGTTCAAACCTGGCCGGAAGCTATTTTTACGGCAAATGTATGGTTGATAACGCCATACTTTATAAAAGCGACGTCCGGGGAGATGAACTCAAGGCCAAAGGGGATTGGTTTAATTTTCAAGGTGCTGAACTTCCTGTATATGATGACGAAGTCATCCGGATCAAGGATGCCTGTCTGATCAAAACCCTGGTCCACTGTTATTCCCATGATCCGGAATCACTGGAAGAGTTTTTTGTTCAAAACACGGCATCCATGCATTATGCCAACATTCACGGTTCTCCGGTGGAAGGATGTTTTATCGGACCCTTCAGTACCGTTGATCTGACCACTGCTCACGACTCCATTATCGGCGAATTTGCTTATGTGCAGGTGGGTGAGCTTTCTCATCAAAATGTGGAACCCGGAAAGGTCTGGATCAAAGGCGGCGACTTATTTGAGTTTAGTTACGCGTTTCCTAAAAAAGTTCTCGATAATTATATTGCCATAGGATTCGGAGAAAAGCCCAGGGGAATATTTATCGACTTTGTGAGATCCCGAAAAACAGATTTTCAAAATATTTTTGATGTCGTGAACCTCGATGCGCCCATTAACATTCCACTGGGTGCCTCCCTGAATCGCTATGCTGTGGTCAGGGGACAAAGCCACATCAGTGAAAACGTCTTGGTGGCACAGCGGGCATATCTGAGGAATGCCTGGCTGGGAAAGGGTGCCAATGCCCAGGAAAACTGCTATATCATCGATTCCCGTCTTGAAGGCAACAATGTGACGGCTCATGGCGCCAAAATTATCCACGCCCGTCTGGGGGAAAATGTTTTTGTCGGCTTTAATTCTTTTCTCCGGGGAACCCATGATTTTCCGTTGGAGATCGGGGAAAGAAGTATTGTTATGCCGCACACCATCATTGATCTGAATGCACCTTTAAAGATTCCGGAAGGGTATATCGCTTGGGGTTACATCAGAAACGCCAAGGATCTTGCACGACACAGCGTTTCCATCAAAGCGCTCTCTGAGGTTGACGGTAAATTCAACCTGGGTGCCATGAAATTTAAGGGCAGCGGTGCTAAATTTGTTCAGGCCTTTAAACATCGAATCGAGCATATTTTAGAGGCCAACGGTGCTTTTTTTGACGGCAGTAAAAACATGGGGCATGCCCAGAAATCCCAGGACATTTCATTCAATATCATTCACCCCTATCGGAAGGGCCCGCAAAAGGGCATCTATCCAAGGATAGATATTCAGCCATAAAAAACATAATACTCAAAATGATCGCAATCAAATAATCCGTTTTTCATCGGATAAACCCATCACCTCTCAGAAAAAGCCATGCCCAATTCAGATTTCATCCAACTTATGAAAGAAAAAGCAGAAACCGTACAGGCTATTGTTTCGAAAATTAATCATATGGAGCAAGCATTCCGGTACACGATCGATTTGACCCAAAAACAGGGTGGCAAAACCATTGCTGCTACAGGATTAAAACCAAACGAAGCGCGCCTTCTGAAAAAAGCGTGTGAAGCGTCCGAACTCGAGTTGCTTGATTTTCCTTTAAAGCTGCATGCCGGTGGGATTCACACATCTCTTACACCTGTTGACTGGGGGATTGCCGAAACTGGAACATTGGTGATCGATTCTTCCTCCGAAGATGTTCGTATTGCAACCATGCTGGCCGAAACCCATATCGCCGTTTTACCGGCCTCAAAAATAAAACCCGACAGCGAAAGCTTGGAAGCGGAATTGAATGCCGTCCTGAAGGCCGATACACCGTCTTATTATGCGTTCATTACCGGTGCCAGCAGAACGGCAGATATCGAAAGGGTGCTGGCTATCGGGGTCCACGGTCCCCAGGAGCTACACATTCTTATTGTGGAGGAAGATCCCGAATGATCAAAACCGCCCAGGATATGAAATCGTATAAAAAGCAGCTCAAAGAGGCGCTTTCCGATCAATTTCTTCGAGCTGCATTGGATAACTTTTATACAGCGTATCGGGAAAACCATTCCGCAGTTTATGAAAGCATCGATTTTGAAGGTATTAAAAAAGAAATCGCAGCAGGAAAAGACGGCGCACTGCCGTATCTTAAAGACCTGTATGAAGAATTCAAAGTCCATGCAGAAACCGCCGGTGCCAAAGTTCATATTGCTAAAAATGCCCAGCAGGCCAATGAAATTATCACTGCCATTGCAAAGGAAAATCATGTAAAAAAAATCGTCAAATCCAAATCGATGACCGCCGAAGAGACGTTCCTCAACGACCATTTAGAAAAGGAGGGCTTTACGGTAACGGAGACCGATCTGGGTGAATGGATTATCCAGCTTCGCAAAGAAGGACCGTCCCATATGGTGCTTCCCGCTATCCACCTTTCCCGCCATCAGGTGGGCGATCTGTTTGGAGATGTAACCGGAAAAAAGCAAAACTCTGAAGATATCGACACACTGGTCAAAGTTGCCAGACAAGAGCTCAGACCCGCATATCTGGAGGCGGATATGGGGATCAGCGGGGCCAATTTCGCCATTGCGGAATCCGGATCTTTGGGTCTGGTCACCAATGAAGGGAATATGCGTCTGGTGACGACCATGCCGAGGGTCCATGTGGCGCTGGTCGGATATGACAAGTTGATTCCGGATTTAAAGACGATGCTTCGAATCCTTAAAGTCCTTCCCAGAAACGCCACCGGTCAGGCGATCACCTCTTATGTCACGTGGATAAAGGGCGCTGTGGAATGCGGCGCTTCTTCCTCGAACCGGAAAGTCATGCATATCGTGTTTCTGGACAACGGACGTCTTGCCCTTGCCAAAGACCCGGTCTTTTCGCCCGCTCTCAGGTGCATTCGATGCGGGGCCTGTGCCAATGTCTGCCCCGTCTACAGCAAGGTGGGCGGCCATAAATATGGCCATGTCTACATCGGTGCAATCGGTTTGATTCTAACCCTTTTTTACCATGGTATAGAAAATGACCGGGTGATCGTGCAGAACTGCATCAACTGCCAAGCGTGCAGAGAAGTTTGTCCCGTGGACATCGATCTTCCCCACCTCATCAAGAAGACGTACCGAGCGGTGTTGGATCAAGAAGGAAAAACACCGATAAAAAACTATCTGCTTTCGAAGGTCATGAAAAACCGCCGCCTTTTTCATTTTATCCTCCGCCAATCCTATCTTGCCCAGAAACCGCTGGCCCAAAAAGGGCCCATGATCCGGCATTTACCGAATTTTTTTGAAAAAAGACACGGATTTCGAAGCCTTCCGGCGATCGCCGAAACGCCGTTTAGAGATCAATGGAAACACCTGCGCAAACAGGTTGTCCGTCCGAAATATACCGTCGCTCTTTTTGCCGGATGTGCCGTCGATTTCATCTACCCTGAACACGCCAGAGCCCTGCTTGCACTACTTGAAGGACACCGTGTTCAGGTAGAGTTTCCCAAGGATCAAACCTGCTGCGGATTACCGGCATTGATGGCTGCTGAGGAGGAAACCGCCCAAGAAGTTGCGCTTCAGAATATTCGAGCCGTACAGCCTGAAAATTATGATTACATCCTTACCCTGTGCGCTTCCTGCGCATCTCATCTCAGGCACAATGGTTTCAAGATATTCAAAAAAGATTCTGATTGGCTTGGAAAGCTCAAAGAATTTTCGGATAAAATCATCGATTTCAGTTCTTTTATGGTCAATGTGCTCGATGTGTCTTCAGAAGAATTTAAGGCAACCCATAAAAAAGTTGCCTATCACGCCCCGTGCCATCTTTGCCGGGGCCTGCATGTCACCACGGAACCCCGAAAGCTTATCCAATTGGCGGGCTACACGTATGTAAGGTCTAAAGACGAAGATGTCTGCTGCGGGTTCGGCGGATCTTATTCAATCGATTTTCCTGAAATATCCTCGGAGATCCTTAAAAAGAAGCTGGACAATGTGGAAGATACCGCGGCCGAGCTTCTGGTCACGGACTGTCCGGGTTGCGTTCTTCAGCTACGCGGCGGGATGGATAAACGAAAAGGAAAGATTCAGGTCAAACATATTGCAGAACTTCTGGCCGAAACAAAACAATAATTCAATAATAACTCAAGGTTTGCACCGATTGGTAACGCGTGCAACTATACTATCAAATGATTCGTTTTGAAGTGTCGGTTTTAACCCTGGAGGATGAATAATGGTGGAAAGAGCACATATATCGAAGCTTATCGTTATTGTTTGGATTATATTCTTTTGCGGCTGTGCCCTGCAGCGTCCGGTTCTTTACCCAAATCCCTACCTGCAGAACGTCGGGAATGAAAAGGCCCAGGGCGATATCGATGAATGTATGCGTTTGGCCACCGAGTATGGTGCTAAGGAGGACGTTGGCGGAAAGATCGCCAAAGATACGGCCACCGGTGCTGCCGTCGGTGCAGCCACAGGCGCTGCAATAGGCGCCGTGCTCGGCAAAAATGTGGGACGCGCTATTGGTGCGGGTGCAGCAGGGGCAGGGGCCGGCGTGTTGACCCATAGTGCGATCCGTTCAGGGGAAGCTGATCCGCTCTTTCGCCGTTATGTTGAAAAATGCCTCCAAGAAAGGGGCTATGAAACCATCGGCTGGCGCTAACCCGGATTTCTCATAAAAAATTCGGGCTAAGATTTAAGTATTAAATAGGCGACGTATCCCACATAACAGGCCAAAAGAACAACACCGTCCTTGCGATTCACAACGCAAGTCTTTCTCATCATCAGCCACGGCAGAATGCTGATAAATATCATTACCATGTAATCGAAAAGCAGACCGCTTTGAACGAAACCCCCGGGAAGCGTAATGGGCCTCACCAGGGAGGCTGCACCGAGCACACTGAGAATGTTAAAAACATTGCTTCCCACGAGGTTGCCGATGCTGATATCCATCTCTTTCCTAAATGCGGCAACAACAGAAGTGGCCAGTTCAGGAAGGGAGGTCCCCAAAGCCACGATGGTCAGACCGATGAACTTTTCGCTGACGCTGAATATTTTCATGATGGCTACAGCGGCATCGATAAAAATCTCAGCACCGACAACCACCCCGACAATTCCCGCAAAGATCCATACCATCTGCCGGGTTCTGGAAGGCACAAATTCAATTTCTTCCACGGCATGGGCGAAAGCGACACCTTCTCCATTTAACGCCCGCCTGGATTCTTTAACGGCAATGTAATAATTGAAACATGTGTATAAGATAATTCCACAGAAAAGCGACGCACCTTCGAGTCTACTGATTTCCGAATTAAGAGAAATCAGCAAAAGATATAAGGATACCCCGAACATTATCGGTATGTCTCGATGGAATACGGACCGATGACTTTTTATCGGGTGTATTAAGGCTGCCAGGCCGAGAACAAGCGCTATGTTGCAAATATTACTTCCGACGACATTGCCCACAGCGATCATGCTTTTGCCTTTAATGGAAGATACAACGCTGACAACCAGCTCAGGTGCTGAAGTCCCGAATGCAACGACCGTCAAGCCGATAACCAGGGGTTTCAAACCGAGATTCCGTGCAAGGCTTGAAGATCCTTTTACCAGCCAGTTGGCGCCATAATAGAGCAGTAAAAACCCTAATGCAAAAAGGGCCATATTGAGTATCATATAAAAGCTCCGGGAAAAATTATCTTAACTTCCCTATCCGTATCAAACTTACACTATAAATGTAACCCCTTCAGTGAAAAAAATAGAATCGATCACAAAGATACTTTAGCATAACACAACCTGTTTCCAGAAATGGCAGAATAGCCAAAGAACGAAAATGCATATTTTTTCTTTTCCCACCGATCCGGGTGAAGAAAAATGGTTGCATAAAAGTTTCGATTTAGGGTAAAAACTTCGAAATTTCATTTTCGGTTGGGCCTGTATTGCAAAAATAAAATAGTGTTCATCCACAATTGTAAAGTGGACACGGTACGTTTCCAATTCATAAATGAGCAATTTTTGTCCGGATCAAGGCCGCACAAGGGTTTTCGGTGAGGCATACTCCCTGTATGCCGCAGCCGGAAACCCGCGGAGAACGCAGATCCGGGCAAAAAGGGCCATTTATGGATGGAAACTAAATAACACCAACAGCAGGTATGGGGATCCTGGTCAGTGAAACGCCCCGCTATTCTACCCGGATCGAGCGAATTTAGGGTTCTATTTCATATGCGATGCTCACCGTAACACGAATTTGGCTTTCCCCGATCTCCATGGGCGGTGCGGCGGCGGCTTCGGTCTTCATTTCTGCTGCGCGTAACATCTGCGGCCGGGGCGGTATTTGAATCGGCTGCGTGCTCAGTGAAACAACGCGTTTCAGTTTCACCCCCGCTGCCTCGGCTAAAGTTCTCGCCCGATCCATAGCTTCTCGTGTCGCGAGTTTCAAGGCGTCCTTTTCTAACGGTTGTTTGTTATTGATGTAAAATTGAATGTGATTGATATTGTTGGACCCGCTTTCCAGAGCTTTTCCGATAATTTTGGAAACATTCTTGGCTAAAGGCTCAGGCTCAAATCCTGCCAGAGTCACTTCAATTGCATTGGACACTTCATAACCGTTAATTTTGGGCGGTCGGGCTTTATAATCCTTTTGGGGCGAAACGCGATAATTGGCGGTCTTAAGTTTAAGATTTTCGATACGCAAGTCCTTCAGACCTTTTAGAACGGCATCGATTTTACCGGCATTTTCTGAGCTGGCCTGTTCCAAATTTCGTCCTTCGGTCACAACGGCTAAAGAAATCTTGGCCGAATCGTTTTGACCCGTCACCTCGGCCATACCTTCGGTAAGGATTAAATTTCGATCCGAACCGGACGGACATTGGGCAAGGGAAGAATGGGCCATGAGGAGTAGCGTCGCCGTCAGTAACAAAATAAATGCTCTTTTCATGCTGTCTCCTTATAATCTCCAATGGTTTTTTATTGATATCTCAGATGATTGTCTAAATTTATAGCAGGTTTCCTTTGTTAATCAATCTATTTTTGGCCTTTGATTTTGTGTCGAAACCTGTTATTAATTAATTTGGTTTTCGAGTGAAGCTTCAGGAAAAGGTATAATCCAGCGTATAAAAACAAACATGTCGAACTCCATTGACAATTTATTGACTTTGAACCCCATATGAAACTTTATGCTATGGTAGGATCGATCATTCGAAACATTGTACTTTCATGCCTAATTATCATGGTTTTGACGGCAGCAGACTCTTGGAGCCAGCCGGATCACGAGATAGTACCTTCCCAATTCCCCTCCCTGATGACCAGCATCCGAACCAACGGTTCATTGGATTTCTGTGGAGAACCCGTTGCCCTGGAGGAACAGGAAATCCGGGAGCGTCTGGAAAAAGAGCTGCTGCTGACGTTGTGGGATCGGCCCCAGGTGATTCTCTGGATCAAGCGGTCTGCCCGCTATATGCCGCTGATTGAAGCACTGCTCAAAGAACAACACATGCCGGATGATCTCAAATATATCGCGATTGCTGAAAGCGCCTTGCGACCGCATGTCGGCTCACCCAAAAAGGCCATCGGGTTCTGGCAGTTTATGGCGGCAACCGGCCGCAAATATGGTTTGAAGATCGACTCGGAAAAAGATGAGCGCCGAAATATTTTCAAATCCACCCAAGCGGCCATTATGTATTTTAAAGATCTTTATGACCTGTTCGGATCTTGGACACTTGCAGCAGCCGCTTACAATATGGGTGAAGAAGGCCTGCAGGCGGAAATACTTGCACAAAAAACAAACAATTACTATCGCCTTTATCTCCCCCTGGAAACGCAACGATATGTTTTCCGGGTCATTTCAGCCAAAATTGTCCTGGAAAATCCGGAAAAATACGGGTTTCAGCTTAAGCAAGAGGATCTTTATCCGCCCTTAACGTTCGAACGAATAACCATCGAATGTTTTCAAGAAATCCCCATTCTCATTATCGCTCAGGCCGCCGATTCTCATTTCAAAAGAATAAAAGATTTAAACCCGGAAATCAGAGGTCATTTTCTGGCCGTGGGAACACACACCATTCTGATCCCCGAAGGTTCGGCACGGGGTTTTCATAGTCGCTTTAAAGGGCTGGTCGACCAATGGCTGGCTGAAAGAAAGGAGCGGATATATGTGGTTAAAGATGGCGATAATCTGACAACCATTGCCGAACGCTTTAAGGTCCCCCTGCCGGTTTTGGTGATATGGAATCGGCTGGAGCAGAAGGAATATATCCACCCCGGCGACCGGTTGGTCATTTATTCCCCTGAAATTAAAACGGAAACTGATGTTCAGGAATGATGATAAACCGTAGCGGGTAAAGTGCAGACCCTGGCATGAAATTATCATAAAATTTTCCAGTGGGTTATATGGATTGTTCTGGTTCATCCGAAAACAAAAGTGTCGATTTCGAGAAACTAAAGGTTTCGTTCGTTCTTGTCTTGACGCTTTTTTTTCTTGCAGGATGTGCCCGTACTCCCATGAAATCATCTTTGGAGCCTGCTTTCCAGACCCCTTTGGCATCGATTCATTACACAATTCAGGCAGGCGCGTTTTCAGATATGGAAAACGCACTACGGTTTACCGATAAATTACGGCGCCAAGGATTAGATGCGTATCATTTTATCGATCCTTCGGGTCTTTATAAGGTTCGCTTCGGGAATTTCGCATCCAGGACCGATGCAAATAACCGGGCAAAAACACTTCTTTCCGCAGGAATTATCAACGATTTCTATGTTGTCACTTTCGAGAATTATTCAACGGCTGATTTGAGAGATAAAATCGTACGAACAGCCGGCAGCTTCATCGGAATTCCCTACCGGTGGGGCGGAGAGTCCGCCAAGAAAGGATTTGACTGCAGCGGGCTCACCCGAACGGTATACCAGTTGAACGGATTGGAACTTCCCAGATCGTCTCATGCGCAGTGGAATGCAGGCGTGTCCGCAAGGCGAAGCCGACTGAAAAAAGGAGATCTTGTGTTCTTCAATACCGCCGGCATCGGAAAAATTTCCCACGTAGGCATCTATGATGGAAACGGACAATTTATTCATGCGCCCGGAAGGGGAAAGGACGTAAAAAGGACGTCTCTTAACAACCCATATTTTAAAAAAAAGTACGCAGGGGCGAAGACTTACTTTTAACAGCAGCATCAGACACGCAACATATCCCGATAACTTCTATATGTTGGCGCGCTTCACGGGGTGTTATTTAAAGCGCTTCAGCAAAGGTTTTCCCTGCCAGATAGGCTTCTTCAAGATATTCCGGGTGCTTTAAAACATCACCTTCAAAATCGAGTCCGCGATACAAAAGTGATCGGAAAAGCTCCATATCCAACACATCGAAAAAATATTTGATCGTCAAAAGGGTTCCATCAAAAAGCTTTTTACCTTGGGTGGCACCGGCTGAAATAAAAAAGCCCTTCCGTTTGGACTCCCATTGACCGAAAGGGACCTTGTCAATCCAATATTTTTTCACCCACAGCGACTGACAGCGATCCATTAAAATTTTCGTGTGAGCACTGACCGTATAAAAAAAGATGGGACTTGCAAGCATTAATCCTTTGGCTGATAGGATGTGGTCCACAACGTGATGAAAATCATCTTTAATGGCGCATCGCCCGTCTTTTTTGCACGCGTATATTTCAAGACAAGGCGATATTTTTAAATCCCTCAGGACGATTTCTTCGACTTGAGCATCGGAATCCCGTGCACCCTGGACGGCGTGTCTCAAAAGTGTTGCCGTATTTCCATTCCGACGCGGACTACCGTAGATCGCTACAATTTTCGGGCGTTCCATTTTGCTCCTTTGTGCCTTCCCCATTATCCAAACGAAAACAGGTTCAGATTTCGATAACCAGACCGACGGGACAATGGTCTGAGCCAAAAATATCGTTGTCGATAAAAGCCTCTTTAACCCAACCTTTATCTATAATATCTTTTGTGACAAAAAAATAATCGATACGCCACCCGATGTTCCGCTCCCTTGCTTTGAATCGGTAGGTCCACCATGAATATTTTACAGTATCCGGATTAAAATACCTGTAGGTGTCTATGTAGCCGTTTTCAATAATCCTATCGAGCCAATCGCGCTCGATTCTCAAAAATCCGGAAGTTTTTTCATTGGCTTTCGAATTCTTCAAATCGATTTCATTATGAGCTGTATTGTAATCTCCCGTAATGATAAGGCTTCGGCCCTGGTTTTTATACGCATCGGCATATTTAAAAAATTCTTCATAAAAATCGAGTTTGTATTGGAGCCGTTCTTCGCTCATTTGGCCGTTAGGGAAATAGACATTAAAAAATACGAAATCGTCAAAATCCATCTCGATGATGCGTCCCTCATTGTCGAATTTCGGCTCACCCACACCGTTATTAATTCTCTTGGGTTTGATCCGGGTATAGGTGCAGACCCCACTGTATCCTTTTTTTACCGTGGCATGAGACCAGAATGTATTATACCCTTCAATATCCTTCATCTCATCCGTAATTTGCGGCGCCTGAAGCTTTGTTTCCTGGATGGCAAATATGTCGGCATCCATCTGTTGGTATGATTTAAAAAAATCCTTTTTAATAGCCGCTCGAAAGCCGTTCACATTCCAAGAAATCAGTTTTATTTTCTTTTTTTTCGGCATGTCACACGCTCCCAAATCGGTGTATGTTGTCCGCTCAAGCGAGGCTTTCGGTGGTATCCCTGCCGATGGAACTCACAGAGTCCTTGCCGCTTTCCTTGACACTGAACATGGCTTCGTCTGCCAATGATAGCAGTTCTGACAGGCCGGCCGCGTCGTCTGGAAAACTAGAAATACCAAAGCTTGCTTGAAGTTTTACATGTGCGCCAATCTTTGACAAGTAGACGGTTTCCTTCATCCGTGATCGGATGCGCTCTGCCATATCAAAGGCCTGGAGTTTACTAAAACCCGGAAGTACCACCACAAATTCATCACCACCGTAGGCCACGCCATAGGCCGGGTCATGAAGGGTCGACCGGATGGTCGCAGCCAACTCCTGAAGAGCTTGGCTGGCGCTCAAGTGCCCATACGTGTCAACAACGTTCTTAAAGTCATCGATATCCATGAAAATCAGTGAAAAAGGCAGACCCGTATCAGAGCATTCCGATATCAATTCTGATAGCGCCTTGTAAAGGTATCGGGTATTGTATAGGCCGGTTAAATTGTCGTGTATGGCCTGCCTCCGAAACTTATCCTCGCTTTTTTTTAAGGCTTCCTCGGTTCGTTTGAGATGCTCCTCGGCCTCCATCTCCTTCGTAACAATGGTAAGGCATCCCAGAGAGATATTGATGCCATCCCCTTCGTAGGATTCGATGGTTGCTTGATCTTTCAGCCAAAACGTTTTTTCTTTTCCGGAGGCAATTTTATACACAGCCTCCAGCACGCCCTTTTTTTTAATCTCATCTCTCAAATCTGTTCTAAGGTCGCTTAATTTCTGTTTGCTGATGACTTCTTGCTGGATGCATTGATCTAAATCCTTGTATTCGCGTCGGTCGATGATGCTCTTTCGGAAAGATTCGGGCAATTCTGAAACATCACATCCCAACAGCGCTACAAAGCGTTTACTGGCGAACTCATACCAGACGATTTTTTCATTTTCATGCCATGCCGAAATATACGGAATCGCCGGACTCCCGCTTTGGTCAAAGGCATGAAATCGGTTAATACAGTCTGCCACACGGCTTTTGAGTTCATCACTGTAATTCCCGTTTAAAATGAGCCCGCAATATTTGCTTTCCGGAATTTTGTAGCGCTGCAAATCATTCCCCATAAATACGCGTCCAAGATATCATCAACACAAGACTTGCATCCTTTTGCTCTGGCAATACCAAATAAAACGAATGCTAAAAATTAGATAGAGAGAGAAGATTGAATGGTGTGTCATTTTCAACCCAGCCGCAAAATATGAATCCCAACGGCAACCGGTAAAAATTACCATTCAGATATCAAAAACAGATCGGATTTACAACACGTAAGATTTACAAAATTCCATGAAATTTAAAATTTTTGGGCCTGCGGAATGAATATCTCGCAGTCAGAACTCGGGAGCTTGCCTGCGAACTCGAAGATTTTGTTGAAAAGCGCTGGGCGATCTGTGGATCCGGCCGGAGGAAATCGAAGACGTGTACGAAAACGTGTTGTGATGGTTCTGATTTTTCCGAATCGAGTATGGATCAGGATACTTAAATTACCCGTTAATCCTTTTTCTCAATTTCCCTGAACAATTGAATGTAACGACTTTTCTGGGTGCCAGCATCATCGCATCACCCGAAGCAGGATTTCTTCCCTTGCGTTCCCGCTTCTCTTTAACACTGAACTTGCCAAACCCGCTGATGAGAACATTTTCACCGGATCCAAGTGATTCTTTCATAATTTCAAGCATTGCTTCGACGGTTTCGATGGATTTTTTTCTTGAAAATCCGTTTCGCTGCCGGATTTCTTCGACAATCTGGGCTTTTGTCAGTGTCATGGAGATGTTCCTTATCTGAATGATGGGTTGAAATTGTTTTTATTCTAATCCAATTGCCAGCATGAATGCTGTTTGTCAATAAATAATCCGGGTCAAAGCGTAATTTATTTAATATTCTTGACATTTTAGCATTGTAAATGTACTCAAATGTAAAAATAATGCTTTTTTTAGCGGCCGAAGTAGCCCCTTTTCAACCCCCACGCTGTAACAAAATAGAATTATCTTTGCCTACAACCCGGGAGAATCCAGGATTTTTTTTGAGAATGCGCCATGATGTTTGTGGCCAAAGGCGACGGAAGACAATAAAGGGAACAGATGAATAGGTCCGACTTGATGATAGGAAAGAAACTATACGATGATAACAAATCATAGCGTTATATATTCTGATTCCAAAAGAATGGACACCGTTCCCTCAGAAAGCGTAGACCTCATGGTCACGTCCCCGCCCTACCCGATGATTCAAATGTGGGATGAATTGTTCGCCCGGCAGAACTCTCATGTCAGGAAGGCTCTGGAAAAAGAAAATGGGACAGATGCCTTTGAATTGATACATTCAATTTTAGACCCTATTTGGGCTGAGATTTATCGTGTTTTAAAATTTGGCGGATTTGCCTGTATCAACATCGGGGATGCAACAAGAACCATCAAGGGCAACTTCGTACTGTATCCAAATCACATGAGAATACTCAAGCAGCTTCTGGAACTTGGATTCACTGCCCTGCCTGACATTTTATGGCGGAAACAGACCAACGCTCCGAATAAATTCATGGGTTCCGGAATGCTCCCGGCAGGAGCCTATGTGACGTTGGAGCATGAATATATTCTGATCGTCAGAAAAGGGCCAAAGCGTCTATTCAAAAAAGAAAAAGACAAAAAGAACCGACGAGAAAGCGCCATCTTCTGGGAAGAAAGAAATGTTTTTTATTCAGATATATGGTTTGACATCAAAGGGACGACACAAGCGCTCAAAAAGACGGATACGCGTTCAAGGAGTGCGGCCTACCCTTTTGAAATGGCCTATCGACTGATAAACATGTACTCCGCTAAAGGAGATGTAGTTCTCGACCCCTTCTTGGGTACAGGAACAACCACCTATGCCGCGATGGCATCAGGGAGAAACAGTATCGGATATGAAATAGATGCTGCATTCCGAGACACCGTTGGTGAATTCAAGAATGAAATCGTGCCGTTTTCAAACAGATATATCCAAAACAGATTGTTACGGCATATTCAATTCGTGATTCATCGGATTAGAGAAAAGGGGCCTTTAAAGCACCAAAACAATTATTACGGATTTCCAGTAATGACGTCTCAAGAAAGAGAACTGATTTTAAATGAGATCATGGACCTAAAAGACTTGGGAGACGATACGTTCCAGGTAACATACCGTGAAGAACCGCAAAAAGAGTTCTGTAAAGATTGGTCAAAGGAATTGAAACGCAAAGACCTTGACCGGATAACCGAGCAAACATTTTGTTCAAGCCGGGGAAAAAACTTGGACCAGTTGAAACTGTTTTAGACATCATAATGGAAAAACGCAATTTTAAAGTATTGGCTCTTGGGCAGTGCTGCCTGGACTATATCGGAAAAATAGTGTCCTGTCCGCCGCCGGATACAAAGTGTAGATTTTCTGACATGGTCATGCAAGGCAGGATGATCCGGCGGCCGGCCAGAGAAAAGGCGCCGCATAAATTATAAGGTTCGAAAAAGAAATCTCCAACGATACGGACCGAATAGAAAGTGAAGCTTCAGGCACGACACCTTAAATCGAAAACCGGTTGAGGAGGAATGAAAGTGGGGTGCGCGCCAATGAAGGGAGTTTCCTCGCTGTCGAATAATTTATGAACTCCTTAGTATGTGTTAATGAAAGTGTATAATCTTGACAGGAGCTTTTACTCATGGAGCTATACCAACAGCTTATATCTTCCATCGCATTACTCGTAGGTCTGATCAGCCTGTCCATGTTTCTCCGATGGATCGGGATCATCAAAGAAGAAGACGGACAAGTTTTTTCCAAGCTGGTTACCCATATAACACTCCCCGCATTAATATTCGTATCTTTAGCAAAAACTTCCATCGATTGGAGTGAGGGCTTCTTGGCCCTGATCATGTTTGTTGCCGAGATATCATCGCTGGCACTAGCCTGGGTGTTGGGCCGGTCGATGAAGCTATCCGGTCCTCAGCAAGGCGCGCTCATGTTGGTCTCTGGCTTTGGGAGTTCATCGTTACTCGGTTATGCACTGATCAGCCAAGTATTCCCGGAAAATGTTCAAGCATTAACTGAAGCTGTTGTGGTATCCGAGATCGGCGTAGGGCCGGCGTTGTTCACCATTGGCACGATGCTGGCAATGTATTACGGTGGTCAAAAAGTGGACAGGAAAGACCGTTTTTCCGCCGCACTTAAGTTCTTCCGATCTCCCATTTTTATCTCGGTAGCGGCCGGTATTTTATGGTCATCTTTAAAGCTTCCGACAGACATACCTGTAGTTGATACAATTTTCCAAGGGATAAAGGTACTGGCCAAAGCCAACACCTTTGCAGTGGTCTTAACGGTCGGCGTTCTACTTCGATTTTCCGGGCTTAAGGCTGTTCTTTCTATGACGGCAGTGGCGGGCTTTCTCAAATTGATCCTTAAACCGGTGATGGTTTGGCTGCCTACATTGGCCATGAATATTCCGGACTGGCAAGTGCAGGTTCTGGTTCTGGAAGCGGCCATGCCTTCTGCCATGTTGTCCGTCGTATTGGCCAGTAGCTACGGCTGTGATGCAAAGCTTGCTTCAAAACTGGTATTTACCACGACCATAGGATGCGGCATTACGTTGCCGTTGATGTTCCGGCTTTTGGCTTAGCTATTGCCCATCCACGAATCCAAAATGAACACGATGGGTGTCCAATTCAGAATGGAAGAAAGACAACCTTGGATTACGTTAGGATGCTTTACATATCTTATGGTTCTGTTTGCGAATTGGAAACACAGATATTATTAGCAGGGGATTTAGATTTAATTGAAAAAAGTGAATTGGGACCACTAAAAAAAGACATCGCAGAAATAGAAAGAATGTTAAAGGCGCTGATAAAGTCTTTAGAAAACAAACCCTTAAATCCTTGACCCCTTGAATCCTTGGACCCTCTTCTCCAACTAAATTGGAGAAGAACCATAATATTAGATAATTAACTTGACAGCAATTCCAACTGCCTGTATGATTCCTAAAAATTAACAGTGTTCCTGGTTGTAACTAAAAATCACATAAGCCCCGGAATAAGTCCGGGGCTTTTTTTATTGGAACACGGAAAGAAGGTATTTATTGAACTTTGAAACATTTAATTTTCATCCCTCCGTTGCCGCAGGCATTGCAGCGGCGGGTTATGAAACCCCGACCCCGATTCAGGCTCGGGCAATCCCGCAGGTATCTAATGGTCGTGATGTAATGGGTATGGCCCAAACCGGCACCGGTAAAACAGCGGCCTTCGTGCTGCCGATACTCAATCGACTGCTGGAGAGAAAATACGGATGCGTCCGCGCCCTGATAATCGCCCCCACCCGTGAATTGGCCGAACAAATTCATCAGGCTATCGAAACCCTGGGTCGTAAGACGCGCATAAGAAGCGTTTCTGTTTACGGTGGCGTGGGAATTAATCCGCAGATTCAGAAACTGAAGCATGCCGATATTGTTGTTGCCTGCCCTGGCCGGCTTCTTGACCATATCGGACGTCACAGCATCGATCTTTCCCAACTGGAAGTGCTGGTTATAGATGAAGCCGACCAGATGTTTGACATGGGATTTATGCCTGATATCCGGCGAATTTTAAAACATCTTCCGATAAAGCGCCAGACGTTGCTCTTCTCGGCGACCATGCCCCCTGAAATCCGTCGCTTGGCCGGGGATATCCTGCAAAATCCGGCCACCGTTCAGGTGGGAATCACCGCACCTGCTGATACTGTCAGTCACGCACTCTACCCGGTAGCCCAGCATTTAAAAACAGCGCTGCTGTTAAAGCTGCTGGGAAACACCAATACCACGTCGGTGCTGGTTTTTACCCGAACCAAACATCGCGCCAAAAGCTTGGGGAAAAAGCTTGTTGACGCAGGATACCGATCAGCCTCACTGCAGGGAAACCTTTCCCAGGCACGCCGCCAGGCAGCATTGGACGGCTTTCGCGACGGGACATTTCAGATTCTGGTGGCCACCGATATCGCCGCTCGCGGCATTGACGTTACCCGGATTTCTCATGTCATCAACTATGATATCCCTTCCACCCCCGAGGCATACATTCACCGCATCGGACGGACAGGCCGGGCAACTTGCAGCGGTGAAGCTTTTACCCTTGTTACCGGAGAAGACAAGGATATGGTGCGCGCCATCAATCGAATTATTGGTTCTGAGGTCGAGCAACGCACCTTATCAACTTTTGACTACGGATTACCAGTGCCTAATCGCGAAGGCCGCTCGCAATGGAGAGGAAAACCGCAACAAAAATTATCCGGAGTCTACAAGAGTCGGAACAAAACAAAATCACGCTCGAAGTTTTTTGTTTAATCAAAAAGCTACTGAATATAGAGAAAAGACGGGGGATATGGCTATCCCCCTATCCCGGATATTTCAAAAATACCGAATGTAAGCACCACTAAAGAGCGTGTTTTTACGGTTTTTCTTTGATATCCATTTGGACAGATAAATAATGCAGCACCCCAAAGGCATTTCTTTAATTCCCTTTTAGTTTTCTTTTCAAAAACCCCCTAATTTCCCCCAAACAACTAGCAGGCCCCTATCCTCAACAAACTCCGGAGAAAAACGAAAAATAGCCGGTTTCAACAACTTAGAAAAATATATGAATGCATCCAGCCACTTTTTATAAAAAACAAGGTCTTTTTGCGTGACCTTATAATAACTTGACAGCATCAAAAAAGACTGATACATGTGATGTTGCATGTAACATTATATTTTAAAGGATAACATATTGGCAACATTACAAGAAAGACGAAAATCTGACAGGAAAAGATCAAATCGTTACCGGGAAAAAAAGCGGACGGAAGGCGGTAGGCTCATACAAGTCATGCTTTCTTCTGCGGCCAGTGAAATATTGGAACAGGAACAAAAATGTACCGGTGAATCTTTGGTGTCCATCGTTAATCGTGCCATCGAAGGATTGAAGGATATATCACTTGAAGTGCCTGTGGAGAAACAACCGGAAAGAAAACTTGAACAAAAACCGATTCATGATTTGATCCTTGAAATGGATAAGAAAGGTCGGGATGAGTGGCAAATATCGAAGGCCCTCAATGACAAAGGCTACCCAACATTCGATGATAAAGATAAATGGTATCCTTCAACCATACGTAACTTTTTAAATCCGGTTAAAAGTGGCGCTTAAAACGTATTGCCCGGATAATATGCACTGACCAAGATTTAACCATACAATTATCAAACTGCCCGCACGACAATTTCTGATAATCTCACATGTTATAATATAGAATGGATATCTGAAAAACGATCTCGACTTGATATTTACAGTTCGAATTTGATATCTATTTGTTTTAATGGATTTCATGTCGTAGCAAAATATGTCAGAAATTAGAAGGGGAATGATTTTTTGATACCATTATCGTATTTTTTTATGAGTAATAATAGATGGTTGCAAGCTATATGCATTCGCGTCATGTTTCATCAGAACACAATCTCTTGAACTTGAACCTTTTTTTCTGGTATAGAGGGGATTAACATCCTCAACCAGCACCTGACCAGTTCCTGATTTGACAATACACTTTATCAAGCATGCGGCGCTCTTTTTTAATACTGTTGAAAGAAAAAATATCAATAATATCATTGATATTTGCCGAGTTTCAAGTGATGAAAGCAAGCATGACATTTATAAAAAGAACTCAAAAAGAATAAAGGAGGGATTTCGCATTGGCTCTTTTTTGTCCTGTAACAGGGCTCGAGGTTTTCTCCGTTCCTGAATGGATTAATCAAAAAGTCAGCGATACTTTTATCGCCAATTTTTGGATAATCGGGAATTCTATAATCTACAGTTTGCCGAAAGGGCGTGCAGATCTTATCGGGGTTCGAAATTCATCAGTACTCAGGGAGAAAGTTGGCAGTTTCATATCAGGAGGCAACGGCCCATATGCCCAAATCCAAGATTATGCTTTTTTAAGGGGTTCCAGCACGGCGGCACGAAGATATTTTACCACCGATATGAACAATGATAAACGTCTTTTATCATTGGTTTTCTGCAATTTATCACCCCAACTGTCCATCGCCGTTAAAATAGGCAGACGTTTCAATACTGCCGGTAAATACATTCATGTTACCAGGAATTACCAAGATGCTGCCAAGCTGGTCTTAGAACTTAGTGGTCAAGAGGGGCAGAAAATAGATATTGCTTCCATAGATTTATCCAAATATTTCAGCAATATAGACTGCTCCATGTCGCCTGTTGAACTGCTTTCCGAAGATGCCTGGAACATTCAAACCCCGGAATATTCCAATCAAGTGGTGGTAATTGACCGGTGTATTTTGCATTCAACTTCCGAGGGATATTTTGAGCCAAAGCATATACCGCTTATAGAACATATGCGTTATATGTACCAATCAGCCATTCCTGCAGATTCTAAGATAAAATATATTGTTGTCGATTCCAGCAGGCTTAAAGGTGCAAGCCGCTCGGCGCGTTCCAAATACATGCAGTCCTTAAAAAGCTGGCATCAGCGTTTTCCTCTCAGGATGTATATTCTATACGGAGAAAATGCATTTATGGGAACAGCATTGTATTTGGCCAGACCGTTGATGCCCTTTAAAGTCAAAATCGCGAAGGATATCGGTCATGCATTTCACCTGATCCGCAACGACAGGTCCGGGAATTTCTCAAAAAAACATGCGATACGGGAAAGTGAAAAACCTGCTGTAATAACCCATGGGGATATTGAAAAATTAATGGCCATAATCAGCAGCATCAAATGGGAACAGGAAGGCATCGACAACATGTTCGATATGGGCGAGGACCATCCGTTATATTTTCTATATCAATCCATAAAGTTGATCAAAGAGGAACTTGATGATCTTTTCAAGGAGCGTAAGCGGCTTGAGGAACAATTGCATCAATCCCGGAAAATGGAAGCCATTGGCACATTAGCCGGAGGAATCGCTCATGATTTCAACAACATTCTTAGTATTATTCTGGGTAATACCGAATTGGCAATAGATGATGTTCCCGAATGGAATCCTGCCCGACTCAATTTGGAAGAAGTCCGAACCGCTAGTTTCCGCGCAAAAGATGTTGTACGTCAACTCCTAAGTTTTGCACGCAAAACAATGCTTGAGAAAAAACCGACGAATATCATCCCTATTGTCAAAGAATCACTCAAGTTAATGCGGTCATCTATTCCCACAAGCATTGAATTTCGCCAAAATATTACGAAAGACGTTGATACCATTCTAGCAGATCCCACCCAAATCAATCAGGTTCTTATAAATCTTTGCACCAATGCGAATCATGCCATGCCGGATGGCGGTATTCTTGAGGTTAGCCTTAAAAATAGAAAACTTGATGAAGACACTGTAGCTCAATACCCCGAGTTAAATCCGGGACGTTATGTAAATTTGATCGTAAGCGACACAGGATACGGCATTCCCAAGGATAAAATTGATCGAATCTTTGATCCCTATTTTACGACAAAAGAGGTGGACAAGGGTACGGGAATGGGATTGGCCGTAGTTCACGGCATCGTCAAAGGACACGATGGTTTAATTACAGTGGAAAGCGAACTCGGCAAGGGGACCACCTTTAATATCTTTTTTCCTGTGATTGGAGAAGCAGCTGTTGAACAAATCGAAACAATTGAAGAACTTCCTACTGGAGATGAAAGGATCATTTTGATTGATGATGAAGTATCGATCTTAAAATTGGGGCATCAAAGGCTGGAAAGGCTGGGATATAAAGTTGAATCGACAACAAGCCCCATTGAGGCTTTAAACCTATTTCGATCCCAACCAGAAAAATTTGATTTGGTTATAACAGATCTGACCATGCCTAAAATGACCGGAGATCAGCTGGTAAAAGAAATCCTCAACATACGACCAGACCTTCCCATTATTCTCTGTACTGGGTTTAGCGAAAAGATAGATGAAAAAAAAGCAAAGGAGATAGGTGCTGCCGATTACATTGAAAAACCACTCGATAAGCGTGATTTTGCGTTTAGAGTTCGGAAGGTGTTAGACGGAAAGGAAGGATAAGATTATATTTTGAAGCTCTTCACAATTCTGAGCTATCTGCCATTAAAGAATTTTTCGTAATATCCCAAGAAATAATGCTTATTATCAAGTTTGGACTGCTTTGTGTCAATGGTAATCAATTATGAATGATGAATACCCCCCACTACAATTCAGCATATCTATTTGATTTTATTTGTAATTTCGCTTTAGTGATTATTTTATCCAATTAGGTTTATTTTCCTAAAGGTCAAAGTTGATTCTACACCTGATCTAACCTGATCGGGCCTGATTACCAGCGCTATTTAACTGACAATGATCCTGAACTCACCTTCTCTGGCGTTTTACCTCACACAAGGAATTCCGGCAGGGCACCCTTCGTATCTTCACTCGTTTCGAAGGGAAGGCTGGTCGGGGCGAGAGGATTTGAACCTCCGACTTCCTGCTCCCAAAGAAGTAGCACCCTTCCGATAAAACCAACTCTAACCTATTAATTTCAAAGCATATTCCTTCAATCCTGGCTTTCATTCCTTATCCGTGCATGCTGTCGTAAACCCCTGTATTCATTGCATGCCGTGCATGCTGTTTTTTTGAATTGGTACATTTTTGGTGGACAGAAATAAAAAATATTACCAGTAGAATTGCAATAAGTTTATGGACTAAATTTCGTCTAATTTGCATAGATCGAGAAGATTGCGAACAAATCCAGCCACCTCTGCTTGAATCG
>JAQBBE010000244.1:0-8018 GCA_032126435.1 Desulfobacterales bacterium | reverse complement strand
GGAAGCCAACGTAACCATCGATCTCGATCTGATCAACGAAATCAGCAAAGCCACCCCACATCTGTGCTCCCTCAGTCCCGCCGGACAGCACCACCTCGAAGATTTGAACCGGGCCGGGGGCGTCGCTGCGGTGATGAAGGTACTTTCCGGCGCCGGCCTGATCCACACGGACTGCCTCACCGTCACCGGAAAAACCGTGGAAGAAAACTTGAATACCGTGCGCAACCTCGACGACACGGTCATCCGAACCCCAGGCAATCCTTACCATAAGGAAGGGGGTCTTGCCGTCCTGTTCGGGAACCTGGCCCCTGAAGGCGGCGTGGTCAAGCAGTCAGCGGTTCTGGATGAAATGCTTTGCCATGAAGGACCTGCAAGGGTGTTCGATTCCGAAGAGGATGCCACCCAGGCCATCATGGGGGGGAAAATCAAACGAGGCGACGTGATCGTCATACGGTACGAAGGTCCCAGGGGCGGCCCGGGGATGCGGGAGATGCTCACCCCTACGTCCGCCATTGCCGGCATGAAGCTCGACACCCATGTGGCCCTGCTCACCGACGGCCGTTTTTCAGGCGGCACCCGGGGCGCGGCCATCGGTCACATTTCCCCGGAAGCCATGCAAAAAGGGCCCATTGCCATTGTCCAAGAGGGAGACCGCATTGCCATCGACATTCCGGCCAAAACATTAACTCTAAAGGTCCCGGACAGCGAGATTGAGAAACGGTTCTTAAAATGGTCCGCCCCGGAGCCCAGGATCACCCGAGGCTATATTGCCAGATATGCCCGCATGGTTTCATCTGCCAGCGAAGGCGCCGTGGTTAAATAATAGAGGGGTCAAGGATTCAAGGGTTCGAGAGAAATGCTATAGAATTACAAAGAGTTGAAAGTATAGTAAAGGTCATGCAAACTCTGTTTAGAGATATAAAGGATAACAGTTAATATAAACAAGGAAGGAACGAACATGAAACTCACAGGCGCACAAATTATGATGAAGGTTTTACAAGAAGAAGGTGTTGACACGATTTTCGGATATCCGGGCGGTGTCGTCATCGACATTTTTGACGAGCTTGAAAAAACCGATATCCGGCACATCCTGGTTCGCCAGGAAGCATGTGCGGTGCATGCTGCCGACGGGTATGCCCGGGCCGGCGGCCGGGTGGGCGTCTGCCTGGTAACCTCCGGTCCCGGAGCCACCAACACGGTCACCGGCATTGCATCCGCCTACATGGATTCGATTCCTGTGGTCATATTTACCGGCCAGGTTCCCACGCACCTGATCGGCAACGACGCCTTTCAGGAAGTCGACATCGTCGGCATCACCCGGCCCTGCACCAAACACAACTATCTGGTCAAGCGGACCGAAGATCTGGCCAGAATCATCAAGGAAGCGTTCTATCTTGCCAGCTCCGGACGGCCGGGACCCGTTCTGGTGGATATTCCCAAGGATGTGTCTGTCACCCAAATCGATTACAAGCCGCCCCAGAAGGTCAAGCTCAGGTCCTACAATCCGACCTACAACCCCAACGCGAGACAGTTGCAAAAGGTCGTTGAATTGGTCAAGGGAGCCAAAAAGCCGGTTATTTTTGCAGGGGGCGGTGTCATTCTTTCCAAAGCTTCAAAGGAGCTTACGGAACTGGCCCGTAAAATCCAGGCGCCCATAACCACGTCTCTGATGGGCCTGGGCGCATTTCCGGCCTCCGATCCTTTGTGGCTCGGCATGATCGGCATGCACGGCACCTATCGGGCAAACATGTCCACCGGGGAATGCGACCTTTTGATGGGCATCGGCGTCCGTTTCGACGACCGGGTCACCGGCAGGATAAGTGCCTTTGCCACCCACGCAAAGATCGTACATATAGATATCGATCCCACATCCATACGCAAAAATATCCCGGTGACTGCGCCGGTGGTCGGCGATTGTAAAATCACCCTTGCCAAACTGAACAAGCTTCTGGACAAGGAAGATCTGGGGGATCTCAAGAAAAATCGAAAAAAATGGTTCGAACAGATTCAACACTGGAAAGACACGCAGCCCCTGGCCTATAAACAAGAAGACGTGATCAAACCGCAATATGTGGTTGAAAAACTCTACCAGTTGACCAAAGGAAAGGCCATCATCACCACCGAAGTGGGCCAGAATCAGATGTGGGCGGCCCAGTATTATCACTTTGACCGACCCAACCACTTTATCACGTCCGGCGGCCTGGGTTGCATGGGATTCGGACTTCCGGCGGCCATCGGCGCCCAGCTGGCCTGTCCGGATGCGCTGGTGGTGGATGTTGCCGGAGACGGCAGTATTCAGATGAACATCCAGGAAATGGCCACGGCGGTGCAGTGCAAGCTTCCGATCAAGGTCGTCATCCTGAACAACGGCTATCTGGGGATGGTCCGACAGTGGCAGCAGCTCTTTTTCGACAAACGGTATGTCTCCACCTGTCTCGATTGTTCCCCGGATTTCGTGAAGCTTGCCGAAGCATACGGCGCGGTGGGTTTAAGAGCCACCAAACCCGAGGAGGTGGAAGCGGTTTTGAAAAAAGGCCTTGCGTCGAAAAAACCGGTGATCATGGATTTTGTGGTGGAAAAGGAAGAATGCGTTTACCCCATGGTTCCTGCAGGCGCCGCGGTCACGGAAATGCTGCTCACATAAAATCTTTCATGCACCCGTGACGAACCGGTAAAACGTCTTTTTCCACGACCGTTCATGAAAACCGGCGTTTTACTCAACCATCAACGCTGTCTATTTAAAAGGATACTACGCATCATGGAAGAAAAACATATACTTTCGATTCTGGTGGACAACGAGCCCGGTGTGCTGTCCAGAATTGTGGGATTGTTCAGTGGCAGAGGGTTCAACATCGAAAGTCTCTGCGTCGCCGAAACCACGGACCCGGGGGTCTCCAGAATTACGCTGGTCACTGCGGGGGAGCCCCCCATTATCGAGCAGATAGAAAAACAGCTCAACAAACTCGTTAATGTCATCAAGGTCCACGACCTCACCGGAAAAAAATTCGTTCAAAGGGAACTGGCACTGATTAAGATCATCGCCAAACCGGAACACCGCGCCGAAATTTTACGGATTGTCGATATCTTCCGGTGTAAAGTGGTCGACATCGGCCCTGAACACTACACCGTTGAAGTCACCGGTGACGAAGGGAAAATGAAAGCGATCCTGAATATTTTCAAACCCATCGGAATCAAAGAGATTGCAAGAACGGGGATTATTGCCCTATTTAGAGAACCCAATTAAGTAAATATCCGGGTCCAGAGGGACCGGCTTTGGGCTACCCCTGGAAGGGAATTGTTTTTCCAAAGATCGAGTGCCTAAAGTGAGCTAAAATGCCTAAAGTGCCTAAAGTTTAGGAAAGCGCTTTCAGCGCAAATCATTTTTTTCTTAAATTGATCGTGCCAAGGGCACAACCATCAACTTTAGCTCACTTTAGTTCACTTCAAACTTTAGTCACTTTCAAGCTTGCTGCTTTTGCAGGCGGATAAAAAGACTCAAACCATCAAAAGGAGATCAGAATGGCCAAGATCAATTTCGGAGGTATCGAAGAAGAAGTCATTACATCAGATGAATTTTCTCTGGAACGCGCCAGGGAAGTACTCAAAGATGAAACCGTGGCAGTCCTCGGCTACGGCGTTCAGGGACCTGGACAGGCGTTGAACATGAAAGACAACGGAATCAACGTGATTGTCGGACAGCGGGAAAAAAGCCGTTCCTGGGACCGTGCCGTCCAAGACGGTTTCGTTCCCGGCAAAACCCTCTTCCCCCTGGAGGAAGCCGCCCGAAAAGGGACCGTTATCCAGTTTCTGCTGTCAGACGCCGGCCAGGTGGCCACATGGCCGAACATAAAAAAATGCCTCAATGAAGGAGATGCACTCTATTTTTCACATGGTTTTTCCATGGTCTTTAAAGACCAGACCCAGATTGTACCTCCTGAAAACGTCGATGTCATCCTGGTGGCTCCCAAGGGATCGGGCCGAACCGTTCGCACCAACTTTCTGGACGGCAGCGGCATCAATTCGAGCTTTGCAGTACACCAGGACTTTACCGGCCGTGCCAAGGAGAGGACATTGGCATTGGGAATCGCCATCGGCTCCGGGTATCTGTTCGCCACCACCTTTGAAAAAGAGGTCCACAGCGATCTGACCGGTGAGCGGGGCGTTTTGATGGGATGTCTGGCCGGCGTGATGGAGGCACAATACAATGTTCTGCGGAAACACGGACACACACCCAGCGAAGCCTTTAACGAGACCGTGGAGGAACTCACCCAGAGTCTGATCCGGCTTGTGGCTGAAAACGGCATGGACTGGATGTTTTCCAACTGCAGCACCACCGCCCAGCGGGGCGCTTTGGACTGGGCCCCAAAGTTCCGGGATGCCGTGGCGCCGCTGTTTGACGAACTGTACCAAAGCGTATTGTCCGGTGTGGAAACCAAAAGAGTTTTAGAAGCAAACAGCGCACCCGACTACCGCGAAAAACTTCAAAAAGAACTCGATATCATCAAGAATTCTGAAATGTGGCAAGCCGGGGCGGCGGTAAGGAGCCTAAGGCCTGAGAACCGCTAACCCGATTCTTATGAAAATTTTATTAGGAGAATATATTTAGGAGAATACATTATGGAACCGATCATGCTGTACGATACCACCTTGCGAGACGGCACCCAGGGGGAAAACATCAGTTTCAGTGCCAAAGAAAAGATCCAGATCGCCCAGCGGCTGGATGATTTCGGCATTCACTACATCGAAGGCGGTTGGCCGGGCTCCAATCCCAGGGATATGGAATTTTTCGACCTGGCTCAGAAGACTGAATTTAAAAATTCTCGAATTACGGCATTCGGCTCCACACGCAAACCCGGTATCGATCCGGCCGACGACCCAAATCTCCAGGCATTGATAAAAAGCAACACCCCCGCGGTCACCATCTTCGGCAAAACGTGGGATCTTCATGTGGAACAGGTCATGAACAATACCCTGGAAGAAAATCTGGCGATGATCCGGGACTCTGTGTCGTTTTTGAAACAGCACCGTCGGGAGGTCATCTACGATGCCGAACATTTTTTTGACGGATACAAACACAACCGGGAGTATGCCATAGAGACCCTGAGCACCGCTGTGGACGCCGGCGCGGAATTTCTGGTGATGTGCGACACCAACGGCGGCACCCTCACCTTTGAGCTGGTATCCATCATCGACGATGTCCGCCGAACACTGGGCGAAAAATACAACACCCAACCCGACAATCTGCCGTTCAAATTCGGCATTCATACCCACAACGACAGCGGTCTGGCCGTGGCCAATTCCATCGAAGCCGTACAATCGGGTGTGGTGATGGTCCAGGGAACCATCAATGGATACGGAGAGCGGTGCGGCAACGCCGACCTGACCTCCATCATACCGAACCTCTATTTTAAAATGAACCGCAAGTGTGTTCCCGAAGGAAACATGTCCAAGCTGAAATCGCTCTCCCGGTTTGTCAGCGAAACAGCCAATATGATCCCTTTGAACAGCAGGCCTTTTGTGGGCAAAAGCGCCTTCGCCCACAAAGGGGGAATCCATGTCAGCGCCATCATGAAAGTATCCAGGGCTTACGAACATATGGAGCCCGAATTGGTGGGCAACAAGCGACGGGTTCTGGTATCGGATCTTTCCGGCAAAAGCAACATCGAATACAAAGCCAAGGAACTCGGCATCGAGCTGGGGACCAACGGATATGACAGTCGAAAAATCGTTTCGGAAATCAAACGCATGGAGCAGGAAGGGTATCAGTTCGACGTGGCCGACGCATCGTTCAAGATCCTGCTCGAGAAATTTACCGACCAGTATGAACCCCTGTTCGAACTCAAATCCTTCAGGGTCCACATTGAAAAGGATGCGGACCGCCCCTGCACCGCCCATGCCACCATCAAGATTTCCGTGGGCGGCAAGGAGGAGATCACCGCCGCCGAAGGAGACGGACCGGTAAGTGCTCTGGATAACGCGCTGCGCAAGGCCCTGGACAAATTCTATCCCGAGCTGGCAGCCATGCGACTGATCGATTTCAAGGTGCGGGTCATCGATGGACGCAAAGGAACCGCAGCACGGGTTCGGGTGACCATAGAATCGAGGGATCACAACGATATCTGGAATACCGTCGGCGTTTCAGAAGATATCATCGAAGCGAGCTGGCATGCCCTGGCTGAAAGTGTTCAATACAAGCTGTCCATGGTAAAAGACGAACCCGGTTTCTCCAACGGGGTCAAAACGCCATGAGGCGTTATCAGGCACCGCCTGATTGAGCGCTTCCGTTCAATCGGGATAGGATGAAAGGAAAAGAATTTTGAAAAAAAGAGATGGAATAAATGCCGCGGGACGATACTGTTATCGAGTCCTGCGGCCCATGCTCGTTAAGATTTTGCTCGTTGTTAGATCGAACAAAACAATTTAATTCCCACACACTCAAGAATAGGAGCAAAATCATGAAAGAACGTATCATTATTTTCGATACCACATTGAGAGACGGTGAGCAGTCTCCCGGCGCTAGCATGAATGCCGCAGAAAAGATGCGCCTTGCCACTCAGCTGGAAAAGCTCGGCGTCGATGTATTGGAAGCCGGATTCCCGGCAGCATCGGAGGGAGATTTCGATGCGGTGTCCAACATTGCGGGAAAACTTAAAAAAACCGAAGTAGCCGCTTTGGCCCGGACGTCCAAAGGGGATATCGACCGGGTCTGGGGCGCCATTCAGCATGCCGCAAAACCGAGGATCCATACGTTTATCGCCACGTCCGATATCCATATGCACTACAAGCTCAACATGTCCCGGGATAAGGTCGTCACCACTGCTGTTGAAGCCCTGAAATATGCCAAGAGCCTTACCGACAATATTGAGTTTTCAGCAGAAGATGCGTCACGCAGCGATCGGGATTTCCTTTGCAAGGTGTTCGAGGCGGCCATTGAAGCCGGCGCCACAACCATAAATATTCCGGACACGGTGGGGTATGCCATCCCCGGGGAATTCGCCGACCTGGTCAAATATGTCATAGACCATACGCCCAATATCCATAAGGCGGTCGTCAGTGTACACTGCCACAACGATCTGGGCCTGGCCACGGCCAACACCCTGGCCGCATTGAACAGCGGTGCACGGCAGGCGGAGGTCACCATCAACGGCATCGGAGAACGGGCGGGCAACACATCCATGGAAGAAGTGGTGATGGCGCTTCACACCCGGCCCAATTATCTGCCGATGACCACCAATATCCATACCGAACTGATTTATCCCACAAGCCGGCTGGTCAGTATGATCACCGGTATCATCGTCCAGCCCAACAAGGCCATCGTCGGCGCCAATGCCTTTGCCCACGAAGCCGGAATCCATCAGGACGGCGTACTTAAAAATCCAATGACCTATGAGATTATGAAGCCTGAAACCATCGGGCTCAGCGCCAGCAAGCTGGTTCTGGGCAAGCACTCCGGAAGACATGCCCTCCGTAACCATCTAAAGGAGATGGGATACGATCTTTCCGACGAAGAACTCCAGCTTGTCTTTACGAGATTCAAGGAGCTGGCCGACAAGAAAAAACAGATTGTGGATGAAGATCTGGAAGTGATTGTTACCGAAGGCATACTGAGGACCGCCGATATTTTCCGCCTGGAATATCTGCATGTGATCAGCGGTACCACCGTGTTCCCCATGGCCAGCGTCAAACTCGCCATCAATGAGAGATCGGTCCAGGGCGCCGGTTACGGCAACGGCCCCATCGATGCCGCATTCAACAGTATCGCCAAACTCACGGGAACGGAATCCGAACTCTTGAGGTTTTCGGTCACCGCCCTGACCGGCGGAACGGACGCCCAGGGCG
This sequence comes from Desulfobacterales bacterium, assembly GCA_032126435.1. GTDB lineage: Bacteria > Desulfobacterota > Desulfobacteria > Desulfobacterales > UBA11574 > JAAXQD01. The sequence goes on along the minus strand of JAQBBE010000244.1, from coordinate 179 downwards.
AAGTCACGGTTCGCTTGAGCGAAAAGGGTCTGATTGCCCTGGGCCGCGGCGCCGATCCGGACATCATCACCGCCAGTGCAAAGGCCTACGTCAACGGACTCAACCGGCTGGAGTACTTGAAAGCCAATCCGGTGATGGCAACCACCTGAGCAGGGGTGATCCCAGAGGGTTCAAGGATT
>JAQBBE010000243.1:0-12373 GCA_032126435.1 Desulfobacterales bacterium | reverse complement strand
CGGTTGCCCGCATTCCAGCACCGGAATATTATCCGAAATGACAAACGTCGTCGATATTCAAGCCTATCGAGCCAAAGCCATTGAGCAAAGAGCTTTCGGATCCTGGGAGAAACGCTTTGGCGAATCATACCATATCAACATCAAACTTTCGGACCTTTCAGACTCCGCCCTCCATTTTCTGGCCCAGCCCGGTGAAACCAGCTCTGTTGCCTTTTATGAACTGATCATGGGAATTCTGGACCTCGGGCCGGCCATAAAGTTCAATTATCTTCCCAATAGAGAACAAATAACAGTGGTGGACATCCACCTGTTTTTAGCCGACCAGGTGCGGTTTGAAATCATGCGCCGATTGAAATGGCTCATCAACCTTCCGTGTGAAAAATACGGCCTTGTGGAGATGGTTCAGGGTTTCGATACCGTCAAGTCAGAATGCAAAGGCACCTTCCCCGAACTCGCAGGGTCCCACCCGGATTATCCCGCCTACGCACAGCTCCCCCACAGCGAAAGAGAGAGCTTCATTCGCCGCATGCTGCGTGATGCACTTGAATCATTTAAAGATCGCTTAGGATCTTAAAACAGACCGGGAGGTTTTGAAACGGCTTCTAACCTGTTGAACGTAAGGCTGTTATCGTATCCAGCATATCAGAAGGGATCGGTGCTTCAAAACAAAGAATTGTATGTGTCGAAGGATGGGTGAGTTCAAGGCGCAGGGCATGCAGCATCTGCCTTGGGACGGATAGGCGGTGATCCATCTTTATCCTTCCCCTGCGGCCGCCGTAAACCGGATCCCCCATGACCGGATGGTTGATGGCGGCACAGTGAACCCTGATCTGATGCGTTCGCCCGGTTTTCAGATCAATATCAATCAGAGTGGCCAGAGTAAAACGTTCTTTTACTTTCCATGTTGTTTCAGCATTTCGACTTTTTTTGCTGTGGGTGGACATTTTTTTTCTATCTACAGGATGCCTGCCGATGGGCAGTGAAATTGTGCCTGAATCCGCCTTCATTTTACCATGAACCAGGGCCAAATATTTTTTCTTGATGGTTCGACGCTTAAACTGATCGGACAAACGATGATGTGCTCCGGAATTTTTGGCCACCACAAGCACACCGGACGTATCTTTGTCGAGCCGATGTACAATCCCCGGCCGCAACTTCCCGCCGATCCCTTCGAGCATGGGGCAATGATACAGAAGGGCGTTCACCAACGTTCCGCTGTAGTGGCCCGGTGCCGGGTGCACCACAAGTCCCGGCTGCTTGTTAACAACGATGATGTCACCATCCTCGTGAAGGATATCGATGGGAATCGGTTCGGGTTTAAAGAGAACATGCTCCGGAAAAGGAATGTGTCCGCGGACTTCCTCCCCCGCTTTAACTCGATAACCGGGCTTCTTTACCACCCCCTGAATCCGAATCTTTCCGTCGCGAATCAGGGTTGCGGCAAAAGAACGAGAACAATCCACAATCCGGGATGCAACCAAAAGATCGAGGCGTTTGCCTGAATCGGTTGCATCCACACGTATGGTAAAGGAATCCCGATGTTGCATATTTTAAAAAGGGGGGTTATTCGCCGGAATCATCTGTATTTTCAGATTTTTTAGGGGGAAAAAGCAACTCCATCTCGGATATAATCATCTCTTCGCTGGTATTTCTAACGGTTGAAAGTTCCATGACCAGCAGGCTTTGGGCGGTATCGTAAAGTTTACGTTCGCCAAAGGAAAGATCCTTTGTTAATTTCAGCAGGGAAAGATCCCTGTACACTTCAGCCACATCATACAGTGAACCGGTTTTGATCTTGTCCATATATTCCCGATATCTCCGGTTCCAGGTCTGGGTCTCACCGGGCGACACCTCCCGTTTTTCCATAACTTCGTATACTTTGACGATATCTTTCTTGTCGATAACATCCCGAAGCCCGACCTGGTCAACATTCCATGTGGGTATCATGATGGTCATTTCATTTTCGAGGATTTTCATCATATAAAAATCATGTTCTTCGCCGTTAATGATCCGGGACTCGATGGAGTTGATTCTCCCGACACCATGAGCCGGATAGACGGCAAGATCCCCGACTTTGAATTCCCGCACGTCTTGTTTGGGGGGTTGTGTATTATCTTTTACATTTTTCTTATTCATTTTAACACCGGCTTATGGTTGTATATAGCTGATTATCGATCATTATATGGTTGCATACGGACATTGGTAATTTCTCACTCAACCAATTTTCAATTAAGTTCATACCATACAATCCATTCACAATCAATAAAAAAGGACCGGCGCATGGCTGCGCCGATCCTTTTAAATTGTATCTGTTTTTATGAATGTTGCTTTACAGCAAGAAAGGTACCATGAGCAGTGCAACAACGTTCAGTATCTTGATCATCGGGTTAATGGCCGGACCTGCAGTATCCTTGTAAGGATCGCCGACCGTGTCACCGGTAACCGCGGCTCTGTGAGCATCGCTTCCTTTTCCGCCCAAGTGGCCGTCTTCAATGTATTTCTTGGCATTGTCCCAGGCAGCCCCGCCGGTGGTCATGGAAATGGCAAGAAAAACACCGGTAACGATACTTCCGATCAAAAGTCCGCCCAGAGCCACCTTGCCCAGCAAGAGTCCGACGACAAGGGGCGCCACAACCGGCAGAAGTGCGGGAACGATCATTTCTTTCAAAGCAAACTTGGTGACGATATCCACACATGCGCCGTAGTCCGGTTTCGCGGTTCCTTCCATGATGCCCGGAATTTCGCGGAACTGGCGACGCACCTCTTCAACCACCGCCCCACCGGCATTTCCCACCGCTTTCATGACGATAGAAGCAAACAGGTACGGCAAAAGTCCGCCGATAAAAAGGCCGATGATCACGTTGACATCGGACAGGTCGAATCTCAAGGCAGGAGCACCCTCTTTGGCCTGCAGGGCAAATTCCTGTACATAGCATGCAAACAGAACCAGAGCCGCCAGACCGGCAGAACCGATGGCATACCCTTTGGTCACCGCTTTGGTGGTATTGCCCACGGCATCCAGCGGATCGGTCACGGCCCGAACGCTCTCATCCATGTCCGCCATCTCGGCAATTCCACCGGCATTGTCGGTAATCGGCCCGTAAGCATCAATGGCAATCACCATTCCGGTCATGGAAAGCATGGACATGGCTGCCATGGCAATTCCGTATAGGCCGGCAAAGTGAAACGCCAGATAAATCGCCAGGCAGATGGCAAGAACCGGAGCAGCCGTGGCCTGCATGCTCACGCCAAGACCGGCAATGATATTTGTGCCGTGACCGGTGGTAGATGCCTGTGCAATCTGCTTAACCGGAGCATAAATGCCTGTATAGTATTCGGTTATAATAACAATGACAACGGTAAGAATAAGCCCGATAAGTGTGCAATAGTAAATATTCATGACGGGAATGTCACCCAACCCGCCCATGAACTTTTGGGTGGCATAATAGAACGCGATAGCCGCTATGATGGCAGCGCCGAACATCCCCTTGTACAATGCACCCATGATATATTCGCTCTTTCCGAGTCTCACGAAGAAAATGGCGATCATGGAAGCGATGATTGAGATAGCACCGAGCACCAGCGGGAATTCTACTGCCATGGGGTTTTTCGGGAAAAGAAGATGACCGATCAGCATGGCGGCAACCGCCGTAACTGCATAGGTCTCAAAAAGGTCGGCGGCCATACCCGCACAGTCACCCACATTGTCTCCAACATTATCGGCAATCGTAGCCGGGTTTCTGGGGTCGTCTTCAGGAATACCGGCCTCAAGCTTTCCGACCAGGTCTGCGCCGACATCGGCGCCCTTTGTGAAGATCCCGCCGCCCAGCCGTGCGAAAATCGAAATCAGGCTGCCGCCAAAACCAAGGGCTACCAGGGCCATAATGTCATGGGTTGCGGTATAAAACCCGGCTACGGCTGTTAGTGCCAGACCGGCCACTATCATACCGGTAACAGCACCGCCTTTAAAGGCCATAGAAAGTCCGGCCGCAAGCCCTTTTCTTGCAGCCTCTGCTGTCCTTACATTGGCTATAACCGACACCCGCATACCGATATACCCTGCAATAAATGATGCCGTTGCACCGATCAGAAATCCAATGGCGGTTTTTGCCCCCAGAGTGACAAAGATGATAATAAAAATAACGACACCGGCAACACCCATACTTTTGAGCTGGCGGTTCAAATATGCAATCGCGCCCTCTTTAATAGCGCCGGCGATCTCCTGCATTCTTGCATTTCCGGCAGGCGCTTTTTTGACAACTGCCGCCAGAGAAATCGCAAAAAGAACTCCAAAAGCACCGATCAGCGTGCAAAACAACGGTATATTGTTCAATACAGATTCCATTTTCCCTCCATCTGAGATACTTTAGCTTAAAATTGAGATTCTTTTGTCGTTGAATCTGTTCATCCCCTCCTTTGTACCTTTACAAAGGGTTGTAACTATGGCGTCCTTTGCTGTTGTGATGATCCGGTCTAAATTTTTTCTTTCTTCTAAAGAAAATTTTTCTAGAACATAATCAGCAGCACCGATTCCGGCCTCAGGTCGCCCGACGCCGATACGAAGACGTACAAAATCACCTCCGCCAAAGGCATCGATTAACGATCTTATACCTCTGTGTCCCCCATCCCCTCCTTTCTCTTTTATTTTTAATTTTCCAAAAGCAAGGTCGATGTCGTCATGAACGACCAACATGTCCTCACATAATATCCTAAAATATCCCGCAATTTTATGAACGTAAGGCCCGCTTCCGTTCATAAAGACCATCGGTTTTGCCAGAACAATCTTTACATCATTGACCGATCCAATGCCGATTCGGGTATCAAACTTTCGTTTTGCAAAAGCAATAGAGAAAGCTTCCGAAACTTTATCCACCGCCAGGAAACCGGCATTGTGGCGGGTTTCTGTATAGGCTTCACCCGGATTCCCCAGACCGACCACCAAGCGTAATCGTTTTTGCGGCATAAATAATACCTGTAAAAACTATTCTTCGCTTCCAGCTTCGGGTGTTTCTCTATCTTCTTTTTCAGCGTCTTCCTCTTCGGCCTCCTCTTCCGCTTCCGGTTCTTCTTCAAGCTTCGGAGTGAGTATGGTTACCACCGTAAGATTGGATTCACCTAAAAATTCAACGTCACCGTCCAGGGAAATATCTTTCACATGGACGGAATCTCCCATATCCAGATCGGTAATATCGATCACGATGGATTCCGGAACCTCGAACGGCAGGCATTCCACTTCAAGCTCACGTCTTATAATCTGAAGAATGCCGCCACGTTCCACGCCCACGGACTTGCCTGTGGTCACAATCCGGACTCCAACCGTAATCTTGCGATCCATGTCGATTTCATAGAAATCGATATGCAAATATCTCCGTGAAACCGGATGGACTTGGAGTTCCTTTATCATGGCGGGTCGGGTGTAGGTTTCACCATTATTTTGAATAACCAGGTTCAAAATGATCTGACTGCTCCTTCCTTTTTTCAAAACCAGATCGAGATCACTTTTATTTACCGAAAGTAGAACGGATTCTGTTTTCGGGCCGTAAAGCACAGCAGGAACCTGTCCTGTCTGTCTGAGGCGTCGTGCAGGGCCATTGCCCACTGTAGTTCTGATATTCGTTTTTAGTTCTATTAATTCCAAAATATATTTATCCTCCTTAATACACTTTATATAAACAGTGAGGTCACCGAATCTCCTCTGAAGCTGCGGACAATCGCCTCGCCGATCAGCTCGGAAATCGAAAGAACCTTTATTTTTTTACAGGATGTGGCATTATTTCTTAACGGAATGGTGTCTGTCACGACCAAGGCTTTCAGCGGTGAATTTTCAATCCTTTCGATTGAAGGCCCCGAAAGAACAGGATGTGCACAAACGGCATAGACCTCTCTGGCGCCTTTTGTCATGATGGCACCTGCAGCTTCCACCATCGTACCGGCGGTATCGACCATGTCGTCCAGAATAACCACGACTTTTCCGGCAACATCGCCGACTACGGCCATGGCCTTGGCTTCGTTTGGCGTTTCTCTCCGCTTATCGATGAAGGCGAGACCGGCTTTGAGGCGTTTTGCAAAGGCCCTGGCCCTTTCCACACCCCCCGCATCCGGAGAAACGATCACAAGGTCATTATTAAAATTATTCCGGATATACTTGATAAGAACCGGAGCGGCAAAAAGATTGTCCACGGGGATATCGAAAAAGCCCTGAATTTGCCCGGCATGGAGATCCATTGTGATGACTCTGGAAGCACCGGCAATGGTCAGCATATCCGCCACCAGTTTAGCGCTGATGGGAACGCGCGGCGCAACCTTTTTGTCTTGGCGTGCATATCCATAATATGGAATCACCGCTGTTATCCTGGCAGCTGAGGCACGCTTTAATGCATCCAGCATCAGAAGCAATTCAACAAGATTCTCGTTGACCGGAGAACAGGTTGACTGAATTACAAAAACATCTTTTGATCTTACGTTTTCATCGATTTCTATCTGGATCTCACCGTCACTGAACCGTTTTACCTTTTCTCCGCCCAGAGCAACATTGAGGTAACTGCATACTTTTTTAGACAGGGCCGGGTTTGAATTTCCTGAAAATATTATAAAATCATCCATCTAAATTAATATCCTGTATATTCCGCTGCATGCATGAAAGGGAAGCTGCATCCCTATTCACCGTATCATTTCAAAATTGACGTTATTTGGCTGGGGCGGGAGGATTCGAACCTCCGAATGCAGGAACCAAAGTCCTGTGTCTTACCGCTTGACGACGCCCCAGAAGCGAAAATGTTGATAATCGATCAAGATACACTTCCCCTTGCCAACAGCCGAGTGGTTTTATGTGTCCGATATGCTGTATCCATCATCCTGCGTTATCATATCTGCAAGATACAACTGCCACGTATCATCGGAACGAGCAAGGGCGTGTTTTGCCGTTGAAGCTTTATCTGAATCAGAAAAAAGACCGAACACGGTCGGCCCGCTACCCGACATTAAAGCTCCCAGTGCCCCATGGTCTAAAAGAGCCGTCTTAACAGTATTTATAACAGGGTATTTTGATGCCACGACTGCCTCAAGATCATTGCATAAATGGCATCCTGGATCAAAACTTCGCTGATCCAAAAGAGAAGCTTTAAGTTTTTTTTTACATTTTGTCAATCTTAAATTCAGATTTTTATAAACCGCTGCTGTTGAAACAGTAAACCCTGGAAAAACCAGCAATATCTTTAGCTTTTCAAGCCCTGGGTAAACTTTCAGTTTTTCACCGATTCCCGATGCTGTTGCCGGTTTTCGGAAAATAAAAAAAGGGACATCCGCTCCGATTGAAAGGCCCATGAACATCAATTCGTCCGTGGAAAAAGGATAACCGTAAAATCGATTTAATCCTAAAAAAACAGCGGCGGCATTGCTGCTTCCTCCGCCGAGACCGGCAGCCACCGGAATCTGTTTTTGTATTGAAATTTTTACCCCTTCATTTTTCTTCAATTTTTTATAAAAAAGATCGGCCGCAGCAAAGGCAAGGTTTGTTTCATCTTCCGGGACATGGGGATGATCGCACGAAACCGCCGTCTCTTCAACGCCGACGTCCAGTGATACCGTGTCGTAAAGTCCGATACAACACATCAGCGAGAAAAGATCATGGTAGCCGTCGGGCCTTTTCCCGGTAATCTGTAGAAAAAGGTTTATTTTGGCAGGAGAAAGAATTTTCATGAAATGCCCGGATCAACCCTTCTCTTTCACATAGATCATCCTCAGATCATACAGTATGTGTTTAAGCATATTCGCTTCATCTTCTGTTAAATTCCCTTGGGTTTTTTCTTTCAGCATACCCAGAATATCTATGGTTTGTTTTGCGATGGAGAGGTTTTTAACCGTTTTACCGGTGCCCGGGTCTTCGATCACGCCCAGGTGCATCAGCGCAGAAGAGTTTAACGAAAAAATAAAGGTCGCAAAATTTATTTCCGGCAGCTGAAACTCTTTTGTATCCTTATCCGGCTCAGCAACCTTTTCCGGTTTTTCGGTCTTGGCATCCTCCTTGGCAGGTTCAGCCCTTTCTTCTTTTATCTCCGTCTCTTCATCCCCTTTCGCGAATGTCCGTCTGTCTTTGACGATAAAATCTTTTTTGTCCGGCATGTCCTGTCTCCTGTAATCTTCTGATGGTTAAGATAGATGAACCCGCAACATGGGTTTTCCCAGCAAAAATAAATTATAAGCCAAACGATAATATTTTCAAGGGCCTGAAATGTTACACGGCGTAAAAAACAACAAAGATTTAACAGAGAAAATGGATCTTTTCAACAATATTCAAAAGAATTTTACCCGGATGTCCCCGGACAGATTCTGATATTTCTTGAACAATCCCAACGGATATGTTTTAAGACCTCTTACTGAAGCTCATCTAAATAGGATAAATTTTCTGAATCTCTCGGGCAAGTAAGTCTAAAAAAAGTGACAACCGGATGACCATCGCCAAAAATCCAACGCCGTCAAAAGGTCTGGCCTGGCCGAAACTCATACCCGGAACCCTTGTTAAACGATACAAGCGCTTCCTGGCAGATGTAAAATTGACCGACGGCCAAACGGTAACCGCCCACTGCCCCAATTCAGGCAGCATGCAGGCATGTTGTGAGCCCAAAAGACCGGTCTATCTGTCATTTCATGACAATCCCAAACGGAAAACCAAATACACCTGGGAGCTCATAGAAATGCCCACCTCCCTGGTCGGCATCAATACACTGGTTCCAAACAGGCTGGTGGCCGAATCGATTGATGCCGGAATGGTTGCGGATCTTAACAGCTACGACCACATTGCCCGGGAAGTCAAAACCGCTTATAATTCACGAATCGACATCCTTTTGAGCAACGGCGACACGGACCGCTGCTTTGTGGAAATTAAAAACTGCACCCTTGTAAAAGACGAGATCGCTTTTTTTCCGGATGCAGTCACCGCCAGAGGGCTCAAGCACCTGGTGGAACTTCGCACCCTTGTTTCCGAGGGGTTCCGATGTGTGATGTTCTATGTGGTACAGCGGATGGATGCAAAAACGTTTCGACCCGCCGATCATATAGATCCTGCATATGGAAGGGAACTGAGGCAGGCTGTGAAACATGGTGTTGAAATTATGGTCTATGACACGCGAATCGACCTGGAAACAATCACCTTAAATCGAGAAATACCCTACAGACTATGAAATATAGACGGGGTTAAGCAGTTAAGCGGTTGATTGGTTCACACGGGAAACGATAAATTCTCCGATCTTTTCCGCCGATATTCCAAAAAGGGCCTTCATCTCCACAAGTTCGAGGTGCCTGTCCTCCCACACCACACTGTTTTCCTGAACGATGTTTTTAATACGCTCATATTTCCCGCCAAGGGCCTTTATCTTAATGTCAAGAGACACATTTTCTTTAAACGATATATTTAGAAGCAGTATATTTTCAATCAGGTTCGCCGTGCCGGGAGATGCGGATATAATCGGAATAACAATAATGCTCCGGTCGTCTTTTCGGCCGATACCGATATAAACATTCCCCTCCCGTACGATAATTCGCTTGGTGCCTTTTAGCATCGGGTCTGTTTCGACTCTCGACGGTATCGGCTCCAGGACACCGTCTTTCCTTACGATTTCGATGGTTGCTTCATCGGTCGGTTCTCCGAGAAGATTCAACCCGCCGATTCTATAAAGGATCGCCCCTTCTATCCCTGCAACAATCTTTTGGAGATTTTTTAGAACGATAATATTTATGTTGGTCAGCTGGAACGTTCTGATGTTATATTTTACCAATGTATCGAACAGTATCCCTTCCAGCCTTTCGCTGATGCGGCTTGTCCCTACAGTGACCGTCTTGGCCTGGTGCCGGATGGCATCCACAGGTCGAGACAAGCAGTTAATCGATTCCCCCAGACACTCAAACAGCTTGTTCAGCATATTCAGGGCGGTACCTTTTTTACCGAAGTCAATTTCAAAATCAGACACCGGTATCCTGCCCGATAGATATTTAAGGAGAAGGGTTAGATCTGACGCGGCTTCAAGCCCCATAGCCGTGGGGAAACTGCCGGCAGATTTTTTTCTTCTGAATTCTTTATAGAAAAAGGCAATTTTTTCCCTGAAAGATTTTTCCAGAACGAGTTCATAAACGTCCATATCCTTTTTTGCATAATCATCTACGGTGTTCTGAATATCTTTATTGAATTCGTACAGAAAACTTGATCCCTCATTGATTGCCATCGCCGCATAGTAACCCCAGATATGACCCACCAGGGTGTTCAAAATGGGCGCAAAATGTTCGCTGACCATTGGAACATGAAATACGTCCGCCGCATAGGGTTCAAACCGGTCTTCACCCGCATCTGCGATGACCACCGGCGTCGCTTTATGGGCCTGAAATATTGCCGTATCTTTTATAATATCGCCGATAACGGTACCCCTGGCTCCGGCGGCACACACAATAATCAGGGGTTCTGATGATAAATCGATGTGTTTTTTATCTTCGATAAAATCGGACGAAATGGTCTTATAGCAGAGTTCGCTCAGCTTGATTCTGATTTCATCCGCCGAGGCCTTGTTGGGTCCGCTGCCGACCACGGCCCAGTAGGTTTTGGTGGTTGCAAGCCTTCTGGCCGATTCCCCGATTTTAGTGTGCATGGAAAGAATTTTTTTCATGCAATCGGGAAGCTTAAGGAGCTCTTTTATTTCCGCTGTAATAAAGTCATTATGCCTTCGCCCTTTAAGTTCTGCAATCTTAAGCCCGAGAACAGCTCCGGCAACGATCTGCGAATAGAACGCCTTTGTGGACGCAACGGACATCTCGATATCACGCCCGCTGCTGGTGTACATGACGCCGTCGACCTTGAAGGTAATATCTGAATCCCTGCGGTTGACAATGGCCATGGTGTAAGCGCCTCTTTCTTTGACCATATCGACGGCACGATTGGTATCTGTTGTAGTGCCGGACTGGCTTATGGCAATAACAAGGGCGTCGGCCATACTGTTTGCGTCATCGGTGTCACACAGTTGAAATCCGCTCAGCTCCGATGCTTTCAATGCACGGATATAAAACGACGGATCGTGCATGTAGAAATTCAGAATGTCTGCACATGCCTGTGCGGCCACACCGGCAGTCCCCTGCCCCACCAAAAAAATCCGTCGGATTTTTTCATCCGTCAGGGCCTTTTTCAATATTTCAGGAAAGGTCTTTTCATCCAGGGTGATAACACGGTCTTGGCCTTTCTCATCTTTGATTTTCCAACGGTTCTGAAAGGTCTTCTCAACGGAAAGCGGAGCTTCTGAAATTTCTTTTAAAAAATAGTGGGGAAATTCCTGGCGATCGATGTCCCTTGAAGTAATTTGAGTATATTTTATGTCCTTTTCTCCAAGGGCCAGAGGCGTCCGGTCATAATACATGGCGTTAATTCCGTCCAAGCCTCCCCCGGCTTCCTGATTCAAGATGAAAATCTGTCCCCGGGTCACGCCGTGTCTGCCTTCGACTTCTTTTTCCCCGTCCAGCTTAATGAAAAAGGGTGTCTCTTCGACCAATCCATACACTTCGGAAGAGGGCACATAATGATCCTCTGCAATACCGACAAAGATGGCCTGACCGCTCCCTTTTTGGGCCAAGAAAAGCTTTCCGGGGGCAAGATCGGTATGCATGGATATGGCATGTGACCCCTCAAAGTCATTCACCGCTCTCCGGAAAGCTTCCGCCACATCAAAGCCTTGCTGGACATATTTGCCGATCTGAAGCGGAATAATTTTGGTATCGGTGGTGATATCTTTATGTGTAAAACACCCCAGCCGTTCATGTTCTTTTTTCAGCTCAAGGTAATTATCGATATCTCCATTCAGGCAGGCGTGAATAATACCCCCTTCTGGAACACGATTTCCTAAAATTGCATTATCCACCGGATGGCAGTTCGGTTCGGTGATGGCACCCACGGAGGCCCACCGGGTGTGGGCGGAAATTGTGTGGTATTCATGTGAAAACCCTGCCAATCTTTGCAGGATCCCATCGTCTTTGATCTGCTTGCGCAAGAAACGACTATTGTCCCCCAGACGTCCGACGACCGCAGCAATTTTATACGTCAAGGCCAGGGCAAAACGCTTTTGGCCGTTTTCATCTTGGGTCTGGTTTAGGTTTATTCCCGAGTTAACGAGAACGTCCTGATCTGAACGCTCTGTTAACTGTTCAAGAAGATTTGCTTTTTTTAGGGTTTCTTTGAACCTCTCAAACTCTGAACTCTCCAGAACGAACATCATAGAGACACCCGCCGAATCGCGTCCTCTCACCTCAAGGCGGTCGATGCTGTTCAGCACGGCATTGATCTGTTTGAAAATATTGACAACCTTTATATTGGGATTTTGGTTTTCAGATCCCAGAAGATTTT
>JAQBBE010000242.1:0-2886 GCA_032126435.1 Desulfobacterales bacterium | reverse complement strand
TACCAGAGTTGAAGAGGCAGTCAATTCCACGAATCTCCCTCCCGGGAGCCGAATATATTCAGCTGGAAATGCAACAACGCCTCAGGTTCTACTCCAGCAGCTCAGCCGCGACGAATCCATCAGGGATGTCGAACTTCTTGGCGTACTCCTCCTGGGTGAAATCGATCTCCTGTTTTCTCGGGAGTGCTGTAATCGTGTTGCTCACCGGGTCATCTTTAACAGCAAGCACTCCCGGGTTGCGGTGAATAATGAGCTGGCCATGTATCAACTGATGCATCTTTCGGACATTCCAGCGCAGCTGAGGAGACATATTCCGCCAAACGTTGCCTTCATATCGGTGAGCGGTCCCGATAACGGTGGGAATTATAGCCTGGGAACCGCTGTCGAAGGAGTGTTGGCGGCGACTCAGGTTGCCAAAGCGAACGGCGGTATCGTCATCGCAGAACGCAACTCCCGGATGCCCTTCGTGCTGGGTACAACCATACCTGCCGAGATGATCGACTTCCTGATAGATACAGAATACGAGCTTCCTCTCAATCCTTCCCATGAAGCCGATGAGCGGGGCAAAAGAATTGGGAAAATCGTGGCCCAGCTGTATATCCACGATGGGTCCACCCTCCAATTCGGTATCGGGGTGGTACCGGAGGCCGTGACGGATGCCGTGTTCGAGAAAGGTGTAAAGGACCTGGGTATTCACACAGAGCTGTTTGCCACGGCGATGAGGAAACTGGTGAAAGCAGGCATCGTCACCAACAAGTACCTTGAGAGGGATTTCTCTATAGCTACGCTGTTCCTGGCCGAAAGCGAGGAGGGCTACAACTGGCTCAACTATAACAGTTCAGTCCAGGGCAGGCCTTGTGACGTTACCAACAATATCCTGAACATCGCCAGAGCGCCGAACATGGTGGCCATCAACAGCGCCATCGGAGTCGACCTCCATGGGAATATTTGGGCCGATTCCCTAAATGCCAACAATATCTACAGCGGGATAGGCGGCCAATCAGACTTCCTCAGGGGGGCCTACCTCTCCGGGAACGGGGTGCCCATTATAGCGATGAAGTCAACTACCGACAAAGGACTATCAAAGATACTGGCCAAATCACCGGAGGGGATCTCCGCCACGGCTATAGCCGCCGATCCGGTGGTTATCGTAACGGAAAATGGGGCCTTCGATCCCCGGGGTCTGAGCATCTGCGAACATGCCGTGGGGATTGCGCATCTGGCCGAACTCGATGTCCGGGAGGAACTGCTCAAGCACATCTATGAGAGCGATCGGTTTCACAAGCCGCGCCAGGCACTGAGCAACAGACGACCGAAGGGGTTCATTCCCTTCGAGGATGTGTAGACTTGAGGTTAAGAACGTACCCAGTCTCTTTTTCTCGTTTTTTTCTCGTTTTCGGCAAATTTGGCGCAGACTTTTCTACCGTCCAATGTCACACCTTTAAGGGATTTGAGAACTTTATTTGCCACGTTTTTTTCAACATCAAAGAATGAAAACTCTCTGTTGAGATCGATCCGGCCGAGTTTTTTGGACGATATGCCCGATTTGTCGCAGACCAGGCGGACGATGGCGCCTTCTTTGAGTTTGTCCAGGCGGCCGACATTAATGAAAAATCGCTGGGTATTGCCTGCGAGGCGGTGTTCGGCTTTATCTGCCTTTGTTTGGCGTTTTTTGACGTTTACGTTGATGTCTTCGGCTCCGCGGTAGTAATCGAGAAAGCGGTTGAACTCGGCCGAGACGAATCGACGGATCAATTCTTCTTTACTGAAAGCGGAAAGGGTTTCAAACACCGGGGGAAGGTAATTATCGATTTCTTGGTTGTTGACCTCCGCGGAAACCATTCGTTCCACCATTGCGAAAAGCTGCTTCTCGCAAACGGCGCGGCCACTGGGGATTTTTTTATACTCGAACCGAATGCCGCTTTGGGATTCCAGTTCATTGATCCGCCGGACTTCCCGGGTGTTTACCAATACGATGGAAACGCCGGATTTACCCGCCCGGGCCGTTCGGCCGCTCCGATGGGTGTAACGGTCCGGTTCATCAGGGAGATTGTAATTGATGACGTGGGTGATGTCATCCACATCCAGACCCCGTGCGGCCACATCGGTGGCCACCAGCAGCTGGAGGGTCCGCTCCCTGAATTTTTTCATCACCTGGTCCCGTTGCATCTGGGACAGGTCGCCGTGCAGCGCTTCGGCATTGTAACCGTCTTTCATCAGTTTGTCGGCTACCGTCTGGGTTTCCTTGCGCGTGCGGCAGAAAATGAGACCGAAAATATCGGGGAAATAGTCGATCATCCGCTTGAGGGCCGCGTACCGATCTTTCTCTTTGACGACATAACAGGCGTGAGAGATGTTTTCAGCGGCTTTGTTGCGCGAGCCGGCGGTGATGGTTACCGGACGGGTCATATAGGTGTCGGCGAGTTTCTCCGCGGCTTTCGGCATGGTGGCTGAAAAAAGCCAGGTTCGTTTGTCGGCGGGGGTCCGTTTCAGAATGTCGTCGATATCTTCCTGAAACCCCATGTTGAGCATTTCATCGGCCTCATCCAGAACCGCATAGGCCACTGTTTCCAATTTGACGGCCTTTCGGTTGATCAGATCCAACAGTCGGCCGGGCGTGGCCACGATGATCTGAGCCCCTTTTTTTATCTGGGAGATCTGGTTCCGAATATCGGCCCCGCCGTAAACGGCGGCAATTCGTGCGTTCGGGGTGTGCCGGGCAAACAGTTTCAGGTCGCCGGTGATTTGAAGGCAAAGCTCCCGCGTGGGGCAGAGGATCAGCCCCTGGGTATTTTGTGATTTAAAATCAACCCGCTGGATCAGGGGCAGGCCGAAGGCGGCGGTTTTCCCCGTGCCGGTTTGGGCCAGGCCGATGACATCGGTGTC
>JAQBBE010000241.1:0-3058 GCA_032126435.1 Desulfobacterales bacterium | reverse complement strand
TGATACATCAATGTTTTACTCAGGAGGAAAAAAATGGGAAAGTCAAGAGACACGAAAAAGGATGTGAAAAAGAAGTCGGAAAAAACCATTAAAGAAAAACGCAAGGAGAAGGAGGAAAAGAAAAAGCATCAATAAAAAAATTTGAAGCGCACTTAAAGGAGAGCTTATGGCCAAAAGAGATGACATCCACAAGATTCTTATCATCGGATCGGGTCCTATCGTGATCGGACAGGCCTGTGAATTTGACTATTCCGGTACACAGGCATGCAAAGCACTGCGATCCATGGGATATGAAATTGTGTTGGTTAATTCCAATCCGGCAACGATCATGACTGATCCGGGTACGGCCGATGTGACCTACATCGAACCTCTGAATCTGAAAACCCTGACGCAAATCATCGCCAAGGAAAAACCCGATGCACTCCTGCCCAACCTGGGAGGACAATCCGGCCTGAATCTGTCTTCTGAGCTGAGTCGAACCGGCGTATTGGAAGAATACGGTGTACAGCTTATCGGTGTGAGTGCGGATGCCATCGAGCGGGGTGAAGACCGTCTGGCGTTTAAGGGAACGATGGAAAAACTGGGTATCGAAATGCCGCGCAGTAAGACGGTCAACACGCTTGAAGATGCCGAGGCGGCGGCAGAAGATCTGGGTTACCCGGTTGTTATTCGCCCGGCCTATACCATGGGTGGAACCGGAGGTGGTTTGGTCTATAATATTGAGGAATTAAGAGTTATCGCCCCCCGCGGCCTGGCAGCGAGTCTTGTCAATCAGATCCTGGTTGAAGAATCGGTCCTGGGTTGGGAGGAGCTCGAACTGGAAGTGGTTCGAGATTCTAAAAACCAGATGATAACGGTTTGCTTTATCGAAAATGTCGACGCCATGGGAGTCCATACCGGCGACAGCTTTTGTACGGCCCCCATGTTGACGATAAGCCCGGAACTTCAGGAACGTTTGCAAAGATATTCCTATGACATTGTTGAGGCTATTGAGGTGATTGGTGGAACCAATATTCAGTTTGCCCATGATCCAAAGACCGGCCGTGTCGTTGTTATTGAGATTAACCCCCGCACGTCCCGTTCTTCCGCCCTGGCATCCAAGGCGACCGGATTCCCAATTGCGAGAGTTTCTTCCCTGCTCGCCGGCGGTATGACCCTGGATGAAATACCTTACTGGAGGGATGGAACCCTGGAGAAATATACGCCTTCAGGTGAATATGTGGTCGTTAAATTCGCCCGCTGGGCCTTTGAAAAATTTGTGGGGGCCGAGGATAAATTGGGTACCCAGATGCGGTCGGTCGGCGAGGTCATGAGTCTGGGCAAAACATATAAGGAGGCCTTCCAGAAAGCGATTCGAAGCCTTGAAATCGACCGGTACGGTCTTGGGTTCGCAAAAAAATTCAATACGTTGTCGCTGGAAGAACTCATGGGCCGGCTGGGCTTTGCCACCAGCGAACGCCAGTTTCTCATGTATGAAGCCCTGCGCAAAGGTGCTGAGGTGAAGGACCTGTATGAAAAGACCCATATCAAACCCTGGTTCATTGAGCAGATGCGAGAGATCGTCGAACTCGAGGAGAAAATATTGGCTTACAGGGATCAAGCATTGCCGGATGATTTGCTGATTCAAGCAAAAAAGGACGGTTTTGCAGATCGCTATCTGGCCAAGTTGCTCAACCTGCCGGAAAAGCAAATCCGTGAACAGAGAAAGGCATTGGGCATACATCAAGCCTGGGAATCGGTACCGGTAAGCGGTGTTGAAAACGCAGCCTATTACTACTCCACCTACAATGCGTCGGACAAGGTTCCGGTCAGTGACCGTAAAAAGATAATGGTTCTGGGTGGCGGACCCAACCGTATTGGACAGGGCATTGAGTTTGATTACTGTTGCGTGCATGCTGCACTGGCCATCCGCGAGGCAGGTTATGAATCGATTATGGTGAACTGCAACCCTGAAACTGTATCTACGGATTACGACACATCGGATAAACTCTATTTTGAGCCGCTTACCGTTGAAGATGTTTTGAGCATCTATGAAAAGGAGAAACCCGAAGGCGTCGTTGTCCAATTTGGGGGGCAAACGCCCCTGAATATTGCAACGGAACTGGAGAAGATGGGCGTAAAGATCATGGGCACATCTCCTGAAACCATTGATCTGGCCGAAGATCGGGATCGCTTCCGGCTCATTATGCGGAAGCTGGGCATCCCCCAACCGGAGTCGGGTATGGCCAGTACCATGGATGAAGCTCAGAAAATCGCCGACAAGATAGGATATCCTTTAATGGTCAGGCCTTCATATGTTTTGGGGGGCCGCGGTATGGAAGTGGTGCAGGATGAAAAATCCCTTAGATTCTATCTTGAGGCAGCGGTTGAAATCTCTCCCCAAAGGCCGATTCTTATCGATAGATTTCTGGATAATGCCATTGAGGCTGAAGCCGATGCGATATCCGACGGTACGGATGCGTTCGTGCCGGCCGTAATGGAACATATTGAACTGGCTGGAATACATTCCGGTGATTCGGCATGCGTTATTCCGCCGGTAAGCATAGCGCCGAAGCACATCGAAACGATTAGAGAATATACACGCAAGATTGCAATCGAGCTGAACGTTATCGGGCTGATGAATATGCAGTACGCGATATTCGAAAATACGGTGTATGTGCTTGAAGCCAACCCCCGAGCATCACGAACCGTACCTTTAGTATCCAAGGTGTGTAACATATCCATGGCCAGAATTGCCATGCAGGTCATGCTTGGCAAGCGCATCGCGGATCTTGAACTGAAGCATCGGCCCATACCCCATTACGGCATTAAAGAGGCGGTTTTTCCCTTCAACATGTTTCCTGAGGTTGATCCGATTCTGGGACCGGAAATGAGATCTACCGGCGAAGTTTTAGGCCTTTCCCATTCCTATGGCCGCTCATATTTTAAAGCCCAGGAAGCTATCCAGATACCACTGCCCTTAGAAGGATCCGTACTGTTTACCATTGCGGATCGAGACAAAAGTGCGGCATTGGAAGCTGTCAGACTTTTTAAAGAGCTGGGTTTCAAAATAATGACG
>JAQBBE010000240.1:0-14749 GCA_032126435.1 Desulfobacterales bacterium | reverse complement strand
TCTGGCAGGTTGCCCTGGGCATCTCATTTGGTGTGATCTTTGGTAAAGAGATCTTTGGCGGCACGGGAAGAAACTTTTTAAACCCCGCATTGACCGGAAGGGCGTTTTTATTTTTTGCCTATCCCATGAAAATGACCGGAGGTACCGTATGGACGGTGGTTAGCGGTGTCAATTCCCAGGGTGTGGATACATTCAGCGGGGCCACGCCGCTTGTGGTTTCCGCAGTTCAAGGGTCCTCTGTATTTATAGAATCTTTGCTGTCAAAAGCCGGGTTTACACTGCCCAAACTCTTTTACGGCTTGTATCCGGGAAGCATCGGCGGGACATCGACGTTCATGTGCCTATTGGGCGCTCTCGTGCTGGTTTTTACGGGCATCGCCAGCTACAGAATCATGATCGGCGGTATTCTTGGGGTACTGGTCGCCGCATATCCGGGATACATCGTGAGCCTTGTATCCGGAAATTCAACGGTTCCCATGCTGTCGCTGCCGCCGTTTTATCATCTGGTAATGGGTGGATTTGCCTTTGGAATTACCTACATGGCCACCGATCCGGTTTCAGCCCCTGGAATGAACGTCTCAAAATGGATATACGGTTTCGCAATCGGTGTTCTGACGGTATTGATACGCATTTTCAATCCGGCATTCCCGGAAGGGATTATGCTGGCCATTCTTTTTATGAATCTCTTCTCTCCGCTGCTGGATCATTTTGAAATTCATTTCAGGCTGAAAAAAAGGGTGCCGAATGTCTAATTATATCAAATCCATTTTATTTGCAGCAGTGTTGAGCCTGGTTTGCGGCAGTTTGCTGACCCTGGCATCCACCGGTTTGAAGGAATATCAGCTTAAGAATATTGAACTCGACAAGCATAAAAAAATATTGAAATCCGTTGGCCTGCTGAATGGCGAAGACGCTGTTTCACAAGAGACCGTTGGACAACTCTATTCCGAGAACATCAGACAGATATGGATTAATGTTGACGGTAACATTGTTCCGGAACAAAGAAAGGGTAAAAATGATCTTCCGGTTTATCTTTTTTCTCAACAGGGGAAAATACAAGCATATATCATCCCTGTTCATTCTCGAGGGCTGTGGGGAAAAATCTCAGGATATATGGCGATAAAAAATGATGGGGCCACCATTTCAGGATTTACCGTTTACAGTCATCAGGAAACCCCCGGTCTCGGCGGAGAGATTGAGAAAAAATGGTTCCAGAAGAATTTCGAAGGGAAAAAAATCCTGGATGACCAGGGTAATTTTGTTTCCATTGCCATTGCCAAAGGATCGGTAAAAGAGCGGATACCTGAAAGCCGTCGGAAAAATTTCGTCGACGGCATCAGCGGCGCTTCCATGACCGGAAAATTTTTATCTGCCGGGTTAAAGCAGACACTGACGGAATATGAACCTTTTTCTGAAAGATTCAGAAAAAATGAAATCAAATGAAGATAACAAAAACCAAAGCCTTTAACGTATTCTTTAAGCCCATCTGGGAAAGCAATCCGATTTCCGGACAAATCCTGGGGATATGTTCTGCTCTGGCGGTCACCGTTCAACTAAAGACCGCCATTGTCATGAGCCTGGCCCTGACCTTTGTTCTGGCTTTTTCGAATCTGTTGATCTCTTTGATGCGAAAGTTTATCCCCAGAAATATTCGTATTATCGTTGAACTCACCGTTATCGCAACATTGGTGATTTTTGCGGATCAGGTACTTCAAGCATTTCTTTACGATATCAGCAAGCAACTCTCCATTTTCGTGGGGCTTATTATCACGAATTGCATTATCCTGGGAAGGGCCGAAACATATGCCCTGGGGAATCCCCCGTTTTTATCCCTGCTCGATGGAATCGGTAACGGTCTGGGTTACAGTCAGATTCTGATCACGGTGGCTGTGCTTCGGGAGTTTTTGGGTGCAGGAAAACTTTTTGGATTTCAGGTGATACCCGATGCGTTTTATGCCGCAGGATACGAAAATATGGGGCTTATGGTTCTGGCGCCAGGCGCGTTTATCACCATCGGCCTGATCGTGTGGCTTCAAAAGACGGTTTCAAAAGAAAAAACTTAGCTTCGCATCACTCGCCATTGGAATAATGGATTCATGGAGTGATGGGTTTTAAGGAAAAGGGGATATCTACAATTCATATAGATTCTTTGGGAATTAACAAATATGATAAATTCTGTTTTTTTACCCAATATTCCAACATTCCATGGAGATTCCGTCATGGATTAAACTTCAAGATTCAATTAATTTCAAGAATTTATAGAGATTCCAAAACGTAAAATATGGAAAACCTAATCAGCATATTTTTAAATTCCGTTTTTATCGGCAATATCCTTTTGGCGTATTTTCTGGGGATGTGTTCTTTTCTTGCGATTTCCAGAAAAATGGAAACCGCCATAGGACTCGGTTTGGCGGTGACGTTTGTGCTTTCCATTACAACACCGGTAAACTGGCTCGTTTATCACTATCTGCTGGCGCCCGGTGCCCTTGCCTGGGCGGGTTTTCCGGGAATTGATCTTAGCTTTTTTAAATTTATTATCTTTATCGCCGTTATTGCAGGCATTGTTCAGGCGCTGGAGATGATTATCGACCGGTATTTACCCCCTTTATACATGGCGCTGGGCGTCTTTCTTCCTTTGATTGCTGTAAATTGTGCCATTTTAGGAGCATCTTTGTTCATGGTGGAGCGGAATTATAATTTTATAGAATCTGTTGTGTACGGCGCAAGTTCAGGTTTTGGATGGATGCTCGCCATTGTGACCATGGCGGGAATTCGAAAAAAACTCAGATATGCCAATGTTCCCAAGGGGCTTGAAAATTTTGGAATCAGTATGATTATCACCGGCCTTATGGCCATGGCATTTATGTTGTTTTCAGGAATTACCCTTTAACGTGGTAAAGGGTTATGGTTAAAGGATAATAGAATTATTAATGCCAGTTAAATACGGCGGACTATTAAGGAATTATCGTTGATTTACCTCGTTAGCCTGACAGTTTTTTCCGCAATCATCTTCATCCTTGTGGGGCTCCTTTTGTTGGTGGAGGCCAAAGTCGTTAAAAAGGACGCCTGTGATATTGTTATCAATGATGACGAGGAAAAAAGCTTAAAGGTGCCCGGTGGCATCACACTTTTATCTGCGCTTGCCGCCAATGAGATTTATATTCCATCGGCCTGTGGCGGCGGAGGTTCATGCGGGACATGCAAGTGCGTGGTAGAAGCGGGTGGAAGAGGCATTCTGCCCACCGAGCTTGCCCATCTGACCCGACGGGAAATAAAGGAAAATGTTCGTCTATCCTGTCAGCTCAAAGTCAAAGAAAATATGAAGATTCGGTTGCCGGAAGAAATCTTCAATGTCAAAAAATACGGTGCAACCGTGGTTTCAAACGACAATGTTGCGACATTTATCAAGGAACTGGTACTGAAACTCGATCCCGGCGAAGCACTTGAATTCAGGGCCGGGGCCTATGTACAGATTGATATTCCGGAATATGGGTTTTCGTTTTCAGAATTCAGGGCCCGGGTGGCCGAACGGTTCAGGCCCGACTGGGATGCCTTCAACCTCTGGGGGTTGCAGTCAAAGACAGAAGAGCCGATTTTCAGGGCCTATTCCGTGGCAAATCCTCCCAGTGAAAAAGACATCTTGGAATTTACGATCCGGATCGCCACCCCGCCACCTAGGGTTATAGAAGCACCCCCCGGCATAGGATCATCTTATATTTTCAATTTGAAACCGGGCGACCGGGTGACATTAAGCGGTCCTTATGGAGATTTTTTTACTCAGGAAACCGAAAGGGAAATGTGTTTCGTCGGCGGTGGCGCCGGAATGGCGCCGCTAAGGTCTCATATTTTTCACCAACTCAACACATTGAAAACAAAACGGAAAATTACGTTTTGGTACGGAGCCCGATCAAGGCTGGAGCTGTTTTTTGAAAAAGAATTCAGGGACTTGGAAAAGAAATATGAGAATTTCTCATTTCACGTGGCATTATCCCAGCCCAAAGAAGAGGATGATTGGGAAGGTATGACCGGATATATCCACCAGTGTCTGCATGACAATTACCTTGTCACACATGAAGACCCCACCGAAATTGAATATTATCTGTGCGGCCCGCCCCTAATGATTGATGCCATTGAAGATATGCTGGACAATCTCGGGGTGGACCCGGAAATGATCGCCTACGACAAATTCGGTTGATATTCCGGGGATTAAATTTTGAGCCTGACACCGGGATGGGCAAAAAGACCCTTTCTGAATGGGCCCTAACTATAGAAACATTTTTTCAGCAGGCCGGCGTTCGGGGACATATTCATGGGGGATTTTCCCCTGGTTCCATTCTTTTGAAACATACAGATTGCAGTAACAGCTGCCGTACGCTTCAACATCCGGCTCCCGGTACACACACGGGCAGATAATATCCCTGTCGTTTTCTTTATCTCCGGAAGCCAGCCTGCAGGGACATGCCATATAACCATAACGTTCTTTATTGCTTGTCAGGGCTCCCAACAGTTCGAACACTCGGTGTCGATCCTCGTTAAAGTAGTAGCCCTTGGCTTCCTGGGTTTTTTTAAGCATGTTGTAAAGTTTTTCGATGTCCATTACAGACCCAGTGCCTCCCTTATTTCTTTTTCCTTGAATCCGACGATGACGGTGCCACCAATGATAATGGTGGGAAAAGAGCATTTCGGGTTGAATTTTTTAACGTCTTCCAGAATGGCTTGACGCTCTTTTCCTTCCAGGAGATCGACATCGACAAAATCATACCGAACCGTACAGTCTGCAAGCAGTTTTTTAGTCGATTTGCAATGACTGCAGGTGCTCAGGGAATAAACTTTAATCTTATCATCAGACATATGAACATCCTTTTTCTGGCATAAGTGCCATCGGGTTAGAGTGTTAGATCACTTCAGCATTTTTGGCACTCTTTTATCTCATATTCAGCGGAATTTTACAACACTCTCTTCAAAGTTTCTAGGTTATGACAAAAAAGTTGTATTTTAAAAGAGTTCGGCCTGTTTTTTAAACGACGCTAGGGTTTACTGCGTCCTGCTCGATTCAACAGATTTTTGACTGCCTCCGGGTCTGTAACCGGTGGCTTGCAGGTGTTGTCCGTGCAGACATAAGCTGTCGCGGTGTTATCTATTCTCTTGACAGATGCGATAAATGGGAGATGTCGGGCCAGTCGTTTCCGGCTCACGTCATTGTCCACCAGGACAACCATTTTGCCGGGAATGAAAAGAGAATTTACGGCGGTCAGCATTGCACGCGTATCTTCTTTGCTGGGGTCTCCGGCGATGACCACTTCAATCGGTTTGACCCGTGATGTGATCAGGGCAACCAGAAGCTCGGGCGCTGAATCCGGATGTGAACCGATTCTTTCCGAAACGCTCTTTATTGTACCTTCGGCCACGGTGGAATACCCTCTGGAATCGCCAAATCGTGCGAGACGCAATAGATTTAGCGCAGCCACCGAAGCAGCCGAAGGAATCACACTGTCCACATCCTCTTTGATACGCAAATCGATTTTTTCATCATGTCCTTTGCGGGTCATGAAAAAGCCCCCATTTTCCGTGTCATAAAACAGTTCTATCTGCGCGTCCATGAGTTCAAGTGCCCATTCGAGCCAGTCTGGATCAAAGCCGGCTTCATAAAGATCGATAAGGCCCTGAGTTAAAAAAGCGTAGTCATCGGCCATACCGGCGATTTTTCTTTCGCCGTTGCGCCACCTTCTGAAAAGTTGTCGAGTTTTAGCATCATAAAGGTTTTTTCTGATAAACTCCGCTGCCTTTTCGGCGACCTCCAGATATCTACCTTCACCCAAAACCTGGTAGGCTCTTGAAAGGGAGGATATCATCAGACCGTTCCACGAGGTCAGAATTTTATCGTCGAGATGCGGCCGGGGTCTTTTTGCACGTGCCGCAAACAGTTTTCTTTTTGATTGTGTTAACGATGTTTCGATGTCTTCGTTTGACAGGTTAAAATGATCAGCGACTTTGTCAATGGAATGGGCAACAAACAGAATGTTTTTCCCTTTAAATTCATCAAAAGGATCATTTTCGGCATTCCCCTCCGCTTTAACGCCGTAGCAAAATGAAAAGATCTCTCCTGCACCAGTGCCTAACAGCGCATGGATCTCCTTTTTCGTCCACACATAGAATGCGCCTTCAACTTTCTTTTCATGCCCCTTATTTGAGCGTGTCTCTGCAGGAAGACTGTCTGCATCTTCTGCCGAATAAAATCCGCCGTCAGGATGGGTCATATCCCGTAGGACATAATCCGCCGTTTCCCCGGCAATCTTTCCAAAATACCTGTCTCGGGTAATTAGATAACCATCCAGATAGTTTTTTAGCAGCTGGGCGTTGTCATACAGCATCTTTTCAAAATGGGGAACATGCCATTTGGCGTCAGTGGAATAGCGATGAAATCCCCCGCCCAATTGATCATAAATCCCACCATTTGCCATAGCACGAAGTGTGAAATCACCCATTGCACGGGCCGGAGTTATTTTTTTATTTTTTTCGACACCGGTTCTATGATAAAAATCGTAAGCAAATAGAAAGCTCTGAATTGACGGAGACGGAAACTTTGGCGCAGGACTGAAACCGCCAAGGCTTTTATCGAACCTTGAGGAAAATCGATCCAGTGCAGTGTGGAGCAAGTTTGAATCGATGGATGCATCGCTGGACGTCCATGACAATGCCTTTGTAATCCCCTCATAAAGTTTCTGGCTGAAAGATTGAAACTTTTCCCGCTGGTCAGGATCTTTCCATCCAACGGCAATCAGCCTTAAAAGATCAGGCCACGCAAAAGACCCCTGTCTGGGTTCAGGCGGAAAATAAGTGCCACCGTAAAACGGCTTTAGATCCGGTGTCAAAAATACATTCAACGGCCATCCGCCTGAACCGGTAATTGCCGAGACCGCGGTCATGTATATTTTGTCGAGATCCGGCCGCTCTTCCCGGTCCACTTTGATACAGATAAAGTGAGCGTTCATCAATTCAGCGATGTCCGAATTTATGAACGATTCCGATTCCATAACATGACACCAGTGACAGGTGGAATAACCGATGGATAGAAGAATCGGTTTGTCCTCCTGGCGGGCTTTTTCCAGCGCTGCTTCGCCCCATGGATACCAGTCAACCGGATTGTAGGCATGCTGGAGAAGATATGGACTTTTCTCATGAATAAGGCGGTTGGGTTTTTCTTTGTTTTCAGTCATTCTGCTCTCCTCGACCGAATTCATTCACCGGATCTTGACAAACTACGTTGTGGTATATATTCTTATTAGTAATCATTATCATCAATGATTTGATTGTCAAATTGCAACAACAAATATTTCCACGAAGGAGGTAGAATGGAAAAACAGAAAGTTTTATCCAAAAAGAAAGAA
This sequence comes from Desulfobacterales bacterium, assembly GCA_032126435.1. Classification (GTDB taxonomy): domain Bacteria; phylum Desulfobacterota; class Desulfobacteria; order Desulfobacterales; family UBA11574; genus JAAXQD01. The sequence continues at coordinate 7,361 of JAQBBE010000240.1, read as the reverse complement.
ATTGACATCAGAGACGTTACAATCTGTGACGCCACGAGGCAGATGCTGGAGAAAGCCAGAAAAGACGGTGTGGAAACCGCATTTGACAGGGCTGCCAGCATGAAAGCGTGTCCCATCGGTAAAGATTCTGCATGCTGCAAACATTGCGCCATGGGCCCCTGCAGGCTGAACGCCAAAGATCCGTATGGTAAAGTCGGTGTGTGTGGTGCGACCATCGATACAATTATGGCGCGTAATTTCGCTCGGATGGTCGCTGCCGGCAGTGCCGCGCATACGGATCACGGGATGAGCATGCTCGATCTTTTCCGGGAAGTGATAAAGGGCAATATCACAGATTATAAAATTAAAGATCCGATTAAGCTTGAAGAGGTGGCGGCTTCCATCGGGATTGAAGTGGATGGCCGTGAAATCAAGGATATCGCCATGGATCTTTATGAGGAATTGGAGCGAACCTATACCCAGGTGGAAGGGGAAATTCCCTTTGCCAAACGGGTCCCTGAAAAAACACTGGAAACCTGGCGAAAACTCGGTATTGTTCCCAGGGGAGCGATGCGTGAGATTATGGAATTGATGCATCGAAGCCATATGGGAGTGGACCAGCATTATGAAAACATCACCAAACAGTGCAGTCGCACCGCCCTTGCCGACGGCTGGGGAGGGTCGATGGTGGCGACGGAAATATCCGATATTCTTTTCGGAACGCCGTCTCCGGTCAGTGTTGAAGTGAATATGGGCGTTCTCAAGGAAGACCAGGTAAACATCATCGTTCACGGGCATGAACCGAATCTGTTTGAATCGATGCTGGTGTCGGTCAATGAACCGACGCTTATCGAAGCAGCCAAAGATGCCGGCGCATCGGGAATCAATCTCGTCGGGATGTGCTGTTCGGGGCTGGAAATGTTCGTACGTCACGGGATACCCCATGCAGGGAATTTTATGTCGACGGAAGCTGTTCTGGTTACTGGGGCCGTTGACGCAATGACCGTGGATGTACAGTGTATCAAACAGGGTCTGGCCAAGGTTGCTGAGTGTTACGGAACACCGCTCATAACCACCAACCCGCGATGCCGTATCGAGGGGGCACAGCACATCGAATTCAATGAGCACCATCCGAGTGCCAGCACCGATGAGATCGTCATAAAGGCTATTTCCCGTTTTAAGAACAGAACCGCGAAAATAGAAATTCCGAAAATCGTAAACAAAGGCGTCCATGGGTTTTCCCATGAGTACATCAATTACATGCTTGGCGGATCCTTCCGAGCATCTTATGCGCCGTTGAATGAAAATATCATTAACGGCAGGATCCGAGGGGTGGCCGGTGTGGTGGGGTGTACCAATCCCAGGGTAAGACAGGACTGGGTTCATGTGGAGTTGGTCAAAGAGTTGATCAAAAATGACGTGCTGGTTCTCCAAACCGGCTGTTCCCAGATTGCCCTGACCAAAGCCGGGTTGACCACTCCGGAAGCCGCTATTCTTGCCGGGCCCGGATTACAGGAAGTGTGCGAGACCGTTGGCATGCCGCCGGTCCTTGGCATCGGTGCATGCGTCGACAACAGCCGAATTCTCATTGCAGCTTCTGCCATGGTAAAGCAAGGCGGTTTGGGGGACAGTATCGCTGATTTGCCGGTAGCCGGTGCTGCACCCGAATATATGAGTGAAAAAGCCATATGTATCGGACAGTATTTCGTCGCCTCAGGCGTATACACTGTTTTCGGTGTCACCTTCCCCGTCGTTGAAGAGACCAAGTTTCACAAGCTTCTGTTCGAAGGACTTGAGGAACAGGGCTTGGGGAAATGGGGATTCTCTCCGGATCCGTATGAGATAGCAAGGATGATGATTGCCCATATCGACAAAAAGAGGAAACAGCTCGGGATCGATAAGGCCAGGGAAAGAGTCCTGATGGATATGGCGGATCGTCGTGAAATGGAGGCGGCTTATCAGCACGCCTAACCCAGGAAGATTCAGGTAAGATATTTTGATCAAAAAGGGCTCCCTTTCGGAGCCCTTTTTTCATCGCCCGTCGGGCATGGTTTCGGGATGATCACTTAAAAACCGGTATAGGGTGGCCCGACCCACGCCGAGCAACCGTGAAGCTTTTGCTTTGTTACCGCCGGTTTTTTCCAAAGCCGATTTTACGATTTCAATATCCAGTTTCCTCGAAGCCCCGCGGGAGGAACGGAGGATGCTCTCATCCTTGAGTTCCATGGGAAGATTTTTGGGCAAGATAGTATCGCCGCTGCAATTTACAATGGCAAATTGGATGACATTCTGCAATTCCCGAACATTGCCCGGCCAGTGATAGCCCATCATTATTGAAAGGGCTTCCTTGGAGACTTTTGGCGGTTTACTGTCATGCATCTCCTCGGCTTCGTTCAAGAAATGTTCGATAAGAAGCGGAATGTCGTTTCTCCGTTCACGAAGCGTTGGAAGATGTATCGGAATGACGTTAAGCCTGTAAAAAAGGTCTTTACGGAAATTGTTCTGCTGAACCTCCTTCTTGAGATTCTTGTTGGTGGCACTCACAACCCGTACGTTAACGGAAGTCGTTTTTTCTCCGCCGACCTTTTCAAATGTGCCATCCTGTAAAAATCGCAAGAGTTTTACCTGCATCGGTTTGGAAAGGTCGGCGATCTCGTCGAGGAAAATAGTGCCCCTGTCAGCCAGTTCAAAACGTCCTTTTTTATTGCGGACGGCCCCTGAAAACGCCCCTTTAACATGACCGAACAGCTCACTCTCAATGAGACTTTCCGGGAGCGCTCCACAGTTAATCGGGACAAAAGGAGCGCCGCTTCTGGAACTTTCATTGTGGATGGCGTTGGCCACCAGTTCTTTGCCGGTCCCGGTTTCTCCGGAAATGTGCACCGGGTAATTGTACCCGGCAACATCCCGGATCTGCTGGAAAACCGTCAGCATTTTGCTGTCCTTGCCGAGAATACCTGAAAAACTGGTAATTTTACGAACTCGAATCGAAAGGTTTAAAAAATCGGTCATATCGGTTAATGCGGCCAGCACCCCGAAGTTTTGATTGTTTTCATCTTTCATTGTGGTAACGGACATTTTGACGCGTCGGGGCTCACTGTTTTTCGTTGTAATATTGATTGTATATTCGGTTTTTTCATTAAAAACATCTTTGTTGCCGCAGAAAGAACACTGCTCACCGCACAGCGGAGCTCCAAAAACTTCATGACAATCTTTTCCAAGAACTTCTTCCCGGTCGTATCCGGTTATTTTTTCGGCCTGTTCATTGAAATAAAAGATTTGTCGATTCAAGTCATGGGCGATAATACCGACGTTGAGATTTTCAAGAATCCGTTTCAGGTTTTTCCTGTTGGATAGTATTTTTGACAGGTTAGATTCTGGCATGGTGAACATTTATAAAATATCAGCAAGTTTTTGTCAAACCTCTAAATTTTCATATGCTCAATTGAGATAAAAGACTATCCATATCCATATCCTCCCGGATCCCGAACCGGGTCAATGAAAAGTCATACTTTACGGGATCATCGGGTACAAGCTTTTTAAAGCTGTTGGTTATTTCAAGGGCAGTCTGCATGCTCGCCTGTTTTTTTGAGGTGAAACCCAATTTAAGACTTATGTTATGCATATGGGTATCCAGCGGAACGATCAGTTTTGACAACGGCACATCCGCCCACCCTCCGGGATCGACGCTGTCTTTTCGAACCATCCACCGTAAAAAGAGGTTCATTCTTTTGCATGCGCTCCCCTTTTCAGGCAAAGCAACAAGATGGCCCGGTTTATATTTTCCTGCGGTCAGCGTTTTTGCAAAAAAAGTCATGGCGGGGATTAAGGTCTTGTCATCGGGGGACAGGTTATCAATAAAACACGCGTTGAGGGAACCAAATTGGGCAATGGCGTTCTTCGCACCCCAGAGCAACGCCGATAGCTGGGCTCCGCTGGCGAATCTATGGGTAAAATCCTCAAATGCATTGCACAGGGAGGTATAATTAGAATTCATTAAAAATCGGTACGGCGACGGTTTCATAATATCCAGCACCGATGAGACACTTTTGAGAATTTGTTTCACCTTGCCGTATGCAAGAGAAGATGCTATCAATCCTACGACTTCACGATTCTTGATATCCTGATATGAATATAGAAATTCCAGCGGATCGGGATGTACATATATGCGTTTATTATATCGGCGATACAAATTTTCCAGTATAATTTTGATATTTTTCTGATGCATTTTGGTTCAGGGTTGATAAAATCGGGTTTTTATATAATCATTGGATAAATTGTTTGGATTGTTGTTTCTTAAAACAAAATTAATACATCTTTTTTTGCGACTTAAATTTTGATGGTTTCGTAAAAAGTCTTTTGTGAGCGACATCGAGCAATTTTGGAGAAAGATTCATGACGCGTCTGGCGTTAAAAATTGCAAGCTGTTTGAGGGCGTTAGCCCGAGTTCTTGCAATTTAGCCAGGCGAGTCATGAATCCCAAGATTGCTTGCGGAGCGAGCAAAATCAGACTTTTTACGAGTTCATCAATTTTGAAATTTACCGAAATGCTTATCGAATTCTTATGAAAAATGAAACCAATAACATATATCGCCTCTTTTTTGAAGACAAAGCGATTATACTTTTGGGCACAGCGCACGTATCCAAAGACAGTGAACAGCTGGTGGCGGATGTCATCGAAGCCGAAAGACCGGACACTGTCTGCGTTGAACTGTGCGAAGCCAGGTACCAGTCGATTCGTCAAAAAGATAAATGGCTGGACACGGATATCATTAAGGTCATCAAAGAGAAAAAATCTTTTCTGCTTCTCTCAAATCTTCTTCTGGCGTCTTTTCAAAAACGGATCGCCGATAAATTTGACATTAAACCCGGAGCGGAAATGATAAAAGCCATTGAAAGCGGTGAAGCCATCGGCGCCGGAATACATCTTGCCGACAGGAACATCCGTATTACCCTTACAAAAACCTGGCGGGTCATGGGATTGTGGGATAAAATTAAACTTTTGTTTCAACTGGTCCTATCCATGGGTGAAATCGACGAAATCAGCGAAGAAGACATTGAAAAGATGAAACAGGAGGATGTGCTTGAAACCCTGCTTGCAGATGTTGGGAAATCACTTCCGGTACTCAAAGATATCCTCATCGATGAAAGGGACCAGTACCTGACCCATAAAATCCGGACGGCAGCCGGCAAAAAGATCGTTGCGGTTGTCGGTGCCGGCCATGTGCCGGGTATTAAAAAGTACTGGGACACCGAAATAGACATGGCGCGTTTAGAACAAATCCCTCCCAAGGGGAAAACATCGGGCATCTTGAAATGGCTGATACCTTTCGCCATATTTGTCATATTTGTTTTCGGTTTTTATCATGGCGGGACCCATGCAGGGGCTGAAATGATCACCTGGTGGGTAATGGCAAACGGTATTCTGGCAGGTCTTGGCGCCCTTGTCGCTTTTGCGCATCCGTTTACGATTCTATCTTCAGTTCTGGCCGCTCCATTGACATCGTTGAATCCCATGATTGCGGCCGGCTGGGTTTCAGGGCTTGTGGAGGCCTATACACGGAAACCGAAAGTCAGGGATTTTGAGAATTTGCCGGAGGACATACTCTCCATAAAGGGTTTCTGGAGAAATAAGATTACGCGAATTCTTCTGGTGGTGGTTTTTACAAATATCGGCAGTTCTTTGGGCACCTTTGTTGCCATTCCATTGATGGTAAAAGTGTTGTAATCCCACGAGAAGATATGAAATCGTTATCGAACAGGTGTCCGTTTCTTCATACTACTGAACATTTACCAACACGAGTGTTCAACACATGAATCAACCCATTCGTATCGGAGCACTGGTATCGGGAAGCGGTTCCAACCTGCAGGCCATTATGGATGCGTGTGAATCGGGGGATATCAGCGGCAGCATCGTATTCATCGGGTCGGACAATCCCGATGCCGCCGGCCTCGAAAGGGGGCGTCGACTTAAAATTCCGACCTTTGTTGTGAATTATAGCGCCATCATTCGACGTTTTAAAAAAACCCCGGAGACGGTAAAGTCTCCGGATGGTTTTGATCTCGATGCCGTGCTTTCAAAACAGAGCCTTTTCCCGGCCGATGCCGATGCGGAAACGGTAAAAGCCTTTTTCATTACGCGGGCTGCTGCCGAGGCAAAGCTCCTTGACCGGATGAACCCGTATCCGTTTGACCTTCTGGTGCTGGCGGGGTTCATGCGGAATTTGACGCCGTATTTTATCGACAGGGTCAATACAATACCGGACCACCCACGAATAATGAATATCCATCCTGCCCTGCTTCCGGCGTTTCCCGGTATTGACGGTTATGGGGATACGTTCCGCTATGGATGTAAGATTGGCGGATGCACGGTACATTTTGTCGATTACGGCGAGGATTCAGGTCCGATTATCGGTCAAAAGGCCTATGAAATTTCTGAGGATGACACCCTATCGTCGGTCCGGGAAAAAGGCCTAAAGCTGGAATGGGAACTTTACCCGGAATGTGTCAAAATGTTCGCTGAAGGCCGTCTCAAGAAAATCCGGAAGACCTACTCACTGAAAGACGGGAAAAAAATGCACAGAACTGTGGTGAAGATATTACCGCCGTCAAAAAGATAGTTTGTGCAACATGAGAAGATTATCGTTCAAGTTTTTTATTTTGACGGCCATGCTGCTGGGTCTGCCCATGTCAGGGGTTTTTCTGGCCGGCCATCCAATGGCAAGATATCTGGAATTTCCCCCCGAAAGCCCGTATGTTCGCCATGCACCGTTTTCATGGGTTGCGTTTGCCCTTTACACACTTTTCTTAGGTGTTGTAACAATTCCGCTCATTTTAAACGCTGCAAAATCCAAAAGGCAGATTAAAATTGAATTGTCGCCGACACGGCCTTTCCCCTGGTGGGGATGGCTGGGTGTTATCACCGGCACCGTCGCATGGACATTGGCATGGACCCGCTTCCCCTGGTTTGCCCGATTTCAGCCGCATACCTTCACGCCGCTGTGGCTTTCATTTATCCTGGTGATCAATGCACTTTGCCATAGACAAACCGGCCGCTGTATGATGCGCCATCGCACCGGATTTTTTCTTCTGCTTTTCCCTGTAAGCGCTGGATTTTGGTGGTTTTTTGAATACCTGAACCGGTTCGTTCAGAACTGGAGCTACACCGGTGTTCATTACAGTTCCTGGGCGTACTTCTGTTATGCGACCATCTCCTATTCCACCGTACTGCCGGCGGTTCTGGGTGTCCAAGAATTGATTCAAAATGTGTCCTGGGTCCGGGGGGGATGGAATGATTTCAAACCCTTTGAATGTTCACATCCTAAAATATCGGCCCTTGCCGTTCTCATGATATCCGGTGCCGGCCTTGCCGGCATCGGTGT
>JAQBBE010000239.1:0-4516 GCA_032126435.1 Desulfobacterales bacterium | reverse complement strand
ACGGCACAGAGCGCCATCCCTGTTCGTAGCTGTGTACAGCCTTAAGGGATACGCCGAGCAGCTGGCCCATCTGACGCTGAGTTTTCCCCAGTCTCTTTCTTAAATACCTAAATTCTTTACTGTCCATATTAAATCCCCGCCGGACTGCTGTAAAAATTAGGGCAAAAACCTTAAACAACGACCCATTGTGACGATTATTAGTATTACTTTGTGGTATTTAGTGTCAAGTCATTTCTGAGTGTCAACCGCCATCAAAAAATTATTCTGTTGCTGAAATGACATAATGGGGATGGACTTCATACGAATGGGACGTTCCCAAATGGCTTCTAAGCATTGGCGTATTTTTTAGAATAATACCCCACCAGCTTGCCGTCGGAAACCTTTATAATCCTCTGGGCATAACCTGCGCAATCCGGGCTGTGGGTCACCATAACGATGGTCATCCCTTCGTCGTTGAGGCGATGGAGTAATTCCATGATGTCATGCGAGGTTTTGGTGTCTAAATTGCCGGTGGGTTCATCGGCCAATAAAACCGGCGGTTCATTGACGATAGACCGTGCGATGGCCACGCGTTCTTTTTCTCCGCCTGAAATCTGACTCGGAAGGCGATGGGCTTTCCCCGATAGCCCCACCTGATTCATCGCTTCTTCGGCCATCTCTCGCTTTTTCTTTTTCCCGGCCTTTATAATTGCCAGCGGCAGCATAATATTCTCGATGACAGTCAGGTAGGACACAAGATGAAAGCTCTGGAATACAAACCCTAGAAATTCTCTGCGAAAATCCGCCCTTTGCTCCTGACCCAAGCTGTATATGTCAATATCAGCAACCCGTAAACTTCCGGACGTAGGCGCGTTCATGGCACCCAGCATTCCGAGAATCGTCGATTTTCCGGCACCGGATTCACCCATTATCCCAACAAACTCGCCTTCCTTTATTTTAAAACTAATGCCGTCTACCACTGAAACAGCTGTTTCACCTTCGCCATATTTTTTTACCAGGTTATCAGCAACTATGTAGCTCATCTATTACCTCACTAAAAAATGCTCGTTTTTCTTATATGTTCTATAACGACCTCAATGCCTCGTTCGGATCAAGCCTGGAAGCCATAAACGCCGGATATGCACTTGATATCAAACCTACAATCAGAGCAGTAACAATAGCGCCGACGGCCAGTTCGAAGCTAAAGGGTACATTGCCGGAATGATTTTCGCTAAAAACTTTTAGGGCTGCTTTCGCCACCCCAAAACCCGTAAAATAACCGATGATTCCAGCCAAACCTGAAATTATTGAAGCCTCCATGAAGACAATGCCCATAATGTGGCGTTTGCGGAAGCCGATGGCTCGAAAAATACCGATCTCGTCGGTGCGCTCCCTCACGCTCCCCATCATCGTCACCAGCACAACAAGGCTGCCAATCAAAAGGATAACTCCGGAAATTCCGAAGGAAAATTTTTTAAACTGAGCCAAGGTCTCCATACGGCTCTTGACCACCTGCTGAATGGCCATCACTTTGGCACCGGGCAATACATCGGAGATCTGTTTTACCATAGCATCGATGGGGCAATCTTTACAAAGCGCAGCCACTTCGGCCATGGAAATCCGCCCGTTTTTATTGAAAATCGATTGGGCCGTCACCAAGCGGGTAAATATCAGTTGATCGTCCTGGGAGCCTGTGGACTGGAGCACACCGGAAACCACCAACTTTTTATTTCTTATGGCGATGCGATCCCCAATTCCTAAATTGAGTATCCGTGCGGATTCCGAACCCAGTATAACCCCGTTTTCTTGGGGTGCGGTACCTTTCAGATGCCACCAAGGCTTCAATATTTGGGCGGCCTTAAAATCCACACCGGCCATGAGGACTTTATGGGTACCGACATTGACCACCCCAAGAACCAACGGACCCAATGCTGCGATATTCCGTGAATTTTTTATGGTCCTCACGCGTGTCAATTCTTGTTCCTGAATTTCTTGCATCTCAAAGGAAACGCCTCCGAGAGTCAGCCCTCCGTAGGATAGCGCAAGATTTTCGGTTTTGGGGACAATCAGAATATTGGCACCATATTGTTCGAGCTTATGGTTGATATCGCTGGTCATGGCTTCAACAAAACTAAAAATCCCCACCACCGTGGATACGCCGACAACCAGGCCGGCAAGTACGAAACCCGCCTTGCCTTTGCGGCGCAAAAGATTTCTTATGGATATGGTTTTGAGTGTCATGCTTAGGCCTTTCAGGAAAAGTTGAAATATTGTTTACCATCCAAGATATCCTTTATTTGGATAATCAACTTTCCGTCTTCGATGGTTCTGTTTAACGGTGCTGGATTACAGCCGCCTTTGACCTCGTTGATCAAAATCGAAGCAAATTTACGTCCACAATTTCGGCAAACCATATAGTCATCCTCTTGATAATACCCCTTGCCTGCGGGCCAGCAGACATCGCAGGCATCAAATGCGGCCCGGATGATTCCATCTGAACTTTTGAGAATGAAATACCGTACAATTAAATTCCCGTCCACATACTCAAAATGATGTGCTCGCCCATCTTCGAAAAGGCTGGCAGGAAATGTCACTACGGTACCGTCCGAAGGTAACGGGGCTAATGCGACCGACGTCGGGTTGTTGCTGCCTTGCTCAACAAAAAAGACCGCTGCACCGACAATAAGGATCACACCGGCAATTGCAGCAAACAGCGGCAAACGGCTTTTTTTCTCGGTTCCGAAAACCGCGGCTTTTTTAGCTGTAATTTTATCCTGATTCTTTTTCTTTTCTTTTTTAGACATGAGAACTGTTCCTCTCTATTATTTAGAATTTTTATACGTCTATTCTTTGCTTTCAACTGATTTAAGTTGGAAATGCATTGTGAAATTTGAAATCCTTTGGGTCTAAATTATACATCCTTTCGTGATTCCATATGACGCCTGCCCGCAACGCGCTCGCTTGGAAGACGGACGGGGGCTTTACCGCTGTAAAAAAAGAAATTCCGATACGGTTAGATTCAGATTATAAATGATTGTTTCTGAAGATATATGGGGGGAGGCTGGGATTTTTCCCAGACCGGTTGAACAGAACAATTGGGTTTAAAAATATTGTCGTCGATACTGGAACCGGTGGAAATCTCCATGGGTCCAACATGATTTAAAAAACCGCCACCGGATGAGGTCAGAGTATGCCCGGGCAATTCAACGGCCTGTTTCGATTGTAAATCACAAGGGATTCGGGGAACATTGGAACGGCAATCTCCTAATGATTTCATGGGTTCGCCTGTGGTATGGTGCATCCCGCCTGGGTTGATTTGACGGCAGCATTCGGCTTCACAGTTCGTATCAGCGAATACACCGCCGGCATATAAACTCACAGTAAAAATCAGCGTCAATACAACACCTATTGTTTTCATCATGTGCTTTTTGTTTCCAATGGCAATCTTTTTCATGCTAAATTCGACATTTCTATTTGTTAAATTCAGCCGATAATATTCTGTATGATTATGGAAGCCGAAATATACTACATAGTAGCACATATGTCAATTAAAAAGATGGCGTTGCCACATCTATTGATCGTTATGTTTCCTGCCGCGTTTAGGGTTTAAATTCCAGGGTAATATTACACCTTGTTTTATTAAAAATTTCATGTTAGCCGATTCATTTGTTTCTATTCATTTCATGGGGGGGGGCGTTTTTCAAACCGCTCCACGGACAATGTTTTTTCAAACCGTTTAATCACGCCGGAAGCGGATAAAACGCGTGTGTTTATGCGCTCATTGTTTCGATCGGGTTGATTTGACCGCAATTCGGCATTACTTATTAAGATAACACCATAAGGAGACCTCACAAAATGGAAAAAGAGACATTTTCGATACCCAATATTTCATGCGGACATTGTGTTATGTCCATTAAAAACGAATTGAATGAACTGGAAGGAGTTCGTTCAGTGGAAGGCAATGTTGAAAACAAAAGCATTGCCGTTGAATGGGATTCCCCGGCCACTCTGGACAAAATCAGGAACACACTAAAAGAGATTAATTATCCGGCCTCATAGCGGAAGCCCTAACTTGGCTGCCTGTCAATGGAAGAGGATTACCTTATATGGATATAAAAACCCTTGATTTTTTGAAAAAAAAATCTTGTCATGAAACCGGACCGGCGGAATCGTTAACCGGCAGTTGCTGACCCGGGAAGGAAAAGGCTCAGGTGAGCCTTCCCGACATGAAACAGCCGTTTATTATCGGCTCGATCCGGACACCGATGGGTGACGTGCCAAAAATTTCCTCCACCTTGGTTTGGGCGGACCGGTGGGGAAGCATTAAGGCCCGCTGGGGTGTGGGCCGTATGCATTATACCGTGGATCCCGGTCTTTATGCGCTTGGAGCGCCGGGTGATCGGTCGCCGGTTCTGGTTACGGCCAATTACAAAATGAGTTTTGACCGATTGCGTGAAGCCCTGCCCGAACGGAATGCATGGATTTTGGTTCTGGACACCAATGGCATCAATGTCTGGTGTGCGGCCGGGAAAGGGAC
>JAQBBE010000238.1:0-23912 GCA_032126435.1 Desulfobacterales bacterium | reverse complement strand
ACCAGCATAAAGGAATGTCCTGAATTGATCACATTGTAGGGCAGTTCAGGTTTTAGCGTCAAAAGACTGAGAAGATATGTTCGATAATCTTCGACCAATAACTCTTCGTAACCGTACCACCGCCTGGCCCAATCCATCTGACTCCCAAAAAGGACGATGAGAAACAACAAAATAAGAAGGTAATAATCTTCAGGAACAGATAGCTCTTTTACAGGTGATAAAAACCGTCTGAATAGAAAAAACAATAAAGCAAGGCACAATATCAGGCCGATAAAACCCTTCCCGGGAAAAATTTCATGGGGAATAATCTGAAAGATTCTAAATTCGCTAAACAATTCCAGATGTCCGATAATTAGAAGCAACAGACAGGCATGAAACAGTATCAAAAAAATCCATAATATGGGTTTGTGTTTCCGAACAGAGGGAAACAGAAAAGTATCGTGCAGTGCCCAAAGCCATTTGGGCCGTTTTTCCGGATATATCTGCAGGGAAGTGGATTGCTTGGGTTTTCTAAAAATTTTTACAAGTCTTATTCCGGTTCCGACAAAGAACACGGCAAACGAAAAATAGACCATGGGTATTAATACGAAATAATACAGGGTGTTCAACGAAACCTCCTAACAACTTATTTGGATGAAAAAAGGTACCCCTCTTCGAGAGGTACCGGGTTATAGTTTATACGAGGCGCTTGATATAGAACTTTGTGACTTCTCCATTCTGATCTGTTTTCAAAATTTCGTGCCCCCTGGTTCTGGCCCAGGACGGGAAGTCGGACAACGATCCGGGATCTGTTGACCAAACCTCAATTACCTGTCCGATCTCAACTTCTGAAATCCCTTTATTCACTTTTAAAATCGGCATGGGGCAGGGTAACCCCTTTAAGTCCATTACCTTGGTAATTTTGATTTCTTCACTCATAATAAACCTCCTATATTCATTTTTATCTATATAAACAACTGAATTTTACTGTCATTGGCTTGTTCTAAAAATGTTGCGACACCGCAATAAGACATACCCGAATAATCGATCATTTCTTCTCGCTTAAATCCCATAAGATCCATAGACATTTCACACACGAAAATCTGAACCCCGAATTCTTCAGCCATTTTCATCATCTGCTCCAATGATGCAACGTTCTTTTTTTTCATGAGTGATTTCATCATGGCCGTTCCCATGCCGCCCATATTCATTTTGGAAAGTTTTACCTCACGGGTGCCTTTGGGCAGCATGGCGCCGAACATCTTACCCATGGTATCCTTTCCCCCAGCCTTCTTGGTCTTGTCTCGCAGAATTGGCGTTCCCCAGAATGTAAAGAACATCACAACTTCCATCCCCATGGCCACAGCACCGGTGGCGATGACAAAGGCCGCCAACACTTTGTCCATATCGCCGCTAAATACAATCATTGAGATTTTATTGGATGGAATCTTTTTTTCCATTGCGGTAATCTGAGATTGCAACGCTTCAATTTTTGCTTCTACATTTTGCATGATTGACCTCCTGTTTCATATTGACAACGTTAATTTTGTTTATATTACAACTTGTTAAGTATGGGTGCCCCATTTTTTGGTGCATACCATGAACCTTAATGTCAAAATATCGCCTGATTTTATCACGATTGACTACAATTAAAAGATCATACCATCATTTCCCGAACAGCTTCCATGGACGCTTTGAGAATATCCAGATTGGTGAGCATGGTTTTTCTTTGTTCGGGCTCCATCTGCAACAAAACCTGATGATTGACAAAATTATAAAATTCATGGATTTCATTAAGTTTTTTCTGCCCATCCGTTGTGAGGCTGAGCAAGGTAATTCTGGAGTCTTCGGGATCCGGAATTCGTTGGACTAATTTTTTCTTAACCAGCCCGTTAACGATCTTGGTTACCCGGCTCTTGACCACATTCATTTTATAGGCAATACCTTTGGACGTCAGATAACGCTCCTCTCCAAAAAGAATCAAACATCTCAGTTCTGCATCGGGCAGCTGGAACCGTTCGCATTGATACTGAGACCGTTCTTGGCAGCATTGAAATAATTTTGTCACAAGCGTTTGAAATTGCTGAATCTGATAGTCCGAAATTTCTGAGCGGCTATTTTCGTTTAATTGGTTCATGCTGTGAACTATATCAATAAAATAACATTTGTCAAGAATTTTTTCCCATTGAAATTGATTTTTTTAAGAAAGCCCGATTAGATTCCCGCGGACCTACCTCCGTGCCCTTCTGTCAATTTGGGATCGGTCTTTGGCGGTCCGTCAATTAGAATATATAAATGTCGGAGGTTCCCGGTTATTTTATTGACAGATAAAATCAACAGGAGGATATACTGGTTGTTACAAAGTAGTATATGAACATCTCCATATACTCAAGAATGTAACGATAAAAGAGTCGATTTTTTTCAAACGCCCAATAGAGGTAAAATATAGACGCATCAATGAATGTTAAATGGGAAAGAAATAGCGCAAAAGGCCCATTGAAACGAAGACGCTATACGCTGAGTTTTTTTCTTGTGGAACATTATCAAAACCAGGGAAGGATCAAAGAACGGCGTATCGGTCATTTGGGTGACATTGAGGAACGGTTCCTTAATTCTAAAATGCGAGACATGAAGGCATTCCATCAGGGACTCTTTTGGGCGAAGGTGGACAAAAAACTGGAGGATCTCGGATTAAATGCTGGGAAAAGAAATAGAATCGAGGCCCAAATTTCAAAATTGGTTCCGAGACCCACCAGAGAATGGGCGCTATGGGCTGTAACCTGTGTGCCCCGCCATGATGCCTAATCTTAATAAAATACACACACAATTACCCATGTTTTAGCGAAATCCATCGATTCTCCCTCCTTTTTAGCCCCTGATCAACCCGCCGGATGTCACCCTTGGAACCGTACAGCACAGCTTTTTTCCCAAACATATTCCGAAATACAACACCTTACAACCGGTGGTTTAAGGTTCTTCAGGATGCTCACGGAGTATCTTAAATCGATGAATTCCCGTGCTTGAAAAATATGATGATAAATGAGATATATGAGATGTCGGTTGTTTTGCAGAACGGCATCAACATTGGCCCGATTCATCCAAGCAAAAAAAACGAAGCACTTTTTGGAGGTTTGGCATCCATGTCATCCCAAAATTCACCTGAGACGATGGGACATTTAATTCAAAAAAAACCGTATTATCTGAGGGCGGGAGATGAGATTAAGCTGTTTGAGGCTGCTTTTGCCGCTAGAATTCCGGTGATGCTGAAAGGTCCCACCGGGTGCGGCAAGACCCGATTTGTAGAGTACATGTCGTATCGGTTAAAGCGGCCTCTGATTACTGTTGCCTGTCATGAAGATCTGTTTGCATCGGATCTTCTGGGACGTTATCTTTTAAAAAAGGATGAAACCGTGTGGGTGGATGGCCCTTTGACCCGGGCGGTTCGTATGGGGGCCATCTGTTATCTGGACGAAATCGTTGAAGCCCGCAAAGACACCACTGTGGTCATCCATCCCCTCACCGATAACCGGAGAACCCTTTCCATCGATAAAAAAGGAGAGCTCGTCCAGGCACATCCGGACTTTATGGTGGTGATTTCCTATAATCCAGGGTATCAATCCGTTCTGAAAGACCTCAAGCAAAGCACACGCCAGCGGTTTATTTCCCTCGAGTTCGATTATCCCGAAGCCCAAAAAGAGGCTGAAATTGTATCCCACGAAGGGGACATCGACATGGAAACCGCCTTGAAACTGGTAACGCTGGCCGGAAAAATAAGAAACATTAGAGAGCACGGTCTGACCGAAGGGGCAAGTACCCGGCTTTTGATATATGCGGCTCAGATAATCGGCCGGGGCATACCCGTGCACGACGCCTGTCGGAGTGCCATTTGCTTCCCGCTGACCGACGACGCCAGGCTCCAGGAAACCCTTAATGATCTCGTTGAGGATATATTTTAACTTGAATTTGGGGCGCCCTCGACGTCCCTCAATGGGTTTAATCGTATGAAATGAGCTTTAAAAACCACAAAACCGATTCGCTCGAACCGCTTGCTTTGGCAGATCCGAATATTGCGGAAAGGGTTCGGGCCGTTTTGGAGCGGAAGGAACGCACGGTTTCTGATCAACCCATTAAAATGCTGGTGGAAGAGGCATTGTGGGGTCTGTCCCTCGAGATTTCCTTCGGTCGGACGCTCGCTTTTAGTTTTGCGGATCTGATCGGTCGGGCAAGTCCGCAAAAAATTGAATGTTACCGAAATCTGGTGCGCAAATTCGGAAAACAGGGCCCGACTCTGGGACGGATCATGGCGGAGCATCTCGTACCGGTATTTAAACACGGCGACGCCCGCTTTTTAAAACGTTTTCTGCAAACCCTTGATATCATGCAAATCAAGGGAACCTATACCCTGCAAGATCCCCTAAAAGCACTGTCGAAACTCTTAAATAAAAAAGACATTGAATCTGCATCCGTTTATATTGATCTGCTGGGCGACGCTTTTGCCGGAGATATGTCGTATGTTCAGAGTCAGCATTTTGCTCGTATCCTGCCGAAAGCCGTACTCGCCTTTTCTCCTTCAAAACGGATCTGGCAGATGGAACAACTGCGACGAATTATAACGGCCGATTTTCACCTGGCCGACGCCTTTTTGGACGGCCTGGAAAAAGGACTGTATCTGCTCTCCAAAGATGCTTTAGACAGATTTGTATCCCAGGCCTTGGCCAAATTAAGGCAAAACCCCAAGCTTGCAGCAAAATTTTTATCGCTGGAGTCGAAACTGGGTATCGATACCTATTCGGATTTGCAGGTGGCCGTCCCGCTATCTGAAGTCCAAAACCAATTAAACGGCTATCTTTGTGCACGGACCGGTCTTTCCATTTCCGTACGGCCGCTATCTTCTCTTTCCAGGTCATCCATAACAGATAACGGCGAAAAGATTTTTGTCTGTTCAGACGGAAAATTCATCTATCTGCCCGACGAAATCGCTGAATTTAATGAGAAATCAGAAAACATTAAACTGTATAAATGTCTTGTGAGGCTTGAATCCGGACTTTATGAGTTTAATACCTTTGACTTTGACCTGGAAAAAGCCATGGAAAGATGCCAAGGGATTGGGGAATTAACGGCCCGTGATTTTGGATTCGATTCCATGGGAAATCTAAAATCCAAAATCCAAAACCGGGAGAATCTTTCCGATATGGAGCGCTTTTTTTCAGCATTCCCGGTTCCGGCCCTGGCAATGGACCTGTTTACCATTTTTGAGCATGGCCGCACACGGGTATTGCTCAGCAGACAATACCCGGGCCTTATCCGGCAGACCATGCCGATGCTTCAGGATAACGCAGCTCGAATATTAAAAGAAAATCAACCGGTCGGATTTTTATTTTTAATGTATCTTTGGATTGCACTGGGTATTTCTGTTAATGAGAATTTCGAAGGCACCGGAGGAATAAAACGTCAGGCCGAAAACATTGTGGATCTTTTCAACAGAAAAATTAAGAACGATCCATCGGTTGAAATATGTGCCGTGCTGGTGAACGAGACCTATTCAGACATTGAAAGACGATTAAAACCGCATGAAAGGTCCAAAAATTACGAGGAATTTTACGAATCCATGCCAATACCGTTTGGCCGAAGGTTACGACCGGATCTTTTCTTTTCCACCTACCGGAATTTTGAGCAAATTGCAGCCAAGCTGAAAGTTCAACTGGATAACAAAAAGCTTAAGGTTTATAAATCGGATATCCGTCGGCAATTGATCGCCAAAAACGGTGCGGTGTCCCATGAGGATATAAAATCGATACTACGCCGTGATCAAAATACCGGTCGATCCGGGTTGCAGCAATCTGAAACACCTGTGGATCTGTCATGGCTGGACCTTGCCCAATTACTTGGCGGCACAGCCATCACGCCCCTGCTCAACGATGGCGTTGTCGGACCTGTTTTCTGGTACAAAGAGTGGGACTGTAACCTTAACGATTATCTTTCAGCCCACGTGAGGATCCTGGACCGATTTATTCCGGAATCCAAAGATAACTTTTACATCCGCACCCTGAAGCGGCATCAGGGGCTGGTTGAAAGTATTCGCTATGCTTTTGAGCTGTTAAAGCCGGAAGGGCTGATCCGGTTGAGGCAGTGGGTGGAAGGGGATGAATTCGACTACCGGGCGCTTTTAGACTTTGCCATGGATAAAAAAGCTGGGAAAACGCCCTCCGACAGGCTCTATATCAAGCGCCTAAAACAGACAAGAGACGTGGCTGTTTTGTTGCTTGTCGATCTTTCTCGCTCCACAGCCCATGAGATTTATAACTCGAAAGCAACCATTCTCGACGTAGAAAAAGAGGCGATTGTTCTTTTTTGTGAAGCACTTCAGGTTGTGGGGGATGCATTTGCCATTGCCGGTTTTTCCAGTACCGGTCGTCTGGGGGTTGATTACTTGCGGATAAAGGACTTTGAAGAAAATATGAATGACAGCGTCAAATGCCGCATTAATGCTATGGCACCTCAGCGAAATACCAGAATGGGAGCAGCGATCCGCCACGCGTATCGTCAACTTGAAAAGACCGCTTCAAAAGTTCGCTTGCTGATTATCTTGGGTGACGGGTTTCCAAATGATGTTGACTACAAACATAATTATGCCATTGAAGATACACGGAAAGCCATATTCGAGGGCCGCTCAAAAAATATATTTACGCATGCCATAACCGTCCATTTTGCCGGAGACCCCAGGCTGGATGATCTTTACGGAAACGTTCATCACAATGTTATATCGGATGTTCGCGAGCTTCCCGACAAACTTTTACGTATTTATGGCAGTCTGACACGGCATTGACCTTTTGAGCAGCCGGGGGATTTTCATCATACCCTTTGAATGATCGTCGGAATGGATGATCTTTAAAAAAAACGGGTTGATCGGCCAATATGATATTTGTTTCATTTCCGGATAGTTGCCTTATTGACAACGCCGTGATCACGCATTACAGTGGTAAGTTGTTCTTAAAGTGGGAAGTCATGCTTAATAAGACTAAAAAATATCTTTTGCGGGGACATTGTTTCACCGGGGAATTCATATGAAAGGCATTCATAACCATGAAAAGGAACAGTTCAAAAAGCTTTTTAAGCAAGAAGACATCGATGATTTTGAAGATCGATTCAAGATTCTTGAAGTTTTTCTTCAAAACGAGCACCACTTAACGGTCGGTGAACTGACCCAACGGCTCAATGAGAGCGGATATCCATTTACATCCGATTTTGTCAGAGATACTCTCAAGTCCATGTGCCGGTTCGGTTTTGCCCGTAGAAACAGGTTTAACAATGGAGACGTTCGCTATGAACATCGGCATTTAGGTCAGCATCATGATCATATGATCTGTACAAGATGTAGAAATATTTATGAGTTCCAAAACGAACAGCTCGAAAATCTGCAGGTTCAGATCGCTGCAACCCATAATTTTCACATGCTCCAACACAAGATGGAAATCTACGGTATCTGTTCCAATTGTCTTAAAGATCACATACAACCCATGCCCCTTGTCAATGCCAAACAGGGCGAGCGGTTTGAAATCAAGGCTTTTACCGGAGGTGCCACTGCACATATGCGTTTATTGTCCATGGGCTTAAGAATCGGAGACAAAATAGATGTTATTAACAACCTCGATAAAGGACAATTGGTCATTGCTGTGGCCCATCAACGGTACGTCCTTGGGCGGGGCCTGGCAAAAAAGATTCTCATAGAACCTGTTAGAAGCTAACCTTGATGGCGTCGTAAAAAGTCCCATCTTCTGCGTTGTAGTATTTTTTCAGACACTCGGCATACTACATGTATAGCCTCGTTCCTGAAAAAATACTACGCCTTGTATATGAACCTTTTTACTTAGCCATTTATAGTTGAATTCATGACTTTTTACGAGATCATCAACCTTGGAGATGTGTTCATGTTATTGAGCGAAATGAAGGAAAAACAGACCGCAAGCGTCGTCCGTGTCGGCGGGACCGGGGCGCTGCGTAGAAGGATACTTGAAATGGGCATCTTGAAGGGTTCAGAGATCTATGTTGAAAAATATGCACCGTTGAGGGATCCTATTGAATTGATTGTAAAAGGATACCATATATCACTTCGGGTTGAAGAAGCTGCACAGATCACTGTCGAACACGTAAAGTAAAAAACCATCATGTATCAAAAACACCTTTCCATCGCCCTTGCGGGAAACCCCAATTCAGGCAAAACCACGATATTCAACAACATGACCGGTACCCGGCAGAAAGTGGGAAACTGGCCGGGTGTAACGGTTGAAAAAAAAGAAGGCCATATAAAAAAATCCGGATATGATTTAAAAATTATAGATCTTCCGGGGACATACAGTTTAACCCCTTTTTCCATAGAAGAGATCGTCGCACGGGATTTTGTCCTGGAAGAACGTCCGGACGTTGTAATCGACATCATCGACGCGTCCAACCTGGAACGGAGTCTTTATCTGGCAACACAGTTAAGAGAGATTGACTGCAAAGTCTTGTTCGCCCTGAATATGGCGGATGTTGCCCAAACCCGGGGAATTAAAATCGACGAGAAAAAACTCTCTGAACTTCTTGACCTTCCGGTGGTTTTTACGGTCGGCAACAAAAACAAAGGCATCGATACGCTCCTGGAAAAGGCCATTGAATTGGCTGAGTCCAATTATGTGATACCCATAAAGCGTAAAGTAAAATACAGTAAGGACATCGAAGAGTCCATTTCCAAACTGGAATATTTCATTGAAAGCCTTGCGGAAGAGTCCATTCCTTACAACATTCGATGGACCGCCATAAAGCTTATAGAAGATGACAAAATCGTAAAAGAGCGCATCCAACTGAAAACCGGAAAAAACGGCCCAAAGATTCTTAAAGAAGCAAAGGCGCAACGGGATTTCCTCGTGGACCGATTCGATGACGAGCCGGAAATCGTAATGACCGACGAGCGCTACGGATTTATCGCCGGCATCATCCGGGAAGTCCTCACAACATCTATCAAGCAGCGCGTGGATATATCTCGAAACGTAGATCTTTTGCTTACCAACCGGTTTGTCGGGTTCCCCATCTTTATTTTCTTTATCTGGGCCATGTTCCAACTCACGTTTTCATTGGGGGTCTATCCAATGGAGTGGATCGGCAGCGCTATAAAGCTTTTTTCCACGTCTCTGGCCCAGGTGCTTCCGGATAATATTTTTAAGGATTTTCTCATCAACGGCGTCATTGCGGGTGTGGGAAGTGTTATTATTTTCCTGCCGAATATTTTGATTCTTTTCTTCTGTATCGCGCTCTTTGAAGATACAGGCTACATGTCCAGAGCGGCGTTTCTGATGGACAAAATCATGCATCTTATCGGACTTCATGGCAAATCGTTCATCCCCATGCTGATGGGGTTCGGATGTAACGTTCCGGCCATTATGGCAAGCCGCACCTTGGAAAGTGAGAAAGATCGAATCCTTACGATTCTCATCACCCCTTTTATGTCATGCTCGGCCAGACTGCCGGTGTACATTATTCTGGCCGGTGCTTTCTTTGGGGTCCGGGCCGGATCCGTAATATTCGGCATATATCTATTGGGGATTGTACTTTCAATTATCACCGGCCGTATATTCCGATCAACCCTCTTGAGAGGTGTTGATGCACCGTTCGTCATGGAACTGCCGCCATACAGAATTCCGATGATAAAAAGCCTTCTGATTCACATGTGGGATCGGAGCAAACTATTTCTAAAAAAGATGGGTGGTATTATCCTCGCCGGCTCGGTGGTGGTATGGGCACTTTCCGCATTTCCGAGAAACATACCGTATTCTATAAATTATGCCTCAGAAATAGACCGGGTCAAAACATCTTTTCAAACTGAAATTGCCACGGCCCATGAACCGGAAAAAGCGTTATTAACACAAAAACGTGATCTTGCTGTGGCAAAACTTGCAAGAGCCATGCAGACTGAACATGCTGAAAAATCTTATATGGGTCGTATCGGTAAAGTTGTCGCGCCGGTTTTTGAACCCATCGGCGTCGACTGGCGCGGAAGCGTGGCCCTTCTCACCGGCTTTGTAGCAAAAGAAATCGTTGTAAGTACCATGGGAATACTTTATGCTGCTGACGGAAATGAGGATTCGGAAGCCCTTAAAAATGCACTCTTATCATCCGATATGACGCCCCTTGGAGCCTTGGCAATGATGGTTTTTGTTTTATTGTACATGCCGTGTCTCGCAACATTGGCCGCCATCAGACGTGAAACCGCATCCTGGAAATGGATGATTTTCAGTATTTCATACAGTACAATCCTTGCATGGACTGCTGCCTTTATCGTCTATCAGGGAGGAAAAATAATATGGGCATAACATCCTTGAACCGTTCTTAACCCGAAAGAAGCGCTCCGGGTGACACAGGAGGCATGTAATATGCCGAATTTTGAACCCGTTTTTATTGAAACCTTCAATAAGGGGGCTCTGGCAGGAAAGATTGAAGCGGCGTATGAGATTTTAAAATCTTGCGCGCTTTGTCCCAGAAGATGTAAGGTCGATCGGCTGGCCGGGGAAACCGGTATATGCAAAACAGGCCCAAAAGCCTATGTCTCCAGTTTCAATCCTCACTTTGGGGAAGAGGACCCTTTGGTGGGAAGCCATGGTTCCGGTACGATTTTTTTTACGCACTGCAACCTGTTGTGCAACTTCTGCCAGAATTATGACATCAGTCACCTGGGTCGCGGTGAAGAGATATCTAATAACCAGCTTGCAAGTATAATGCTTGATTTGCAAAATGGCGGGTGCCACAATATTAATTTCGTTACCCCGTCCCATGTTGTGCCCCAGATCCTCTCCGCTGTGGAAATTGCCATACAAAATGGTCTTTCAGTTCCGCTGGTTTACAACACCGGAGGGTATGATTCGGTTGAAACGCTGAAACTGCTCGAGGGTGTATTCGATATCTACATGCCGGATTTTAAATTTTGGGATCCCGAGGTGGCACAAACCACATGCAACGCCGAAGATTACCCAGAGGTGGCACAAAAAGCACTGATTGAGATGCACAGGCAAGTCGGAGACCTTATCACCGATGATGCCGGCATCGCCCGGCGCGGGATCTTGCTGAGACACCTGGTCCTGCCCCATGGACTTGCAGGAACCCGCGAAATAATGAGATTTATTGCACGCAAAATTTCATTGAACACATACGTCAACATAATGCCCCAGTACAGACCCTGCGGGCGGCCCGGTGAGGTAAAGGGGCTGTCTGTTTATCTGTCACAAAAGGATTATAAAAAGGCTTTACAGGAAGCAAAAGAAGAAGGTATTGAAAGGTTTGACAGCCGAAAGCGTCGATTTATTGCACGGTAATACGTTTCAGAATCAAATGAAAAATTATATATGGACAACATTTTTTTTGCTGTTCGTTTTTACCGGCGTGGCTTCGGCGGAACGCTTGGCGGTAGCGGTGTCAGTGGCCAACATACGTTCAGGCCCCGGGGAAAATCATGAGATCTTGTGGGAAGCGGAAAAGTACTATCCTATCGACGTAGTTCAAACGTCGGGAGAATGGTACCATTTTCGTGATTTTGAAGGCGATAAAGGGTGGATCCACAAATCGCTTCTTGGGAAAATCCCTTCAGTGATTACCAATAAAGACGATTGCAACATTCGATCGGGCCCGGATCAAAGTTTTCCAATTTTGTTTACGGTTGAAAAAGGCATTCCGTTTAAGGAAATACAGCGCAAAACCAGCTGGATTCACATTCAGCACGCCGACGGGGACGAGGGGTGGATCTATCAATCACTGGTATGGTAACCTGACGGACTAACCGGGCTGTTTTATGGTGGATTGTCACGCTGAAGGGAATCGGTTTCCCAGAAAGTAAGCAAATCAAAATAATGATTATAAATCAGAAGGATCCGCAAAAAAGATTGATTGTGGGTATCGGTTCGGCCCTGGTCGATATTCTTGCGCACGAAGACGACGAATTTTTAGCGAAAACCGGTGCAGTTAAAGGTGGAATGAAATATGTCGACAGGGAGTTCATTGAATTGGCCGTGTCGCAAACCTCTAAAAAACCGATCATCATGCCCGGAGGGTCGGCGTGCAACACGGTGATCGGCATCGGCAGGCTCGGAGGGTCGGCTCGTTTTGTCGGCAAAAGCGGTAATGGCGAAATGGCCCGTCTGTTTGAAAAAGATCTGAAAAACAGCAACGTCGATCCTGCCCTTTTTAAATCATCTTCTCCCACCGGCAGGGTGCTGTCCATTATCACACCCGATGCACAGCGGTCCATGTTAACTTTTCTCGGCGCCGCCTCAGAAACACAACCTGAAGAAATTACTGAAAATTGTTTTGAAAACGCTGCAATTGTTCATATTGAAGGGTATCTTCTTTTTAACGAAGATCTGATCATGGCAGCCCTAAAGGGTGCAAAAGCCGCCGGTGCTCTTGTCTCCCTGGATCTTGCCAGCTTTACGGTTGTTGAGACGTCGAAAACCCTTCTTAAAAAAATTATAAAAGATTTTGTTGACATTTTGATTGCCAATGAGGATGAAGCAAAAACATTTACCGGTCACGGGGACGAAATAAAAGCGCTCAGATCCCTATCTGAAAACACACAGATTGCAGCCCTAAAGGTTGGAGAACGCGGCAGCTTTATTTCCCATGACGGGAAAATCATAAAAATTGAAGCCATGGGAAGCGGTGCTGCTGCGGATACCACCGGAGCCGGTGATCTCTGGGCATCTGGTTTTCTCTTTGGACTGGTTAACGGTTATGGCCTCGAAAAATGCGGTAAACTTGGATCTGCCTGTGGTTACGAAGTGTGCCAGGTCGTGGGAGCGAACATCCCGGAAGAAGGCTGGCAGAGAATAAAAAAATTGCTGGAGGAATAATGGCAAAAAAAAGGATATCCCGAGCTCGTAAAAGAGACCTCGCCAACCCCGACGAGTTTATAACATTCTGGACAAAATTATCCGATTTTGCTGCAGAAAACAAAGTGAAGTTTTCATGTGCCCTAGGGTTTGTTCTGGTCTTTATTGTTGTTGCAGCGAGTTTTTTATATTTTCTAAAAAAATCCGAAGACACGGCATTTGCCCTGCTTCAACAGAATATTAACAAATACCAGATGTTGCTTAAAAATACCGGACCGGAGAAGGCTTGCCTGGACGTTGGAAAGGATTTTCAGTCGATTATTGAAAAATACTCGGGCAGAGCGGGTGGAAAACATGCAAGACTCATATATGCCAATATCTGTTACACGGCTAAAGATTATAACAAAGCCATAGAACTTTACAAGAAATCCCTTGAAGACTTCAATGATGAACCGTTTATTAAAAATCTCATTATTAACAGCCTGGGGTATTCCTACACTGTGAAAAAAGATTACAAACCCGCAGCCAAATATTTTGAAATGATTGCATCGATACCGGATTACAGCATTAAAGATGAAGCCCTTTTCAATTTAGGGGAGATCTATGATGCCATGGGCGATAATGGAAAAAGCATCGATGCGTTTAAGAAAATTTTATCCGACCATACCGGCTCAATATATACTGAAATTGCAAAAGAAAAGGTGGCCGGTCAGATGCAGAGTTAAAATCCCCCCAAAAAAAAATGACCAACCGGTTTTAAGCCGATTGGTCATTAAGAAGGAAAACAGATGAAGAAATTATTAGGTTGCAAATAGAACATGCAAATTCCTTGCCAAAGTGGCATATAAAGTCTGCCAAATTTTTATCATTTTAATTTATCTATTAATTATAACAAGTTATAGTGAAAACCATTTGAGATGTTCCGCGCTGCTTTTCTTCTTAACCACACCCTCAACATCCGGAATCGTTCAAAATTTTGAACCGCACCCAACAACGAACAATTTAACAGACTGATTTAACAGAAAATAATCCCAAACCCATCCGATTCAAATTTTTTAACCCCTAAAAACTCAAATTAAGATATCCATTTAAAATGATAAGAAAAAATAGTCATTTTCTTTGATTCAAACTTTTGAATCGACGTCCAATTTCAACTTTTTTATTTTCCAGTTAAGCCCGCTTTTGCCAATGCCGAGCAATTCGGCCGCCTGGGATTGAACATTATTTGTCAGTTTCAAAGCCCTTACGATCATCTTTTTTTCGATCATCGTAAGGATTTCATCCAATTTCGAACTTGAAGGTATTCCTTCAATATGCAGCGTGTTATAAACATTGCTTCTAAATTCCTTGGGAAGATCTGAGACCTGTATGATATTGCTTCGACACAACACCATGGCCCGTTCAATAACATTCTCCAACTCACGAACATTTCCGGGCCAGCTGTAATCGAAAAAAAAACGTTCAACTTCCGGATCAAGACCGGTTACCGTGGTGTCGGATTTATATTCTTCTCCATACTTATGGATAAAACGATCCGCCAGCAGGCGAATATCTTCCCGACGGTTCCTTAAAAGAGGCAGAACAATATGAACAACATTCAACCGATAATAGAGATCTTCTCTGAATCGTCCTTGGATCATTTCATCTTTAAGTCTCTTATTTGTAGCAGCAATAATACGAATATCGACAGAAATCGGCGTTGCCCCTCCAACCCTTTCAAAAACTCTTTCTTGGAGGACCCGTAAAAGTTTCACCTGTAAATTTTGTGAAAGTTCGCCGATTTCATCGAGAAAGAGGCTGCCGCCGTCAGCCAATTCAAAACGGCCTTTCCGCCTTGCTGCGGCACCGGTAAATGCCCCTTTTTCATGGCCAAAAAGCTCACTTTCAAGAAGTGTCTCGACAAGAGCGCTGCAGTTCACCGCAATAAACGGTTTATCGCGCCGCGGGCTGTTAAAGTGGATCGATTTTGCCACCAGTTCTTTCCCGGTGCCGCTTTCACCTTCGATCAAAACAGTGGTGTTGGCGGGTGCCACTTTTCGAATCGTTTCGAAAACATCCTGCATCACCTTACTTTTTCCAATAATATTTCCGAAACTGTACTTTGATTCCACAGCAATTCTGAGTTGCCGGTTCTCTTTGACCATCCGGTACATGCCGATGGCCTTATTAACAAATATAATCAGCCGGCTATTATCGAAAGGCTTGAGAATATAACTGTAGGCCCCTTTCTGCATGGCCTCTACAGCTTTATCCACGGTGCCGTGAGCGGTCATCATAATGACCGGAAGATTCTTATCTTTGTCCTTGATTTTCTCCAGGAGTTCAATGCCGTCCATTTTGGGCATTTTCATATCTGTAAGGACCAGATCAACGTCGATATTTTTCAGTATTTCAAGCGCCTCATAACCGCTGTTTGCACAAAAGGTTTCGAACCCCTCTTCTTCGAGAACCGCACTTAATATCCGCGGATAATTCTTTTCATCATCAACGATCAGGATGGTCTCCATGCCTATACTCCCTGTTTCACAGGCAATTCTACTTTAACGCGGGCGCCGGCACCCGGTCGTGCGCTAATCTGGACGCTTCCGCTGTGGGATTCAATGATATTTTTTACAATACCAAGCCCCAGACCGGTTCCTTTGGCTTTGGTTGTAAAAAATGGATCCCATATTTTTTCCATAAGGTCTTGAGGGATACCTTCCCCTTCATCTTCAAAAAATATTTTTACTGTATTGTCCGTGGATTGTATTGCGACATGTATTTTGCCGCCCTCGGGCATCGCCTGCATCGCATTAATTAAAATGTTCAGGAATGCCTGATAAAGCATATCAGAATCGGCTGTTATCTCCGGAATATTATTGTCATAATATTTTTCAACCGTATAGCCTTCCTTTTCAATGTGTGATGCCAAAAAATTAATGTTTTTCTCAAGAACAGCTTCGACATCGCAAGCCATGAGATTTGGAATTCTGGGTTTCGCAAAATTTAAAAAATCTGTGATAATATAATTTAATCGGATGGATTCTTCGATAATGATATCTGGAATAGCATTGGAAGGATCGTAGCTGGCCATTTTTTTCTTTAAGAGTTCGGATGAGCTTTTGATAATACCCAATGGATTCCGAATTTCATGGGAAATCCCTGCAACCATTTCGCCCAGTGTCGACAAATGTTCTGCTCGGCTTAACTGCTCTTTGAGCTTGAGTCGTTCCTGGGCACGCTTTTCAATGATGCTTTCACCCCGTTTGACCACAAACAGAAGCGCTAAAAATAGAGCCCCCATCACAACCGAGCTGGTGGAAATAACACGGATCTGAAAATCGAAAATTGTTTTATAGTCATCTGTTAAATCCTGAACGATTTCTACGACACCCAGTACCGGACCGGATATCCGGGAGAGGGGTTGCTCTGCGCGCAGGGGAGCAATTGTAATTAACCGGCTGTCTTGGGGAAATCCGAGCAAGATCCGGAACCAGTTACCGCTTTGAATCAGCCTTGAAGTCGACTTGCCTAAAATTGCATCCTCATATCCTTTGCCGCCCGAATTTTCTTTGCCGATCACAGAGTGGTCAAAACTGTATGATATTGTGTTGTCCATATCGTATATGTTGACCATATCAACCTTGAAGCTGTGAAGCGTGCTTCTGACGACTTTGTCCATCCGTTCAAATTGTTTTTTATCACTGAGCTGAATCTTGCCGAATTTCAATGCAACCGGAATGATGAACTGCAAAAACACCTGATGATTCAGATTTTCGATCAGAAGGTTGGCGTAGTCTTCACTTTTTTTTTGCTGCATGGTCTTTGCCCAGTGGGTATTGAGCAAAGAGAGGACCAGCGTTCCAATAAATATTACGATCAGGCTTGTAAACGTAAAGTATTTGACCAACCTGAACGGCTTGATTTTTTCTTCTGCGGTTTGGAGGTTCATAAACAAGGTTAATGGCTCGGCATGGGAATATTGGGTATCGGCATGGGAACATCTTTATCTAAATTGAAAAGACGATTCCAGTGCATTAAAAAATAACCTTCTCAAATTTCGTGCCCTTATAGATTCTTTGATTGTTCGCAGACCGCGTTAGCAGAGGATGCGAAACTCGAGTGACAGTATAATCCGTAAAAATATATACGGAAACTGACCGCTAAAGTCAAGATAATGCTTTATTTTCATTGACACTATAACAATATAGCTTCAGTTTAAAGGGACCGGAACAAACATTTTTTCAGAATTGTTTTATTGTACATATGTTATCGCTATTATATAATACCATATATAGTAAATTAATTGTCAAAACCACCAAATAAACTAATTAATTAAAATTTATCTATAATTATGCATAAAAGTTCTTGAGCTTGATAATAATTTAAGGTAATATTGTAAAAAAATCGGCACTGGCAACCGGAATTTTGCAAATCTGCTAAAAAGGCTGTTTAATGAAGGGAAACCATTTAAAAAAAATCAGAGAGTCTTTGCTGATGAGCAAGACCGAACTGGCCAGAAAGGCGGCCGTGTCTCCCATTACGATTGCGCGCATCGAAAAAGGGATGCCGTGCCGACTTGAAACTCAGCGCAAGATCATTTTGGCCCTGGGTTTCGATCTTTCTGATAAAAACAAAATATTTGGTGACTAAGAATTTATTATGCTTTTTGGGAAAAAAAATCGTCTTATTGGCCTGGACATCGGTTCCAGGACTATCAAAGTCGCTGAAGTCGTTGACACCAAAACAGGATCCGCCCTAAAAACCTTCAACACCATCGACATGGAACCTGAACTCATCGAAGAAGGTTCTATTAAAGATCCTGAAACTGTCGCCGAGTATATTCGTGAACTCTTTAAAAGCGTCAAACTCAAAGACAAGGACGTAGCGGTCTCTATCGGCGGTTATTCGGTAATTGTAAAAAAGATCAACGTCCAGACCATGACAGAAGATGAATTGCACGAAACCATTCATTTTGAAGCGGAACAGTATATTCCATTCGATATCAACGATGTTAATTTAGATTTTCAAATCCTTGGAGAAAGCGAACACAACCCCAATCAGATGAGTGTCCTGCTGGTGGCCGCCAAAAAAGAGATGGTTAATGAGTATATCAACCTTGTCCAGATGGCCAATCTGAACACCTGCCTAATAGATGTTGACGCTTTTGCCCTGCAAAATATTTTTGAATTTAATTATACCCCTGAAGATGAACATGTGGCCCTGATTGATATCGGTGCCAGCAAGACATCCTTGAATATTCTAAAAGGTAATTCCTCTGCATTTATGCGTGATGTCTCCCTTGGATGCGCACAAATCAATGAGAAGATCGTTTCTCTTGTCGATTGTTCTTTAGAGGAAGCAGAAAATATTAAATTTCAAAAACAATCAGACATAATTTCCCTTGAAAATTTAAAAGAAATTGTTTCATCTGTGGTGGCTGACTGGTGCACTGAAATTAAACGTGCCCTGGATTTCTTTTATTCCACATATCCCGAAAATCAGATAAACAGCTTTGTCCTCAGCGGTGGTGGCGCCAATATTAAAGAGTTTCGACACATTCTGGCGGCTGAAACATCCGCTGAAGTCGAAGTCATCAATCCTTTTAAAAATTTCTCGGCCGACAGCAGCCGTTTTGACGCTTCCTATCTTGAAAAAATAGCGCCACAGGCTGCCATCTGCATGGGACTCGCAATACGAAAAATTGGTGACAAATGATACGAATCAACCTGCTCCCTTACCGCGCAGCACAGAAAAAAGAGAACGTCCGCAGGCAGATCAGTATATTTGTCCTGGCTGTTATCATGGTTGCCGGAATCCTTCTGTATTATAACATAAGCTTGAACAACGATATCGATGCCCTGAACACCCAGATAAAAAAAACAAAATCAATGTTGGCCCAGCTCGAAAAACAAGCCAAAAAGGTCGATGAAATAAAAAAGGCATTCAACACACTAAAACAAAAGACCGATGTTATAAAGAGTCTGGAAACAAATCGAAAGATTGCAGTCCAACTACTTGATAATATGACAACACTGGTGGCTGAAAATGTATCTACCTCTCAATCCGAAGCATCGGCAGATAGCGACAGCAAGCCGGCAAAACGTTTATGGTTCACCAATTTCCAGGAAAATGGAGACGATATAAACATTCAGGGAATTGCCCTGGACAATAAAACCATCGCTGATTTTATGACCCGTCTGGAAGCGTCCACCCTTTTTTTGAATGTAAATTTAAGGGCCATAAAACAACAAAAGATAAACGAATTAAATCTTAAAAATTTTGAAATTATCTGCACCAGGATCTCCCGGAACAAATCGGAAAAGAAAAAATAAAACCGGTCCATGGTATAGCGATAACGATGAAAAAAATCGAACTTACTAATTTATCAGAATGGTTTTTTGAACATATCGATAAGATTGGAAAACTGGCTAAGCTGTACAGGATTCTGTTGTCTTTGGGGATCCTCGCTGCGCTCATTGGCCCGTTTTTCTATTTCTCCTTTTTGCCCAAACTCAATACAATCGATGAATTGAAAAAGGAAAACGAATCGCTGGAAACCAGGCTCGTCAGGGCAAGAGCAAAGGCAGGACAGCTGAAACATTTTGAGGCGAAGCTCAAAGAGGCAGAGATTGAATTCAAAATCGTAAGGAAAAAACTTCCTGAAAAAAAAGAAATCCCGTCTCTGCTGTCAAGCATTTCAAGGTCTGGCCGGGATGCCGGTCTGGAATTTATTCTGTTTCAGCCGCAGCCTGAACGAAACAAAGATTTCTATGCTGAAATTCCGGTATCGATTATGGTTACAGGCAGCTATCACAATGTCGCCCTCTTCTTTGACAAGTTGGCAAGGTTATCCAGGATTGTAAATATAGAAAACATTATAATGACCGCCACCAAAGACGGCAACAATCTCACAACATCATGTACGGCGATCACGTACAGGTTCATTGAAACGGAGCAAAAAAAAGCTTCATGAGCCGAGGCATCAAAAAGACACGATAACTCATGGATAAACATCTTGTTTTCATACGCAGCATTGTCTGTATCGCCTGTTTTTTTACCCTTTTGTGGGGTTGTGAAAAACAAGAGGAACCGCCACCGAAATCACGGGAAATCACGAAAAAGATCATCATCACCCAAGAGCCGGCCAAAAAATCTCAACAGCCGGAAAAGATTGCGGTTGAAAAACCCGCCCCTGTAGAAGAGACGGCAACGCCCATACCGGAATCCACGCCTCAAATGCCAAAACAGCCTGTCGATACGACCCACAAAAACGTCATTGCACCTGTGCCTCCCACCACTCAAAAGGTTGAAAAATCGGAACCGGCCGAACCGGTTTCCATGAAAGCAGCGGGAAAACCCACGCCAGAAATTCCACCTCAGGTTTCAAAACAAAGCGTCGATACAGCACACAAAACAATCGTCGCTTCGGTATCTCCCACAAGTCCCAAAATCGAAATGCCGGAAATGTCCGATCTATACAATCCCGAAGGAAAGCTCAATCCATTTGAACCGCTCTTTAGAAAAGAACCTGCATCCATAGCTGTGGAGACGAAAAAATCAAAAAGACGGACGCCCCTTACACCCCTTGAAAAGATGGATTTAAGCCAGCTGAAGCTTTCGGGAATCATACTCGCACCCAGTGGAAATAGAGCCTTGGTTCAGGAAACCTCCGGAAAGGGATATGTCGTTAAAAAAGGCACGTTTATCGGAATCCACTCAGGCAAAATCGTTGAGATATTAGAGGATCAAATCATTGTTGAAGAAGAGGCTGAAGATATTTATGGCAAGGTTTCTATCGTAAAAAAATCACTTAAACTCCAGAAACCTCCCGGAGAATAGCATGAATTGTAAAATGAAAAAATGGTTTAAAATTGGAACATTCGGTTTCTTTTTGCTCGCTTTGCCGACCCTGTTTACAGGGTGTGCCTCCAACACCATGGCCGTCAAAGAAACCCAAAAATCGACCGTCGAATCTGCTAAATCCAAGCGGATCACCCAAATAAGCATTGTCGAAGATTCTGAATCAAGCATCGTGAGCGTTGGGGGAAACCAGTTGCTGTCCTATACCTCAGTTAAACAACCGTTCCCGCTGGGTGTTCTCCTTTATTTTCCTGAAACCGCCCTCGACAATATCCAATCGAATTTTACACCAAAGAGCGATATTGTCGCCGGGATTAAATCTTCTGAATTAACAGACAGAGGGCATGCATCCAGAATCGAAATCTCATTAAAAAAAGATGTTTCATACGAAGTCGTCCGTGAAGATACAGGCCTTAAAATAGTGTTCAAAAAAACACCGTCGATGTCCGTTTCCGCCAAACCGGAATTAGAAAAAGAAGAACCGTCGGGTGACACCTCCGTGGCGCATGGGGAACAACCTGCCGCCTCTGATCAAAAAATATTGGCGGCTCAAACTGAACCCCGTGAAATCGCTCAACCGGAAGTGGAAAAAAATTCCCCGGCATGGATTAATCGAATCGATTTTTCAAGTGAAACGGCCGGCCAATCGACGATTATTATCGGAACCACAACACCGGTGAAATACAATGTGAAAAAAATCAACGATAAAAAACTCCTGCTCAATCTTTATCCTTCAAAACTTCCGGATTATCGCCAACGACCATTGATTACCACACGTTTTCAAAGTGCTGTCGATCGGATAACACCCTTCCAGGCGCCTGCCATGAAAAATACATCGGGATTTGTAATTGAGCTGCGGGATTCTGTACCCTATTTTATCGAACAGACGGACAACCTGATTCTGGTTCATTTTGAAGCCTCTTCCATGCCGCCCAGGCCCCTTGACACGGCCGAGCTTCCACCCTGGAGAAACGTTATGGCAGAAGCGGTTGATAAAACAGACGCCCCGGCACTGAAACCGTCTGAACACAGAAAATTAAAAACTCAAACCGGGAAATACACGGGCGAAAAGATCGCCATCAATTTTTTCGAAACCGACATTAAAAATGTTTTTCGCATCTTAATGGATGTCAGCGGAAAAAACTTCGCCATTGACAAAGATGTATCCGGACAAGTGACCTTGGCATTTGATAAGCCGGTGCCCTGGGATCAGATCCTTAACGTAATTCTGAAGATGAACCGGCTGGACATGGTTTTCGAAGGAGATATCATCCGCATTGCAACCCTTAAAACCCTCAATGTGGAAGAAACGGAGCTGCAGGCAAAAATCGCGGCCGCGCAAAAGCTCGAAGAGCAAAAAAAAGCGCTGGAGCCCCTGATAACAGAATACATTCCGGTGAACTATGCAAATGCAAAAGCGGATGTGTTACCCCAGATTATACTCACCGAAGGACGCGGCACCATCAGCGTTGATGAACGCAACAATCAAATTATCATTACGGATGTGGTAGAAAAGATACAAAAAGCCAAAGAAATCGTAAAACAAATCGACAAGGTAACCCCCCAGGTCATTATCGAGGCCCGGATTGTGGAAGTCTCCGACAACTTTTCTCGAGAATTCGGTACACAATTGGCGATTGCCGGCATAAAGGAAGATACGCTTGGTAGGTCTTTAGGTTATGATATGTCAGCATCAAACCTGCCAACAAAGGCTCTTGGTTCTGCCGGACAAATCGGAATTGAATTTTCCAGACTGGTCGGCAGTCAATTTCTAATACTGGACGCAAGGCTCATGGCTTCAGAATCTGAAGGCGCGGTCAAGATAATTTCCGCTCCGAAAATTTTAACCCTTGACAACAAACCGGCGAAGATAAAGCAGGGATTGGCCTATCCTTATAACAAGCTGGATGCCGACGGGAATACCACAACCGAGTGGAAAGACATCGCCCTTGAACTGGAAGTAACCCCGCATGTTACCGCCGACAATCGCATTGCCATGAAAATCGCTATAAAAAACAATGAAATCGGAGAGATTATCAACAATGAGACATCATTTACCACCAAGGAGGCCAATACCGAACTGCTGGTGGATGACGGGGATACGATCATTATCGGCGGCATCAGAAAAACGAGAAAAGCCACGGGTGAAAGCGGAGTTCCGTTTCTAAAGCAAATACCGGTTTTAGGCTGGCTCTTCAAAACAAAACAAAAAACCGATGAAAAACAGGAGTTGTTGATATTTATTTCCCCCAGAATCGTTCAGCTCGAACAGATGGGTGCCCAGAGGTGATACAGAGTTTTTTACTCTAAATGCTTTATTTTTTGAACCGCTTTTTCCGCTTGTCTGGCCAGATCACTTTTTGGCGCAAGTTCGTTAACTTTATTATAAGCATTCAGCGCACTTTCGTAGTCATGCAACAACGTGTATGCCCCGGCAAGATCGAAATATAACAGAGCCATGCGCGGATACTCTTTTACGGCGATTTCAAGAATTTCAATACCCTCCGGAACCTTTCCCATGGCCATGTAAGTCAGGCCGAGACCTCGCAGCGCATTGATAAACTTCGGATTGATATTAAGGGCATCGAGATAGTATTTTTCAGCGGTTGCATATTCTTTCTTGTTATAGTACGCCCACCCCAGGTTTGATAAGGGGATATAGGGTGTCGCATAGAGCAGGTTGTTTTGGGCCGCCTTGAAATATAGAATGGCATTGTCCCATTCCTGTTTGTCAAGATATACGGTCCCCAGGCCATTTTGGGCTGGCGCGTAATCGGGTTTAAGTTTAATGGCCTTTTTAAAGTGTTGGACGGCCAGATCGAGTTCTTTCTTGGCTTTGTAAGCAAGCCCCAGGTCGTAGTGAAGAAAAGGATCGTCGGGATAAAGAGATTCTGTTTTTAGAAACTCTTTTAATGCGGCCGTATAATCTCCCTGATTTAAATAGACTTCTCCGAGATTCCGAAACGCCTCTCCCTGCTTCTTTTTCACGTGCTGATTTGCCGCGCACGACATGGTGCAAACCGCCACAACCCCAAGTATGATCCAGTTCAATCGATATTTATCCATCTTGTTTTCCCTGCAACTTGACCATCATGATTTTTATGCCTTTATTTGCCAAAAACTCAACCACCCCGTCATGCAGAGGAAC
Source organism: Desulfobacterales bacterium (assembly GCA_032126435.1). GTDB lineage: Bacteria > Desulfobacterota > Desulfobacteria > Desulfobacterales > UBA11574 > JAAXQD01. Next base: position 92 of record JAQBBE010000238.1, on the reverse strand, counting down.
CATTGCCAAAAGCGTCTCCGATGTTTTGGCATCGTCGATTAAAAACCCGGGGATGGTGAGGGTCGTATTGTGTCCGGCGGATCTCTCGGCGG
>JAQBBE010000237.1:0-3720 GCA_032126435.1 Desulfobacterales bacterium | reverse complement strand
CCTGTATACATGAAACTGTACAAAGATACCATAATTTTGTATGATCCATATCCACGTGTCTTCGATTTTCGTGCTTTTACGATGATTTTTTTGAAAAGGGAACCCACAAACAATGGATTTGAGCAAAAACCGAATCTCTGACAATGTCAAACGCATACACCTGATTGCCATCTGTGGCACCGGGATGGGAGCCCTTGGCAGCATGCTTAAGGATCTGGGCTTTGAAGTGACCGGTTCGGATGAAAAGGTATATCCACCCATGAGCGAATTTCTCTCCGGAAAGGGCATAAAGATTGTCGAGGGTTTTAGCGAAAAGAATATTTTATACGGCCCGGACTTGGTTGTTGTCGGAAATGCCGTCTCAAAAGATAATCCCGAAGTTGTTGGAATGCATCAAATGGCCCTTGAATTCTGCTCCATGCCCCAGGCGGTTAACCGATTTGTTGCTGCCGGTAAAAAGCCGCTGGTAATAACCGGCACCCATGGAAAGACCACCACCGCCTCGATATTAGCCTGGATTCTATATGAAGCCGGGCTTGATCCAAGTTTTATGATCGGTGGTATTTTGAAAAATTTCGGGAGCAATTACCGTCTCGGAAACAGCGAATATGTAGTCATCGAAGGTGATGAATACGACACTGCTTATTTTGATAAGGGGCCAAAATTTCTACATTATGATCCATTCATGGCGATACTGACCAGTGTTGAATTCGATCATGCCGATATATTTAAAGACCTGGATCATGTGAAACAAGCGTTTAATACATTTATCGGCAACATTTCGCCCCAAAGCACGCTCATCGCATTCGACGGTGATAAAAATATTTCCGATTTAATCAACGGCAGACCGTGTCGGATTGTAAAATACGGCCGGAATACAACCGCGTTATGGCGTCTTGGGGAGGTCACCATTAAATCGCCGTGGACCTTTTTTGAAGTGTTTAAACACCATGGGCTTTTTGGAAGTTTCAAAACACGACTGGTTGGAGAGCACAACCTTTTGAATTCACTGTCCGCCATTGCCGTTGCCGACCACCTGAAGATCCCGGCAAAGGCTATTTCAAGAGCATTTGAAACATTTGAAGGTATTAAGCGGCGTCAAGAGGTGCGGGGCCAAAAAAACGGTGTTACGGTCATGGACGATTTTGCCCATCATCCGACGGCGGTTCGTGAGACCATCCGGGCGGTAAAACCTTTCTATCCGGATGGACGTCTTGTTGCCGTTTTTGAACCCCGAACCAATTCCAGCATGCGCAGTGTGTTTCAGAACATTTATCCCCTTTCTTTCGACGGGGCAGACATCATATGCATCCGCCACCCTTCGCGTTTCGATAAGATCCCGCCTGGAGAGCGGTTTTCTTCTCAAAAACTGGTGGCCGACCTCAAACACCGGGGACGAAAAGCATACCATTTCCCGGACACAGATTCGATCATCGATTTTTTAGTGGCTGAAACCAGACCCAATGATATTGTCCTGGTTATGTCCAACGGCGGCTTTGACGATATCCACGAACGGCTATTGAAATCATTATAATTTTAGACGTATATCAAGGCATGCACCATTTAACCCTAATTGATCGTAAACAAACTGGGAGAAATATTATAAGAGTATAAGTTTTTTATATATAATGATTAACAACCCGTTTTGTATGAAAGGCAGAGGACGCGGAGATGAATGACTTTCCCATTAAATTAATGTAGAATCTGACTCAGGAACAGTTTGGTGCGTTCGTGTTGCGGATTTTCGAAAAATTCTTCGGGGGTGTTCCCCTCGACAATTTGACCGAAATCCATGAAAAGGACGCGGTGGGCCACGCTCTTGGCAAATCCCATTTCATGAGAAACCACGATCATGGTCATTCCTTCCCGGGCCAGTTCAATCATAACGTCCAGGACCTCTTTGATCATTTCCGGATCCAGGGCGGAGGTGGGTTCATCAAAAAGCATGACTTTCGGGTTCATGCACAGGCTCCTGGCAATGGCGACCCGCTGCTGCTGGCCGCCGGACAGCTGCCCGGGATATTTTTTTGCCTGTTCGGCAATGTGCACCTTTTCCAGGTAATACATGGCGATCTCTTCGGCTTCTTTCTTTGGAGTTTTCCTCACCCATATGGGGCCTAACGCAAGGTTTTCGATGATGCTCAGGTGGGGAAAGAGATTGAAATGCTGAAACACCATACCGACTTCCGTACGAACTTTCTCGATATTTTTGATATTGTTGGTCAGTTCGATGCCGTCCACCACAATGCGTCCCCGTTGGTGTTCTTCCAGACGGTTGATGCAACGGATGAGTGTCGATTTTCCCGAACCGGAAGGACCGCAAATGACAATGCGCTCCTGTTTATGCACGGTGAGATTGATTCCCTGAAGTACATGGAAATCACCAAACCATTTGTGCATATCGATGATCTCTATGATGGCTTCATCAGACAGCGTTTGTTCCGTGGTGACTGAGGATTCTATGTCCATAAAAACGTTTAATCTCCTCTCGACAATTCTTTTTCCAACTTTCTACTGTAATTCGACATGGAAAAACAACCCAAAAAGTAAAGAATGGCCACAAAAATATAGGCTTCTTTACTGAACCCCATCCACTCCGGATTGGAAAGGACCGACTGGGTGGTTTTGAGCAAATCATAGAGAGCGATGATCACCACAAGGGATGTGTCTTTGAAGGCAGAAATGAGAATGCTGACCGTCGGCGGAATAACGATTTTCAATGCCTGGGGTAATATAATAAGACGCATGGTCAAATAATAGTTCAAACCCAAAGATTCAGCCGCCTCATACTGCCCTTTGGACATCCCCTGCAACCCACCCCGAACCACCTCTGCAATATAGGCGGCCGTAAACAAAATGATGGCCACCTGGGCCCGGAGAATCTTGTTGATGGTAAGTCCTTCAGGCAGAAACAGCGGGAAAATAATCGACGACATAAAGAGCAGACTGATCAAGGGAACACCCCTGATCAATTCAATATACACAATGCAGAGTGTTTTTATGGCACGCATTTTAGACTGACGACCCAGTGCCAAAACAACCCCAAGCGGATATGCCGCCGTGAGTCCGAAAACAGACAGCAACAGCGTCAACGGCAAGCCGCCCCACTGGGTGCTCTCCACCGGGGCAAGTCCAAAAAGGCCCCCTCTCAAAAGCAGGCCCATAATGAAAAGACCCGCGATCCAGGCATAAGCCAGGGGCTTTTTCCAGTATTTGCGGTTCTGACTGAGAAATAGCAGAAAAAAGAGAATGATCATGGCCAAAAGGGGCCGCCACTGAAGATCGTAAGGATAGAAACCGAACAGGATAAACCGAAAATTCGATGAAATAATCGACCAGCAGGCACCTCCGGCATCGCGGCACACCTGTCCCGTGGTGTTCCAAACGCTGTCGATGAAGGCCCATCGCAAAAAAGGCAAAGCGGTTTTCCACAGAAAAAAAAGCGTCACTATCGTCAGCGCTGAATTAAACCAGCCGTTAAATAGATTGGCCTTTATCCAACCGATAACCCCCACACTGACAACCGGCGGTCTGATCTCCTCTTTTTGGGAAGTATGTGCAATATCTGCCATGGATTTATCTATCGTTCCACCAAAGCGGCTTTTTTATTATACCAGTTCATAAACGCAGATGTCAGGAGACTAAAAATAAGATAGACCAGCATAATCAGCGCCACGCCTTCAATGGCCTGGCCGGTCTGGTTGATGGTTGTGTTGGCCA
>JAQBBE010000236.1:0-2689 GCA_032126435.1 Desulfobacterales bacterium | reverse complement strand
ATATGCATTTACGTAAACGCGTTCTGGTTACCGGCGGAGCCGGATTTTTAGGTTCCCACTTATGTGACCGCCTGCTCAGCAAAGGATACGATGTCTTGTGTGTGGACAATTTTTACACCGGCAGCAAGCGGAACATCGCCCATCTTTTGGGTAACACCTATTTTGAGCTTGTTCGGCATGATATCACCTTTCCTTTGTATCTGGAGGTCGACGAGATTTATAATTTAGCCTGTCCGGCATCCCCCATTCACTACCAGAACGACCCGGTTCAGACCACCAAGGTCAATGTTCACGGTTCTATCAATATGCTGGGGCTGGCCAAGCGGATCAAGGCCAAAATTCTTCAGGCTTCTACTTCGGAGGTTTATGGTGACCCTTCTGTACACCCCCAGCCTGAAACATATCACGGAAACGTGAACTGCATCGGACCTCGTTCCTGCTACGATGAAGGGAAGCGTTGTGCAGAAACCCTTTTTTTCGATTACTTTCGTCAGCACAAGCTTAAAATCAAAGTGGCCCGTATCTTTAATACCTACGGTTCCAGAATGCATCTCAACGACGGACGGGTCGTTTCCAACTTTATCGTTCAGGCATTACGTGGAAAACCACTGACAATCTTCGGTGATGGAACTCAGACACGGTCTTTCTGTTATGTGGACGATCTTATAGAAGGATTGGTGCGATTAATGGACAGTTTCGATGATGTGACCGGCCCCTTGAATTTGGGGAAACCCGGTGAGTTTACGATACTGGAACTGGCAAAAAAGGTGATTGAACTGAGCAACTCCCGATCCGAGATCATTTTTGAGCCGCTTCCGGCGGATGACCCCAGAAAGCGTCGACCGGATATTACACTTGCCCGTGAAGTTCTTGGATGGGAACCCAAAGTTGAACTGGACGAGGGTCTGAAAAAAACAATCGCTTATTTCGATGAACTTTTGTCATCTACAATGTAATGAATTCGCAAAAAATTATTTTTGAACGTTTTCTATACCATAAAAATAAAAGGAGACGATCATGGCAATCAGTCCGGAACTTCTTGAAATACTCGCGTGCCCGAAATGTAAGGGTGACATATATTTGAACGATACAAAAGATGGCCTGATATGTGAGACTTGCAGACTCTTGTATGAGATTCGGGATGATATTCCGATTATGCTCATTGATGAAGCCAAGCCCTTAAATGTATAGGAGAACCGGTTGAACTGCAACAGCTCGCCCGGTTGAATTTCGGGGATTCAACCGGGCGAGCGCATTTTCCGCAAGCTGTTGAAGCGAAATTTACCCCGCCCGTCCAATGGAATGCATTTTCAATTTATATTCTATCGGGGTGAAACCTATCTGTCTTTTCCGTTTAACTGGGGCGTAAATTCCGTTTCAACGGGGCTGCAGGGCGCTTCAATTGTTTGAAGAGGACTGTTTTGGACGATTCTTCCACACATTGGTTTTATTTGCCCGATGATCTTTTTGTTAAAAGGTGTCTTATGAATTTACCTAACAGGGCAATTAGGATTATAAAAGCGCCTATCAGGGAAATAGGAACGATAAGGACAGCACCAATCTTTAAAACGATAAGCAACACAGGTATGACTATCAATAGTATTAACCCTATAACGATCAGGGCACTAAAACCTGTAATAAAATCTGTAATAAACTCAAAAAATCGGTTTTTTCTTTTATAATCTTGTTCATAAGATTTGTTCAGGTGTAAATTTTCAACTTCATTGTTTTTTGGCTTTATTTCATCATTCATAATATTTAGTCTTTTGTCCAATTCGAATTGATCTTATCCCTCAGCTTGCCAGAACACCTAAAGATAACAACCCTCCTTGGTTCAAGCATCAAGTCATCCCCAGTTGCAGGATTCCTGCCTTTACGTTCCTTCTTTTCCCTTACGCAGAACTTGCCAAAATTAGAGATCAGAATATCCTCACTGGATGCCAGGGTTTTTTTGATGACCTCTATGAGGGTTTCCACGGTTTCTGTGGATTTGTTCTTTGGCAAGCCGATTTGATTGTGGATTAATTCTACGATCTGAATTTTTGTGAGTGTCATGGCGGGAGGCTCCTTATGTAATAAAATGTTGGAATAATATATTATTTATCGCAATTACCGGCATGAATGTCAATTGCAAAGGTTTGGCTGCTACAATGTATTATTTTTATACGAGTCTTGACAAATAGGTAACATCGTGAGGAAAAAAATCGAGAAAAAATCTACTGTGAACAGGGTGGCCTTCAATCCCTATCCGGTTTTCTTTTATTTGAACGGTCTATCGGCCTCCAAAATTGACCCAAGTTCAGTCGGCCAAAACACCGATTCAAACCGGTTCCGAATTGCCAGAATGGAAAACGGTGACCCCATGGTTTCCCTGCCGTTTTCATATCCATTTGACCTAAAAGCAACTATATATTACATTATCAGAAATACATCTCCTTCTTGGCCTGCAAGAGGGTAACAAACGGCCGTGGTATTTGATCAAAATGAACCGGTTAGTTTTAAAAGAGCTTCTAATGGAAAACTCGATCCAGGTTGATGCTCTACTCGGTTGTTGGTTGAGAACGGCTTGATTTCAAAGGAATGGTTTTTCACAAAGCTGAAACACGTGCAAAGGGAATATAAGAAAAATGAATAAACATAGATTTTTCATCATGCTTTTAATCGCTCTGATCCTCTACGGTTGTTCCCT
>JAQBBE010000235.1:0-4049 GCA_032126435.1 Desulfobacterales bacterium | reverse complement strand
GGCCGTAAAAAAACGGCGCACTTTTTTGTTTCTGATTCCCACCACAATGCTCCTTGCATTCAACTGGTTCATCTATATCTGGGCGGTGAACAATGAACACATTCTTCAGGCAAGTCTCGGATACTTTATCACGCCCCTGGTAAATGTCCTGTTGGGGATGTTTTTTCTCAGGGAACGGCTGCGACCGCTACAGACCGTGTCGTTGGTATTGGCTGGAATCGGCGTTCTATATCTGGCAGTTCATTACGGAAAGTTCCCGTGGATAGCGCTATCTCTAGCCTTTGCCTTTGGATTTTATGGCTTGATCAGAAAAGTGGCTCCGGTAAGCTCTTTTGTGGGCCTTTCCTTGGAAATTTTTTTCCTTTCAGGACCCGCCCTGGCATATCTTATATTCTTGGACAGTAAAGATGCCGGAGCATTATTTCACATTAGTATCAAAATGGATCTTTTCCTTATGGGAACGGCTTTTCTCACAGCCTTTCCGCTCCTTCTTTTTACCTTGGGCACAAGACGGCTGAACCTTTCTACCGTTGGCTTCCTGCAGTATATCGCACCCAGCTGTATGTTCCTTTTGGGTGTCTTTTTGTACAACGAACCGATTTCAAGCGCCCAAACATTGACCTTTGTTTTGATATGGACGGCTCTCTGCATTTACTCCACAGACTCTGTCAGATATTACCGGAGGGTCAAAAATCCGGCGAACTCGAATTTCTCACAAGACTGATCGGCTCAGGAAGCTTTTTAATGGAGCATCTTTCAACTATCTTATTATCTTAACTTCTTTTTTGATTGGCGAAAGGAACGTCAGACAATCCTATTTGAAGGCCTTCTGCACGGCTTCAAGGAGTTCGGCTGAACCGGGGTTATTCACAGAATTTTCAACAAGGATCTCCACAGGCGTCACCGCCTTCCCATAATAGGCCTGATTCCATTTGGCCCGCGTCGCGATCACAGCGCCCTCCAGTGAAACTCCAGCATAGGCTCCTTTGGATCGCGCATAGGAAATAATGTCCGTCATGACATTCGATTTGGCCCCACCACCCACCGGCCCAGCGGCGATAGAGGCATCACCCCCGAGCTTGAAAGAGGATGTGAGCAGCTTATCCACTGCCTTTTGGGTCCTTACCATCATAACCACTTCCGCTGCCTCGCCACCAATCTGCAGCCCAAGGGTAAATGAACCCATGGTGTAAAAGGCGGGTTGGCTCCATAGGCCTGTTTTTGCATCCTTGACAAGGAGTACGCCGCTACCGCCGGACCCGCCCACAATATAGCCGCCTTTGAGTAAACTCGGGATGATCAACAGGCCTTTGGCCTCGTGCAGATTTTCCCGAAACCACACCCCGAAATTCTGTTCATCGGCCATAAAGTTTTCAAAAGTAACCCGCGCCTTGTCCACAAGACCCTGTTGTTCAACAGGTTCCGTCGCTGTTGTGGGATTGGCAAAGATAACCATACCCATTGTGATGATGGCGATACAAAATAACAACGAGCGTTTTATGATCTTTTTGTCCATTTTTTCCTTCTCCTTTTTCGCCATAAAGCCGATTTTTTGAATACATGAAAAATATTTTTCCCATTCTGTTTGCGATCAATTAGGGATAAATATCCTATAGAACAATGTATCTTGTATGTCAAACAAAAAACCATACAAGATATAGTAATTAAAACCTGTGTTGTTCCGATTGAATTGCATTCTATCACAATTTCAGTAAGCCGCAGGATGATTCCGTTTCCATGGGGAAGCTGTCTGAGTAAATTAGAGCGCGTTAAAGCGAACAGCATAGAGATAGCCAAAATTATTGATAATTATCATATTCCCCCAGTGCAATCTTAATTTCTTAGCCCTGTTCGCTTTTACGCGGTTTTATTTACGAGTTCTTGCCGATGGAAACGGAATTATCCTGCGGCTGAAACAGAATGATATTCTAACCTAAATTGAGCGATTATCGAATTTGCCGAAGATGCAAGGCGCAGGGCGCGCAGGTGTAGTGTGGAAAACTCCGGCTCCCGCATGCTTTTCGCAGGAGAACGCGGAGGGGGCAGGGATATTGCTTTTACAAGCAGAACCAAACACCGATGACTCGACCAAAACACCCGGTTTTTTAATGACAAAATATCCCGAATCGGTAAAATCGGCCTTCTATATCCAAACCTTCTGAAATTGCGCAAAGTTTTAAAAAATTCGATTATTGACAACGCGCCTGACTTTCGGTATCTCATTTTTTGTTGCCCGAAGACGGGGTATCATTGTCACTGCACATTAGACGATCCCATCTTGAAGAACATAATTTTCTTTCACCCTGCTCGGATGGCTGGTCGGAAACCCAATGAAATCAGGAGGAGATATGCGATACAAACCTTTCTGGATGACCCAGAAACATGGGATAACGCGACGCGACTTTTTATGGCTGTCGTCAATGGCTGCAGCGGGCTTAATGGTCGGATGTGCCACCAATCCGGTCACGGGAAAATCTCAATTTATGCTGGTATCCGAAGACGACGAGATAAAACTCGATAAGCAGAACTCGTTAATTCAGTTTTCGGCAGATTACGGACCGGTTCAAGACCAAAAGCTTAATGATTATATTAACCGGACCGGGAAAAACTTGGCAAAACAAACCCATCGTCCACACTTGCCGTACTCTTTCCGAGCAGTAAATGCGACCTATGTAAATGCCTATGCATTTCCGGGGGGCAGCATTGCCGCGACCCGAGGGATCCTATTGGCCCTGGACAACGAAGCTGAATTGGCCGCCCTGTTGGGGCACGAATTGGGCCACGTAAACGCACGACATACAGCCCAACAAATGTCAAAAGGCGTGCTGACCCAGGCGGTTGTCGGCAGTGTCTCCGTACTGGCAGGGACCCAGGGAGCCTTGTACGGCCAGCTGGCATCCCAAGTAGGTGCAATTGGATCCGGTGCGCTGCTGGCCTCTTACAGCCGAGATAACGAGCGTGAAGCCGATGAATTGGGGATGGAATATATGGTTCGAAGCAATTATAGTCCAAAGGGCATGATCGGTTTGATGGATATGCTCCAAAGCCTTTCAAAGCACAAGCCCGGTGCCGTCGAATTAATGTTTGCCACCCATCCAATGGGTGAGGAACGTTATAAAACCGTCGTTGAAACCGTTAATTCAAAATATAAATCGGCGCTAAACCAACCCTTAAACCGGGAACGTTATATGGACAATACCGCTCGACTGCGCGCCCAAAAAGAAGCGATCGAAGAGATGCAAAAAGGAGAAAAAGAAATGGGAAAGCGCAACTACAGTCAAGCCGACGCCCATTTCAGAAAAGCTTTAAAAAAAGCCCCCAACGATTATGCTGGACTGGTCTATATGTCCACCAGTCAGCTGATCCAAAAAAAATACGCGGTGGGGCGCCAATACGCAGAAATAGCCAAAAAAGTGTATCCCCAAGAAGCCCAAGCGTATCATTTCAGCGGATTTGCGAAAATTCATTTAAAAGATTTCGAAGGCGCCTATGAAGATTTTAACATTTATGAGGAATTGTTGCCCGGCAACCCCAATATCATCTTTTTTAAAGGCTATTGTCAGGAAAAAACGCAGCATGTTCCAGAAGCCGCCAAGGAATACCGTCGCTATTTACAATTTGTGCAACGGGGGGAATACGCCGCTTATGCCTATAGACGTATGAATGAATGGGGCTACGCACAATAAGAGAGACCTTCGAAATAGCTTCTAATCAGTCCATAATAATAACCAAAATCAAAGCCGTGGAAGAGGCGAGGAACCGTCCCTCAAGAAAAAAACGGGCTATGATAAATACAACATAGCCCGTCGGCAATAATTGGCTGAGGGACCAGGATTCGAACCTGAATTAACGGGGCCAGAACCCGTCGTCCTGCCGTTAGACGATCCCTCAATTAATAAAATTTCTTGATACAAAAAAACGAAAGTTGAGTCAAGATAAAACTGTCAATTCTTTTTTGTTATGAAAAACCCTTGACAATCAATTTCGTTTAAATTACTAGAAACGCAAACCAAGTCATTAATTATGAGATATATTTACATCAATTCCAA
>JAQBBE010000234.1:0-3500 GCA_032126435.1 Desulfobacterales bacterium | reverse complement strand
GTCGAGATGGATTTGATCAACACCCCACTTTTCCAAAACCCATTATTTTTATCCAGCCTGCCCGGTTAAACCATGTATTTGTTTAACCGGGGTGACACTTTCTTCTATTTCACCGGGACCATCGTTCCACTATTTCAACATTCCAATTGGGGTGAAGCCCCACCTTTTATTGTTATGGAACTTCAAATGCCTCTAGTAAAAGAGGCCTGGCATCCTGCAGCTTTTTTTCAGGCAACACAATGTAAACGGCGGCTCCTGAGCATGCAGCAATTAAAATCGGAACCCCTCGATCGTCCAAAGCTTTAAAAGCTGAATAAGCGATGCCGTACCTGTCCCCAAAATGAGGACCCTGAAAGCTTATGAGTTCTACTGGAGAGGTTAGATGGAAATATTTTTCAGATTCCGGATCGATCCGTTTATCAATATGAGATAATACGATATCGGCCACAAACTTCTCAAGTAAAATATACAATCGTAATTTCTGATGAGTCGAATATTTGGCCAAAATCAGATGAAAACCGATATTAAAATCTGCCAATTCCATAAGCCAAAGACCCCATTGACCCATTTCCTCCGGTTTAATTTCAATATTCATTAAAGACAAATCGGCAACCTCTTTAAAACCGTATGTTTTAGGCTTAGGTTCCCAATAAACGGCAATCGTCTCCACTGCTTTTTCCTTAAATTATTATTTTGGTGTCTTAGACTCTTTGTGGCTGAACCGTTACCTTTACCTTTTCTTTTGTACCACATGAATCTCGGGTCTAAAGGGTGCATGATTCGGTGGCAGGTCCATATATTCAAGTAAAATTGAAACAGCTTTGTCCAATTGTGAATAATCCGTGATAAATGTCAGGGAGGATATAGATGAGGCCATGCCGTATAACGGCAGTTGTTGCTTGCCTAAGAGATAAAAGGACAGACCCAGCAATTTCAGGTTCGAATGATGCGGAAATATGGACAACGTGCCGACACCTGGAATGAATTCCAGATTTTCTTTCAGTTTAGGTTCCCCTGCAACATTTTTTTTTATCCGATGGATATCTTCAGCCGCCACACAGCATGATCCTATATTTTTTTCTCCCATACCGCTGGTCAAAATAAAGGGAATATTTATCTGATGTTGAGCCAGAAGTTGAAAAAAAATAACGCTGCAATCCTGCGGGAAGAAACGATTCAAAAGATTTATCTGAACCAATTCCGTGCTGAGTTTGATGCCATTGATCCGTATTTTATTGTCGATGCTTTCCCGGGTGTTATTCATAAGAAATTTATACAGGAATTATGGATCTCACAATTTTAATCCTGATGCCAAATCCATACGAAACAGCTTGTTCTGATTTTGGAGTGTTGGAGTATTGAAATTAATTTGCATTAAAACAAGCTTATCGTTTCAACACCCCATCGCTCCGCCATTCCCATACTCGGTAGTGTCCATTGATCCGATGAACATTCGTATACCCTTAAAGTCTCGATAAGACATCCGGCGTTCTTCAAACGCCGTTGGAATTATTCGAGATTTTCTTTCACAATGTCCATCAATTTATCCAAATCGATGGGTTTTGGAATAAAATCTTCAGCTAGTGTTGTTTTACCGCCAAAATGGGTATATTTAGTCGTTGTTACGGCATCACCCACTGCGGTAAGAAGAACCACCGTGATATCTTTGTATTGATCGTCCTTTTTGATCTCGTCACACACTGCATACCCATCTTTTCTCGGCATCATGACATCCAGAATAATCAGGTCCGGTCGATCTTCTTTAATTTTTTCCCAGGCTTCAATTCCATCATACGCCTTGGTTACCCGAAAATTTTTGCTTTCCAGCTTCATGGTAACCGATTCAACTAGATCAGGGTCATCGTCCACCACTAAGATGTGTTGTTTATCGCTCATCGATTTTCCTCCTTTTATATTTTAAATGGGTTGTTCGTTTCTTTCTTATCATGAACCATTGAATTAAAGATCAATTTGGGGCCTCGGAAGAAGTCCGGCTCTTTCCACAATCTCCGGAACCTTCTGTTCCCACTCTATGGCCATAATGTGGAATCCTTTTACGCCTTCCACAGCCTTTAGACGCTCGATGGCTTCCACACTGATTTTGATTCCTTCCTCGGGCTGTTTTTCTTTGGGAACACCGGCCATACGTTTGATTAGTTCATCCGGCACATCCATTCCAGGCACCCTGTTTTTCATGTATTTGGCCATTCCTACGGTTTTCATGGGCGTAATTCCGGCCATAATATTGACCTTTTCATGGAGACCTCGGTCACGGACACCTTCCATCCATTTCTCAAATTTATCCAGATTGTAGATACACTGGGTTTGAATGAAATCGGTTCCTGCTTTGATCTTTTTAGCCAGGCGAGCCACCCGAAGCTCAAAAGGGTCGGCAAACGGGTTGGCTGCCGCACCGATATACATTTTGGGTGGATTCAGAATGTCGTCTCCGCCCTGGAATTTTCCCTTATCCCGCATATCTCTGATCATCTGAACGAACTGAACGGAATCAATGTCATGCACATTGGCAGCCATGGGGTGATCGCCAAAGTGGGGGTGATCACCGGATAAACAAAGTATGTTATCGATGCCGTGTGAATAGGCGCCCAGAATATCCGCCTGCATGGCCAGCCGGTTACGGTCTCTGGTCACCATCTGAAGGATGGGACTCATTCCCAATTGTCTAATAAATACACAGGCGGCAAAACTGGACATCCGGACCATGGCGGTCTGGTTGTCCGTAACGTTGACCGCATCCACATATCCTTTAAGCATCTTGGCTTTTTCGATGACCTTTTCAGGCACGGCGCCCCGTGGAGGTCCACATTCGGAGGTCACTGCCAACTCACCTGAAGCAAAAACTTTTTCCAGTACACTTTCGGTCTTCATTTTACCAAATCCTCTCTTATTATTTTACGGGGTCCGCCACCGCGACCTGTTCGCCAATCTTTTGCCGCTATATTATCTTCGTATCGATCTTCTATCCCCAACGCCTTCAAGCGATCCCAGATGAGCTGCCAGGCGCAATCCATATCCGGATCCACCTCACACTTGCCTTTTGTGGATCCACCGCAAGGGCCGTTCAACAATCGCTTGGAGCATCGTGCAATAGGGCAGACCCCTCCGGTCAATCCCAAAACGCATTCTCCACATCCCTGGCATCTTTCAGCCCAGACGCCCTGTCGTTCCGAAGCGCCCATGAACGTTGTGTTTACCGCCGGAAAAACCGGTTTTGTTTTAAACCGCCTGGCAATTTCCTGAACCCCGCAGCCGCAAGCCATGGACATGACCGCTTCCGCTTGATCAATGTGGGTAACAAGCTCTTCTACATATTCAGGATCGCATTGCCTTTCGAGGGTCATTTCTTTAACCTCTAGCGTCTTTCCTTCTTTCATAAATGCCATCTGGAGGGCGGAAGATAAAATTCCAACCTCCTTTCTCCCTCCCGCCGCACAAACCGTTACACACTCGTTGCATCCCACAAGAAGAATGCGGTGATA
>JAQBBE010000233.1:0-8940 GCA_032126435.1 Desulfobacterales bacterium | reverse complement strand
GTCCATCCATAAATGGCCCTTTTTGCCCGGATCTGCGTTCTCCGCGGGTTTCCGGCTGCGGCATACAGGGAGTATGCCTCACCGAAAACCCTTGTGCGGCCTTGATCCGGACAAAAATTGCTCATTTATGAATTGGAAACGCAACGTGTCTATTTAACAATAAAAGTTTCAACTTAACCAAATTGTTCAACGAGCGGAATGATTATATGATAGCTTACGACCTGCAGTGCATTAACGGACATTCTTTTGAGGGTTGGTTTGAAGACAGAAAGGCATATGAAAAACAGGAAAAAAATGGCCTTATCGCATGCCCGGTCTGTAATAGTACTTCAATTGCCAGGATTCCTTCGACCTTTGCCATAAAATCGTCGACCTCTTTGAAGGAATTTTCTGATCAGCAAGCGGATCTTTTAAATATGGGTCAAAAGATCATAGATTTTGTAGAGAAAAATTTTGATGATGTCGGGACCGATTTCTCCAAAGAAGCCTTGAAGATACATTATGGCGTTTCAGAAGCAAGGAATATCAGAGGTGTCAGTACCAAAGAAGAAGAAAAGACATTAACAGAAGAGGGGGTTCAGTTTTTTAAAGTCCCCATGTCGGTGGCTCCTGATACGGATGCTTAGCCCGAATTTTTCATGGATACATTCGGGTGAACCTTTACGCCCCATGATTTAAGGTTTTCAACAATAAATTTAACGACTTTTTTATGTATGTCCTGCCCCTTGCCTTCCACAAACATGGGGTTCCCGAATTTAATGTAGAGTTCCTTTCCTGGATCGACAGCGCCCATATCCTTGATGATTCTCCCATTGCCCTGGAAATCGGTCTTTAATGCCAACGGCACAACGGGAACGCCGGCCCTTTGTGCCAACTTAACCCCCATAGAATTAAACGTTGTCTGATTGAATGTAGCGCTTCGGGTGGCCTGTGGGAATATGATAATGGAGCAACCGGCGGAAATTAAAGCCTGTCCTTTTACCATGACGGTTTTCAAGTCGTTCCTGGGATTTTTACGTGTAACTGAGATGGGATGGATCGCCCTTATAATGGTGCCGAGAACCGGATATCTGAGGAGTCCTTCCTTGACCACAAATGTGACTTTGCCGAATGCAAGCAGTATACAAGGGAGAACAAGCGTGTCGAGCAGGCTCATATGGTTGGCAACGTAAACAACCGGCCCCTTCAAATCCTCGAGAGCTTTCAATCCTGACACATGAAATTTTCCCCCTGCGGTTTCTGCAACTTTAAGGACGCGAAGCGAACCCTTTCCCCAGGTTTTGCCTTCATAAAAGCTCTTTCGTGCTGTCAGGCTTTCTGTCAGGATGGTATAAAAAAGCTGGATATAATAGATGAGTGTCGCCCATTTGTGAAATTTCTTTACCAAAAATCGCCGTTTTTGGGGGCTTTGATAGGAAAAATCGGTTTTGAGAAGATGCCAGAAGTGATCTATCTTCATGGTTCCTTTTCATGTTGATGACGATAAAAGCGGTTCTCGTTAAGGTTCAGACGACACGCTTCAATGTCGGATTGTCTGAACCTGATTCGGTGTTAAAATCTAAAGGGATATTTTTTTTAAAACGGGTATAGAGGGTTGCCAGGCGACGTCTTTGCTGTTCCACGCAGCTTGAAAGAGACTCCAGGTTTTCCCCGGGATATGGGGGTTTTTGGGCAATTTCAAGGCAAAAGTCCAGACCTTCTTCAAGATTCTTTTTGAAGTCGAGCAATGTTTTGATTTCTTTGGGTGTATAAGAAGAATTCGCTATCTGCTTTTCAAAATAGTCCACGTACATCACAATTTCTTTGGCAAACATATGGGGGCGTTTTGATGAAACCAGGGACGGACATCTTCCATAAATATGGTCTACCATCTCTTTTAGGGTGTAAAATCTATTAAACCATTCGATGTTGGGTCCGGGGCATATGGCCTGGGGAGCGTTTTGCTCTTCGGCTATTCCCAACGCAATAAGCGCTCCGTTCCCTAAATGATCGCAAAGACAGGTTTTTACCACAACCTTCTCAATTAATTTTGCCTTTTCATCTGCTGAAATCTCCATATCCTCGATTTCTTTTAGTTTCGCAGCTTGATATTTTCGCGATGCTAAACAAATCGGTTTTTCGGTAAATTCGGTATTGGATACCAAAAAATTTTTTTGGCACGGAGAGCCGGGTCGTCTTTCCATCACCTTTTTACGGGTCCACAATTCTGACCCTGTTCCGCGAACATTGTTAAAAAAAATATTTAGAGGTGAAACGTCACTTAAATACAGGTCCTCTCCCCGGGCCCGCCGCAGCAGTTCACGTGTGGAATCATCCACGCATGTTGTCTCGGGAACCAGTAGAAAAGGACTGGCCCATCCTGTTAAATCCATTCTGAAATCTTCCGTGAGTCTGCGCACTTCACCGTGGATACCGATTCCGCCCTGAACGGTGATAAGCGGGTGGTTTTTCATAGCCGATTCAGGATATTCCCACCCCATTTTTCTATAATACTTTTGTATGAGCGGTTTAAATTCCGCCATCAGACGGTTACGTTTTTCATTAAATTCTTTAAGAAGTGTCGGCAGTAAAATTCCATTGGAGGCAAAGGCATGGCCGCCACAGTTTAGCCCGGATTCTATGCGGAACTCGTAAACCTCGAGACCTTTTTTGGCTAAAAATTTCCCCTGAACTAAAGCGGAACGGAAATCACTCACTTTGAGAATTATCCGTTTTTTTATCCGGCCCATTTTATCCCTGTAAAAGTCACGGAATTTGCTCATATAACTATACAACCGCTGATTAATACCTGCTGAAAATACAATTGAAGACTCCAGGCAACTGTTGGCATAGCCTCTAAGGCCTGCTTTGGCATCGGTGAATTCTTGGCCCAGGGGATTGCCGTTTTTATCCAAGTGGGTCCGATCCACGGTGACCATAATGTTAACATCGATTGAGCCGGATCTCATACTCCGTGTCAGATCTTTCTCCAGGGCATCTCTTTCCTTACCGCGCTCCATTTTGAGCAATTGGTTGTATTTTTTTTTCAAAATAGCGCTTTCGGGCAACAGATCAAAGTATTTCCGCTTATTGTTGTTTTCGAAGAACGGCTGCTTTTTTATTTCCTCCATTTTTTTTTGGACAATTTCATGGACAATATCGAGGTAGGCTGAAATTCGTTTTGCCCGTCCGTCCGCTTCATCTTTTGATATCTTAACATAGGGAAGGCCGTACTCAGCAGTATAATATTTTCGGATTTTTTCGAGAAGAAGGTCATCTACGAGTGAAATAACGGATGAAATGCCAAAAGGCGCAACGCGGATGGGAGTATCGACGGAATAGCCGATACCCATAACAGGAATGTGAAACGTGTGTAAAGAATCGATCATATGGATAATATTATTTTCATAAGAATTTACGGTGGATTACCAGCGTATTAGCATAGAACCGTAAGTCAATCCCGCTCCAAATGCAGCCAGCAAAACCGTCTGTCCCTTTTTTATTCGTCCGTCTCTATTGGCTTCGTCCAGGACGGTAGGGATTGTTGCGGCAGAAGTATTGCCAAAGCGATCCACATTAACGAGAATTTTTTCCATGGGTAACTCGAGACGATTGGCCACCGCTTCTATGATTCGACGGTTGGCTTGATGCGGAACAAACCAATCGAGATCATCGGTTGTCATCTGATTTTTTTTCAAAGCGTGAAGAGCGAAATCGGCCAGTGTTTTTACAGCAACCTTGAAAATTTCCTTGCCTTTCATCTTTAGTTTATGAAGTTTTTTTGCGTATCTCTCAGGCGTTACCTCCATATTTGATCCGCCGGCAGGGACATAAAGAAGTTCCCATAGACTTCCATCAGAAAGGAGATGGCTGGACAAAATCTGCCGGGCGGAATCTTCAGGGGTCTGTTCAACGATCGCAGCACCAGCGCCGTCTCCGAATAAAATACAGGAATTACGATCTTCCCAATTGAGAATGGGATTAAGGACTTCGGCGCCCACAACCAACGACGTAATTACCTGTCCGGATCGAATAAACTTTTCGGCAGTGGCCAGTCCATAAATAAATCCCGAACAGGCTGCATTAATATCCATGCCCCAGGCTCTGAAAGCACCCAATTTATGTTGAAGCCAGCAGGCGCTGGATGGAAGTGGGGTGTCGGGTGAGCAGGTGGCATAAATAATTTGATCGATATCTTCCGGTGACTTTCCCGCCATATCAAGCGCTTTTTGAGCTGCTGAAAAAGCGAGGGAAGAATTCTGTTCCTTTGGATTTTCAACATCTGAAATCCGCCGCTCATAAATTCCGGTTCTCTCAAGGATCCATTCTTCGCTGGTTTCGATTCCTAATTTTGCAAGTTTCTTAACGATACTGCTGTTGCTGACACGATTTTTTGGGAAGGCTGATCCGGTTCCCGCAATCCTTGCTGCAAAATTCATAAATGTTAACTCTTTTTATAGTAACTTCATCACCCGTTCCCGAAAGTGCAGGTTTGTTCGCTTTGCCTGCCATTGCAAGGCACAAGCGAGCACATCACAATTGGAATGACGGGGCAATGCAATGGTGGAATAATGCGTATTAAGAAATTCTATCAATTAAAAAGTTGTTTTATCCGATTTTTCCAATGTCCCATAAAGATGAGAAAGACCATCCTGCGATTAAAAGCGATATAATCCCAAATAATTGTAGAAGTTCCAAGCCCTTTAATTGTTCTTTATCATGCTAAACCCAGTGGCTATATACAACACTTTTACAGGTCTATCAAGTCAGAAGAATGCAAAAAAGTCTTTTAGGGGAGGTATTGAGTCCCCAAAACCCGATGATGATATTAGTTCATATATTTTTTGAGGATCAGAGTTGCGTTTGTTCCTCCGAAACCAAAGGAATTTTTCATGGCCGTATTGACATCCGTCTTTCGTGCGATATTCGGAACATAGTCAAGATCACACTCTTCATCAGGATGATCAAGATTGATTGTTGGTGGAATGATGCCTTCATAGATTGTCAGCGCTGTAAAAACTGTTTCGATTCCCCCGGCACCGCCCAGCAGATGGCCTGTCATGGATTTGGTTGAACTTACGGCGATGAACGGTGCTTTTTCTTTGAATACAGACTTGATCGCTTTTGTCTCGTAAACATCATTAAGCTGGGTCGAAGTGCCATGAGCATTGATGTAATCGATTCTGTCATAGGGAATCCCTGCATCATCAAGCGCAGCGGCCATACATCGGGCGGCACCTTCACCATCCGGAGCCGGTGCGGCCATATGAAACCCGTCTCCGCTCATCCCATATCCACAGATTTCAGCATAGATGCGGGCGCCTCTTTCTAATGCGGATTCAAGCGTTTCAAGAACGAGAATGCCACAACCTTCGCCGACCACAAATCCATCCCGGTCACGGTCAAACGGACGGGATGCCTTTTCCGGTTCATCGTTTCGGACAGAGAGGGCTTTCATGGCGTTGAAACCGGCAATGCACGTGGGTGTGATAACAGACTCCACCCCTCCGGTTATCATGGCGTCGGCCCCACCTCTCTTGATGATCTTGAATGCATCGCCGACGGCGTGAGTTCCTGCGGCGCATGCGGTGGCAATGGAAGAATTGGGGCCCTTGGCACCCAGATAAATTGAAATCATCCCAGGGGCCATATTGCCGATCATCATGGGGATAAAAAACGGCGTTACCCGTTTGGGGCCTTTCTTTTGCAGAGCAACGGTGGTTTGTTCCAGCAAATTGAGTCCGCCAAGGCCGCATCCTGTGACAACACCGATCCTATCTTGGTTGGTGACGTCTATCTTTAACCCGGAATCTTCCAGGGCCATTCGGGATGCTGCAACAGCATATGCGATAAAGGTCTGGGTACGCTTGGCCTCTTTTTTGAGAAGAAAATCCTCAGGGTGAAAATTCTTGACCTCTCCGGCAATTTTGGTATCAAATCCGGAAGTGTTAAATCGCGTTATTTCGGTAATCCCTGATTGGCCTTTACACAGCGCAGTCCATGTTTCATCCACACCGGTACCCAGGGGCGTTATAAGCCCCAGACCCGTAATAACGACCCGTCTGCTCAATAAGCCTCCTAAAAACCGGCATATCGATACCGGCTTCTCAATGGTTTTTATCTATCTTAATTGACCGGAATGCTCCCCACAGCCCTCGGCCTTTATGGCGGGGGCGCGGGGAGCTTTATAAAAATGCTTGATATCCTAACTGGACGGGAAATCCTGCCGTTTGGCAGAACCCCCTTCCTTCAGGCAGGGAGATTTACATTAATGGGCGCTAATGTAATCGAAGGCGTCTTTAACGGTTACCAGTTTTTCCGCTTCTTCATCGGGGATATCAATATCGAACTCCTCTTCCATGGACATGATCAACTCTACAAGGTCGAGTGAATCTGCACCCAGGTCATCCACAAAAGAGGCTTCCGGTACAACCTCTTCAAGATCAACACTTAGCTTTTCCGCAATTATCTTTTTTACTTTATCCTCAATTGACATTCAGTTTTCCTCCTTTAATAGATTATCATATATACATTCCGCCGCTCACATGAATTACCTGGCCTGTGATGTAAGATGCACTTTCAGAAGCCAGAAAAGCAACGGCCGCTGCAATATCTTCGGGTTGTCCTGCACGTCCCAGGGGGACCTGACTCAGCATTGCATTCCTTGCCTTTTCCGAAAGCGACGCCGTCATGTCTGTTTCTATAAAACCCGGTGCAATTGCATTGACCGTAATGCCACGGGGGGCAAGTTCTTTGGCAGCTGTTTTTGTGAGCCCGATTAAGCCCGCCTTTGAAGCTGAATAATTTGCCTGTCCCACATTGCCGGTTACGCCGACAACCGACGCCATATTAATAATACGGCCATAACGCTGCTGCATCATGACTTTAGAAACAATTTTTGTGCAAGTGAATGCACCTTTTAAGTTTATATTTAAGACAGCATCCCAGTCCTGTTCTTTCATACGGACCAAAAGTCCGTCTTTTGTGATACCGGCATTGTTTACCAGAACGTCTATCCGTCCGGTTTTGTCGATGATCTCTTTAAAAAAGTTAACAACCTCATTTTCTTTTGCAATGTTAACACTTTTGCTTGCCGCAGAACCTTTTGCTTCGGCGACAAGTTTTTCGGTTTCTGCAGCAGCAGCAGCTTCGGCATCGGGATCACTTGGAGAAAAATAATTAAAATAGATGCTGGTGTCTGGTGCTGCCAATGCGATACAGATAGCCCTGCCAATCCCTCTCGACCCCCCAGTAACGACAACAATGCGTTGTTTTTGTTCCGTCATGATTACCTCGCAAACAGTATGTCTGCAATCAGATCCATGTCATTTATGACATTTAGACTGCTGCAAACCAGTTGGTTATAGGAATGGGTTTCCATAAACTCATGGGCCGTTTTTTGATCAAATACACCGGAGCCCGTCAGTATTTTAAGCGCGTTTTGGGAAACAAGCTGCGCGACTTCGTCTGCAAAGATCCTCGACATGGCTTTGATCTTTTCAGCTTCCGGGTTACCGTCTTTTGAGAGGGTAACCGCTTTGCGTGCCAAACTTGCTCCAACCTCCACATGGGTCATCATATCCGCCAATAAGAACATGACATGCTGCTTGCGGGTCAGCCGGTTGTCATGAGCCAACATGATGGTATCATTTAAAACACCGGCTGCAAGCCCGTAAAGCCGACACCCGGCATCGTTTATACCGCTATCCAGCGTTTCCAATTCCCGGGAAATGGATTGGTAAAAATCGCCTTTTGACTTGCGCGTTTCTTTCCATCGAAACGTGCTGATGATGCTCTGTTGAATTTCGCTCGTCCCTTCATAAATACAAGTGATCTTTACATCGCGTTTGATCTTTTCCACTTCAAATTCTGTGATATAACCGTAACCGCCAAGGGCCTGGATGGCGTCGTTGGCAGCTTTGTCGGCAGACTCGGTGGCAAACAACTTGGCAATGGAGCCTTCCACATGAAGTTCAGATTCGCCCGAATCGATTCTGAGGGCAATTTCGTCCATATATGCCATTGCTGCTTCGAATCTTACGGCATGGGGGACGATCAGTTTGTGGGTGTAGCCTTGTTTTTCGGAAAGCGGAGACCCGAACTGTATGCGTTCTTTGGCATATGGGATTACAATCTCAATTGCCGCTTGGCCGGCGCCCAGCGCCATGGCGGCGACCATAAGCCGGGTATATCCAAAAACCTTACCGGCATGCTTCATGCCCATACCGGGCAAACCCCCAACGAGATTGTCAACCGGAACAAAAACGTCCGTGAAAGATAGCGGGGAGGTGTTCGAAGCCCGGATGCCGTGTTTCTCTTCTCCCTTGCCCTGAACAAACCCTGGTGTTCCCTTTTCCACAACAAAAAATGCAGGTCCTTCCGGGGTTTTGGCCAGAAGGGTAATAAAATCGGCATATCCTCCGGTGGAGATAAATTGCTTTGTACCGTTAATGACATACCCTGTGACTTCACCGGCATCATTTTGTACCGGTTCGGCCCTGGTCTTTAGTGCCGCAAGATTACTGCCGGCACCGGCTTCGGTGACCGCATAGGCCACAAGGGAATTCCCTTCTGCAATTTTGCCAAGCCATTTTGATTTCTGCTCCTCGGTACCGCCGACAATGATGGGTTCGGAACCGAGCTGGATGGCAAAAAAAGCTGTGCCGATTCCCAAGCATATTTTACACATTTCAAGAATGACTTCACAGCAGTCCCGGGTACCGCCGCCCATCCCGCCATAGGCTTCGGGGATAAATAGGAGCTGTAGTCCGATGTCCGGTCCCAGTATTTCGCGGATGGTCTCTTCCGGGAAGAATTCGTTTTTGTCATATTCAAGAATTTTTTCGCGAGTAAAGAGACGGGTCTTAAACTGTCTGACCGTATCTATGACCATCTGTCTTAGTTCGGGATCCAGTCCTTTGAGTACAGGTCCTCTCTCGTTCGCAGATTCTGTCATCAATA
>JAQBBE010000232.1:0-5775 GCA_032126435.1 Desulfobacterales bacterium | reverse complement strand
CCCCGGATGCAGGCCATGAGCGATGATGAGCTCAAGGCCCAGACCCAACTATTCAAAGACCGACTGAACACTGGTGAATCCCTTGATGATCTTCTGCCGGAAGCCTTTGCATCCGTGAGAGAGGCATCCGTCCGCACCCTCGGAATGCGTCATTTTGACGTTCAGCTCATCGGTGGAATGGTGCTTCATCAGGGAAAGATCGCTGAAATGAAGACGGGTGAAGGCAAGACTCTGGCGGCCACCCTTCCGGCTTACCTGAACGCACTTTCAGGCAAAGGCGTCCATATCGTTACCGTGAATGACTACCTGGCAAGGCGGGATACGGAATGGATGGGGCATATCTATAAATTTTTAGGACTTTCCGTAGGCTGTATTCTGCACGGATTGAATGACAAGGAGCGTAAAGCCGCATACAGTGCGGATATCACTTACGGCACCAACAACGAGTTCGGCTTTGACTATCTTAGAGACAATATGAAGTTCGATAGCGATGCCCTCGTTCAGAAAACCCCCAATTTTGCCATTGTGGACGAGGTGGACAGCATTTTGATCGACGAGGCTCGAACCCCTTTGATCATATCCGGGCCGGCGGAGAAATCGACCGATCTGTACCACCTGGTCAACGGCATCATTCCACGCCTGGTTGCTGAAAGTGACTTTACCGTGGATGAAAAGGCTCGGGCGGCGGTTATGACCGAGGAAGGGATGGCCAAAGCGGAAAAATTGCTCAAGGTCGACAACCTGTACGATCCGCAAAATATCGAACTTCTTCACCATGTTAACCAGGGGCTCAAGGCTTACACCCTCTTCAAAAGAGATGTCGACTATATTGTGAAAAATGGAGAAGTTATTATCGTAGATGAATTTACGGGCCGTCTAATGCCCGGCCGTCGATACAGTGACGGATTACACCAGGCCCTTGAAGCCAAAGAAAACGTCAAGATTGAAAACGAAAATCAGACCCTGGCGACCATTACGTTTCAGAACTATTTTAGAATGTACAACAAACTTGCCGGCATGACCGGGACTGCCGATACGGAAGCTGCCGAATTTAAAAAAATATATGACCTTGACGTTATGGTGATTCCCACCAATCAAAATATGATCCGAACGGACAATTCGGATGTCATCTATAAAACCCGCAAAGAGAAATATGACGCTGCACTCGAAGAAATCATTGAGCTTCATAAAAAAGGACAGCCTGTTCTGGTGGGCACAATTTCCATTGATGTTTCAGAAAGTTTTGCCGAAAAATTAAAGAAAAGAGGCATTAAACATACGGTGTTGAATGCAAAAAACCATGAAAAAGAGGCCGAAATTATTGCCATGGCAGGTCAAAAATCAGCGGTTACGATTTCAACAAACATGGCCGGTCGTGGAACCGACATCGTACTGGGTGAAGGGGTTACCAAACTGGGAGGGCTTCATATCCTCGGAACTGAAAGACATGAAAGTCGACGTATTGACAATCAGCTCAGGGGACGTTCGGGGCGGCAGGGAGATCCGGGTTCCTCGCGCTTCTTCCTCGCTTTAGAGGATGATCTGTTGCGCATATTCGGCGGAGAACGTATCACCGGGATTATGGAGAAGCTGGGTATGGAAGAAGGTGAACCCATCGAGAACAGACTGATCAGCAGAGCGATTGAAAATGCTCAGGGAAAAGTGGAGGGACACAATTTTGATATCCGCAAGCAACTGTTAGAATATGACGATGTCATGAATCAACAGCGGGAGGTCATATACAGACAGCGACGGGAAGCCCTGGACGGTAAAAACCTAAAGTCCGTCATCGAAGAGATGGTCAGCGACAAGGCCGAGGAGATCGCTGATACCTATTCGGATGAAAGAGCGCTTCCTGAAGAATGGGACTGGAAGGGATTGAATAAGGCGGTGTTTAAACAGTTTAACCTCCGGCTGAATGAAATCGATGCGGATACCATGGACGGACTGACCCGGGAGGGGGTGGCCCAGCTGATTACCGACGCCTGTCTCAGGGAATATGAAGAAAGAGAGGCCGCCGTGGGAGCTGAAGACTTCAGGCATCTCGAGCGGATTGTTATGCTTCAAACCGTCGACAACCTGTGGAAAGATCACCTGCTGAGCATGGATCACTTGAAAGAAGGGATCGGTCTCAGGGGGTATGCGCAGCAGGATCCGCTTCTCATTTACAAAAAAGAAGGGTTCGAACTGTTTCAGGATATGATATCCAGGATCAAAGAAGAGACCGTGGGCATTCTGTTCAGAATTCAGATATCCGAACCCAAAAAGATTGACGATCTGCGGCAGCCGAAGGAACAGAAAATGATATTTTCCGGCGGGGGTGAACCTCCAAGGAAAAACCCGGTCAAGAGAACCCAAAATAAAGTCGGACGAAACGCCCCGTGTCCGTGCGGAAGTGGGAAAAAATTCAAGAAATGTTGCGGGATATAGTCGGCGGCGATAAGATTTTGTTGCGTGGTCCCTTTACAAGGCCGGGTGTTAATGATTATAGTTTAATAACAAGCGAATTGGGGAAATAATTCCATGAGCGAGCACAGCCCTGAAATAGAAGAGGGGGTCATTTCCGAAAGCAGTGACGAGATCGATGAATCGCCCATGTACAAGGTCCTCCTTCACAATGACAATTACACCACCATGGAGTTTGTCGTTGAAATCCTGATCCTTGTTTTCAGAAAATCACCGGAGGATGCGGTGGAAATTATGCTGAACGTCCACCATAAAGGTTTCGGGATTTGTGGTGTATATACCTATGAAATATCGGAAACCAAGGTGAATAATGTTCATGCTCTGGCCAGACAACATGGTTTCCCGCTAAAATGTACGATGGAGAAAGAATAGACCATGATCAGCAAAGAACTCAGCGAAACCTTGGGTTTTGCCGTAAGAGAAGCCAAAAAAAGACGCCACGAGTATGTCTGTGTGGAGCACTTGCTTTTTGCCATTTTATACGACAGCGAGGGCATAGAAGTTATTGAAAATTGCGGCGGAAATGTTGAAAATCTAAAAAATGCTCTTGAGTCATTTTTTGGCCAGCGAATGGAAAGTATTCCCGAAGGCGATGAATATGTCCTCCAGCAGACCGTCGGTTTTCAAAGAGTGATCCAGAGAGCCATTAACCATGTCCGTTCCGCCGAAAAGCAGGAGGTGGATGTCAGTGACATCCTCGCATCCATTTTTCAAGAAAAGGATTCCCATGCTGAATATTTCCTGACCGAAGAAGGTATGACCCGTCTGGATGTTTTAAACTACATTTCCCACAATGTTTCCAAATCGCCATTCAGAGACCGGTCGGATGCGTTTGTGAAAACAGGCAAAAGGGAGGAAAAGAAAAAGGCCGATCCCCTGGAGGCGTTTACCATCGACCTTGTCAAAAGTGCCGCTGAAGGAAAGCTGGACCCGCTCATCGGCAGAGAGCTCGAAATGGAGCGAACCATTCAGGTCCTGTGCCGGCGGCGAAAAAACAATCCGATCTTCGTGGGAGATCCCGGTGTTGGGAAAACCGCAATGGCCGAAGGACTGGCAATCAAGATAAACAGCGGATCCATCCCCGATTTGCTTAAAGACATTCACATATATTCCCTTGATATGGGGGGCCTTCTGGCCGGTACGAAATTCCGCGGTGATTTTGAGCAACGCTTAAAAGGGGTTCTGTCGGCTTTGAAAGAGAAAAAAAATGCCATTTTGTTCATCGATGAGATCCATACAACGGTGGGTGCCGGTGCCACCAGCAGAGGATCCATGGATGCTTCCAACATCTTGAAACCGTCTTTGGCAACCGGTGAGTTGCGCTGTATCGGCTCAACGACCTACGAAGACTACAAGAATTTCTTTGAAAAAGACCGCGCCCTGTCCCGACGGTTCGAAAGAATCGAAATTTTGGAGCCTCCGGTAAAGGAGACCGTTCAAATTCTAAAAGGACTTCGTTCCCGCTATGAAGAACATCACAACATTATTTATACGGATCAGGCATTAAAATCCGCAGCGGAGCTGTCTGCCAAATATATCAATGATCGTTATCTGCCCGACAAAGCCATCGATGTCATCGACGAAGCCGGAGCGTTTGTCAGACTTTCCAATTCTCCCCAAAGAAAGAAGATCAACCCCAAAGATATTGAAAAAATCGTCGCCAAGATGGCCAGAATCCCGACCATCAGCGTATCGACGCCCGACAAATTGAAACTCGAGACCCTTGATAAAGAGCTCAAACAGGTTGTTTTTGGACAGGACGCTGCAATAAAATCACTCGTTACTTCTATAAAGCGCTCCCGTGCCGGTCTTGAAACGCCTGGCAGACCCATCGGATCTTTTTTGTTTGCCGGCCCTACCGGTGTCGGAAAGACGGAGGTGACCCTGCAAGTTGCGAGGATTCTCGGTGTCCATTTTTCACGATATGATATGAGTGAATACATGGAAAAGCATTCTATAGCGCGTCTCATCGGAGCACCTCCGGGTTATATCGGTTTTGATCAAGGCGGACTTTTGACGGACGAAATCCGCAAAAATCCTTACAGTGTGCTTTTGTTCGACGAAATAGAAAAAGCACATCCGGATATGTTCAACATTCTGCTTCAGGTACTCGATCATGCAACGCTTACGGACAACAACGGCAAAAAGGCTGATTTCAGAAACGTCATCATTATGATGACATCAAATGCCGGCACAAGGGAGATGAGCACCCAATCCATCGGTTTTGGCGATAAGCAGGACGATACACAGGATAAAGGGAAAACAGCCATTGAGAAGTTTTTCAGCCCGGAATTTAGAAACCGCCTGGATGACATTATTCATTTTAATGCGCTGACGGAAGACGTCATGAAAAAGGTGGTGGACAAGTTCATGAAGGAGCTTAAAGAACAACTCGCCGTTAAAAAGGTCTCTATCCGTCTTTCCGACGGGGCGCGAACATGGCTGGCCAAAAACGGACATGATCCACGCTTCGGTGCAAGACCTTTGGGTCGATTGATACAAACAAAAATCAAAGACTCCCTTTCCGATGAGATTTTGTTTGGACGACTTGTAAAAGGCGGCGAAGTCCTTGTTGATTTAGAGAATGACAAATTGACCTTTAGCTACAGCGGCTGAGTGGTTGAGTGCCTGTTTTTCTGCTATCCGATAAAATCGAATTTCCTCCACCCCATCTTGCATCCGGACACGGATTGCTGGCCGTGGGCGGTGACTTGAGCCAGGAGCGTCTTTTGCTTGCCTACCGTATGGGTATTTTCCCATGGTTTTCGGATGATGAGCCGATCATGTGGTGGTCACCCGATCCGCGTCTGGTGCTGTATCCTCGAGAAATCAAAATTCCAAAAACTTTAAAGAAAATTATCAGAAAAAATGTATTCAAAGTGACCATGGATCTGGCGTTTCGTGATGTGATACACCATTGTGCAGATGTTCGCTTAAAAAAAGATGAAGGAACGTGGATTGTCAAGGATATGATGGATGCCTATTGCAGGCTTCATGAATCCGGTTTTGCACATTCTGTGGAAGCCTGGTATCAGGGCGAACTCGCCGGCGGCTTATACGGAGTTTCTCTTGGGGGGTGTTTTTTCGGGGAATCGATGTTTACCCGAATCAGTAATGCTTCCAATGTCGCACTGGTTAACCTGGTGGAATATCTTAATACCTTATCCTTTGATATGATAGACTGCCAGATCACCACCGACCACATGATCCGTTTGGGTGCAAGAGAAGTGTCCAGAGCTCGGTTTTTAGCGCAGCTTAGAAAATCACTTGAGACTCCGACTAAAAAAGGGAAGTGGCATATGCCCGAAA
>JAQBBE010000231.1:0-4320 GCA_032126435.1 Desulfobacterales bacterium | reverse complement strand
CGCAACAACGCCGCCCAAGATTCTACCCCCTTTGACTTCAACAGGAGGACATCCATTGGCTTTTACCGACCGTGCGTCCACCCCCATCTGGATGAGACCGTCCAACAGGTCCCGGATGGGCCGCTCTCCCATCCGTTGGGTCCCCGTAAGGGTGTAAACCCCGTGTCCCAGAGCTGCCACGGCGGTTAAAAGGCGCACTGAAGTTCCGGAATTTCCAAGATAGACAGGATCGATACAAGGCTTCAACATCCCCTTTGAACCGTGCACCACAAAACGGTCATCCTTTATATGGATGTTTATACCCATCTGCCTTAAAGCACCCAGGGTGAGGAGTGTATCTTCGCTTTTAAGTCCGTTGTATATGGTGCAAATCCCGTCAGACAGGGCTGCAGATATGAGTATCCGGTGCGTATAGCTCTTTGAACCCGGAACAATGACTTCACTGTTATGAATTTTCTGCGATTTTATCTCAATCATCGAACTGCTGCCCGTTACTTTTCCGTGATAGACTCTTCAATCTTGATACCGAAGTGCCGTCCGCCTTCTTCCATGGCCACCAAAACCTTGTCGCCGGGAACAAGGCTCACAACCGACACTGCCTTGCCTTCGGGATCGGTCAGCCGGATGGTTTCTGCGTTTTGAACAATGGATGCAATCTCTTGGCCGTCAAAAACCGCTTTTATAAGCATCAACGGACGTTTCTCGATCTTTAAACGCCCCACAATTCCGGTTGATGTATTTCCTTTAAAGTCAACGATCAAAACCTGATCCCCGGCCGAAAGCTCTGAAAGGTACCTCGTTTTCCCCCCTGGAATTCTGGTGTATGAATGCACCGGACCTGCATTAACCCTGAAAGGTCTTGGAGAGACATACGGATTGGAAATGCTTTCGGAATGAATTAAAAACAGAGCACTGCTGCTGTTTCCCACCAGCATCCCCTGGCCCATGCCCATGGATGTGCAGGTATCCACACAGACCCGGTCTCCCATTCCCACAGGTCTGACCTCAACGATCTCTGCAGTCTGAAGGGAAATTTTATCTCCTTCCGAACGAAGCCAGGAGAGCACCTTTTTCAGTTCCACGACATCGTCTGCATGGAAAAGAACGTGCCCCACGCCTTTTTCGAGAATACCGAAAGCCGTCTGCGCCTCGTCAAGATTCTTAACCTGGGCAATGACATCAGCGCCTTTGGCGATCAGGTTCTCAAGGGGGATGATTGTCCAGTCACTGCATTGAAGAATGACACGTTTTGTCTGACTGAGCTTAACAATTTCTTCTTCATCCTCGCCGCTTTTGATCTCGAAAAAGACCGCATCTTTTCCGAGCTTTAAATCACCGTCTTCAGAAATGGTCTGAATTCTTCCCAGAGCTTTAACTTTCTCGGAAAATCCCTTTGGAATCACAATACCGTCTGCACCGCCTTCAAGTGCAGTGGTCACCATATTCTTGTCCCAGGGATCCACCCTTACCCATATCTTTCGCATCGCATTGTTCCCCTTTTAAAACCTCAACCCGAATACTATCCCAGAATTTTCAGTGCATCTTCCACGCTGCTGTTATCATGCACAATGGCTGAAATCGCCTGTACCATGCGCGTCGGGTTTTCATGCTGAAACACATTCCTGCCGATGGAAACACCAGCACCGCCGGCGTCGATGGAACCTTTTACCATTTCGAGGATATCCCGGTCGGAATCCATTTTAGGGCCGCCGGCAATCACCACGGGAATCGAACAACCGGACACAACTTCTTTAAACGTTTCCACAGAGCCGGTATATGAAACTTTTACAATATCCGCACCCATCTCATTTCCAACACGTGCAGCATGTTTAACCGCATTTACATCATACTCGTCCTTAATCTTTTCGCCTCTGGGATAGATCATTGCAAGCAACGGCATCCCCCATATACGGGCCTCATTGCTAACCTTCCCAAAATCATGCAACATCTCTTTTTCCTGTCCGTTCCCAAGATTTACGTGTATGGATACGGCATCTGCACCCAGCTTGATCGCCTCTTCGACGGTACATACAAGGGTTTTGACATTGGGATACGGCGAAAGACTGGTAGATGCAGACAGGTGGATGATCAGACCGATATCTTTACCCTTCCCGCGATGCCCTTCACCCACAAGGCCTTTGTGTTCCACAATGGCATTTGCGCCCCCTTCCGCCACTTTTTGGATGGCATCCTTCATATTCTTCAGGCCGTCGATAGGGCCCATTGAAATGCCGTGATCCATTGGAACAATTACGGTTCTCCCTGTATTCCGGTTTTTTATCCGCTCAATTCGGATATGTTTGCCTAAATACGTCATGTTACAATCCTCCTTTGAAAACAAAAAAAGGCCGTGAAGTTTTTTCTCCACGGCCCTTAAAAACAAAAAACCGTGGGGTTTTCTGTCTACCCACGGTTATTTTCGCCTTGCAAGTTGTTCTTGTATCAGCGCACCCCAGGCAGACCGGTATTAAAAAAATACCAATAATAAAAATAATACCTGCCCGATATATTACGCACCATCTATTTTCCTTATTTTAAATAAAATTCTTGCAACAACTATCTTATCCTTTTTTTCATGTCAAGACTTTTTTGTGTCCTGTTGAGCCGAAATATGGGTGTCGCGTTTTCATATCGGAACCGCGGCTTTGTAAAAGGTGGCATTTCCTTCGATACAATACTTTTCTACAACTTCAGGGATAATAATCGATTTTCCCCGCTCAACGAAAACGTTATCATTTTTGCCAAGGTCCGTAATCGTTGCACTCCCGTCTGTGCAGAGGATGATTTCAACACTCCTGCGGTCAGCGCTGTGATAGCCGATCTCTTCTTTGACAGAAATAACAGACAGGAAAAACTCTTCAGCAAAGCTTTCATATGCGCATTCACATTCGTCGATTTCAGCGGCTAAAAGGATATTTATTTCACGTTCTTCAAAATTAAGAACGTTCAACAGTTCCTGCACATCAATATACTTGGGGGTCAGCCCCCCCCTTAATACGTTGTCCGAGTTTGCCATTAGCTCTATTCCAACGCCATCCAGATAAGCGTGAAGTTCTCCGGACGGAAGAAACATGGCCTCACCGGGTTTTAGACAGACCAAATTCAACATTATCGGGGCAAACACACCGATATCCTTCGGGTATTCCTTGTGAAGATTAATCATCCATTGATAAGCCGGGTTGTCATCTGCAAAATTTTGTACATTTTTAATGGCATCCGCGATGATTTCCTCTTGCTGCTTTCCATCCAGGGTCATGAGTGCCTGGAAAAAATTTTTTAACCCCATTGAATCCGGCTGTTCACGAAGAAGATCGAGGGATGTTTTCAGACCCGGGGGGCAAATTTTGTCCATCAGAGAATGGATGCCGGAAATTTTTCGAAACCCATTCAAAGCCCAGAAATCGGTCATTGCGCAGATACACTCGGGTTTGTGGTTATCATCCTTGTAACTACGGCGGTATGCATCTAACGGAATCCCGAGTCTGTTTTCCCTTTCAAAACCTTCTTTTGCCTGAACCCGGCTGGGATGGGCTTGAATGGACAGGGGTTTTGCCGCAGCCAGCACCTTAAAAAGGTACGGAAGCCTGTTATCAAATTTTTCAGCAACCTTTCCCCCAAGAATATCTTGCGGATTTTTCGAGATCAATTCCAACAAGGAACGCCACACACCATCACATTTTACCCTAGAGGGCGCCTTGGGATGAGCGCCCATCCATAGCTCTGCCTGGGGCGTGCTTGCCGGAGCGTCATGGCCGAGAAGTTCGGGGATGGCGGTGTACGACCCCCATGCATATTCCTGAACGGTATTTTTCAGTAAACGGATACGGTCCATAATTTTGCCAATTCAAATTCGACGGCTTCGTAAAAGGTCTTTTGCGAGCGACATCGAGCAATTTTGGAGAAAGATTCATGATGCGTCTGGCTTTAAAAATTGCAAGCTGTCTGAGGGCGTTAGCCCGAGTTCTTGCAATTTAGCCAGACGCGTCATGAATCCCAAAATTGCTTGCGGAGCGAACAAAATCAGACTTTTTACGAGTTCATCAAATTTCCCATGTAAAATCTGTAAAAAACCAAAAACATTCAATAAGAACCAACAGACTACAGATATCATACAATGCCATGATAGGGCAAATGTTCGTTTACTTCCGAATTTCAACTTGATATAATAATAACCATCGAGCCAAATTTGCACGAAAAGGGGTTTCCGTATGACACTTTTAGTCAACGAAATATTCTACAGCATTCAGGGCGAATCCATTTACAGCGGCCGTCCCTGTATATTTGTCAGGCTCACCGGATGCAATTTAAGATGCACATACT
>JAQBBE010000230.1:0-2503 GCA_032126435.1 Desulfobacterales bacterium | reverse complement strand
GGTTCGCGGGCAAGTATTGTCGGATCGGCAAAAGGCTGCCGACCTTCCAGAATATAAGTGAAACGATGCTCCCCTTTCATCAGTTCAAAACTGATTTCCCAGTAACCACTATTACTGATTCTTTGCATAGGAATTCGTTTCCAGTCCGTGAAGCTGCCGGCAATCTCTACTTGGCTGACATCGGGTTTATAAATGACGAACCGCTTGGTTATTAGACCAGGTGTTGGCGAAGGTATGGAAAAGAGCAAAAAAATAACTGTAGCAACCAAACCCGATGCAACCAGTCCCATCGGCTGATAAAATGGTCTGAAAAATCTTTTCCAGTTAAAGGGAACCTTCACCTCGAACGACGGAATCTGGTCTACAACCTCTCCACGGACCTGTTTTTCTTGATGTAAAAGTTGTAATGTTTCATCCTTAAAAGATGTGTCCTTTAAAACAATTTCAATAAATGAAATCTTTTCATTTATGTCCAACTCATCATCAATAAACATACTTATCATATAATTCATTTAATCGTCTCCTGTTTGAAGAAGCTCCTTGAGTAGGATACGGGCCCGGTGGACCTTCACTTTTACGTTCGCCTCGCTTATTCCCAAGATATTTGCAATTTCCCGGTATGAAAGATCACTGCTAACCGTCAAAGCGAGGAGGTCTCTTTGACTTTTTTTAAGCTTCTGCATGGCGGATAACACGTTACGATATGATTCCCGAACTAAAAGCTGCTCTTCCGGATTAAAATTCACATCTTCAATGTCGTTTTCCATCTCTTTATTGTTCGTTTTTTTGCGAGTATTATCCCAGACCAGGTTCCTTGCAATGGTGAACAGTAACGAAACATTTTGTGTCTGAGGGTCATAATGTTCGAGATAACGGGCAAAACTCTCCTGCATGATATCACTGGCCAACTGATAGTTCCCGGTCAAACGCATCAGATAGCCAAACAACTTTTTTCTTTGTGTCCGGTAAAATGAACGAAATGTATCCACGATAGTTATATAATGTATAACGTACGAAATATCAAAAAGTTACGGATTTTTTTTAATTTTGAGATAATTCTATACCAAGATTAAGCAAAAATCGAGTGTGTCGCCCCACGGTGAATGAGGCTTTGCCCCAATTTAGAATGTCTTCCGTTTCGAATACTTATGGTTGTTTTCTGATGAACATCAATCGTTGTGCCAAAAATATTTTTTCGGTTTGTTGTAACCTTTACACATCTTATACGTTATTCATTATTAAAGGCTAAGTTCAAAACATTCTGCGCCTATGAGGTAATGGTTTTCAATCAGAAATTGTCTATAAAAATAAAGGAGATATTATGTTGAGAAAAAGCATTAAATTCATTTTCATATTAATGGCATTGACCTTGTTCTTGACACCGGCATGGGGTTCCATACCCGATGCAACGGATGCCGAAGATCAGGCTTTAACTTTTTTCCAAAATCATGAAGTGCCTGGAACCTGCGTATGGGTTGAGTTTCTTGAACATCGGCCTGTTCTTGCAAGAGGCGGCGGTGGTGGCGGCTCTGGTGGCGGATCAGGCGGTGGTTCCGGTGGTGGTTCCGGTGGTGGCTCCGGCGTTGGTTCCGGTGGCGGTTCGGGTGGCGGCTCCGGCGGTGGATCAGGCAGCGGCTCCGGCGTTGGCGCCGGTGGTGGTTTCGGTAACAATAATGGATCTCACGGAAAGGGAAGTCCAGGAACAAATGCAGCACAACAGAATCAACATCAACATCAATACCAGCAGCAGCAGACAATTGAGAGACAGAATCAATCCCAACATCAATACCGGCAGCGGCAGACAACCGAGAAACAGAATTAGTCCTATATCCCTGGCCAATCTTCTACCTATGCCCGAAGAATGGAGCAATTCTTTACCGATTACAGGGAGCAAAAAATGATTTGAGAACCAATAGAAAGGAGGTGAGAAAAAGGTTTAAAAAAGAAAAGAAAAGAAAAGAAAAGAAAAGAAAAGAAAAGAAATCCGCTTCACGGATTAAAACCTTTAAAAAGAGATATGTAAAGATTTTTGAAAGCGGCAAGAATTTCAAGATTGAAGATAAACTTAAAATCCTAACTATAAAGGAGATTTACCATGAAACGTTCTATCAAGGGATTGTTTGTAATCTTGGCAATCATTATGAGTTTGGTTGCCGTACAGAACGTATGCGCAGAAACGGTGACAGGAAAGATTGCTTCAATTTCAACTCGCCCCCCTACGATCGTGGTTGATGGGATTGAAGTTTCTGGTGTGAGGATCAACTACCTGGCCAACCAATATAACATCAATCTCGCGGAGGGCGATACGGTGAGCATTGAGTATTATGAATACGAATGTTCTGACGGTACAATCATAAACAAGGCCTGCAAAATAACCGTTGATGAAGCCACGATTTCCCTGCGCCCGTGCCTGTAACCTTAGCGGTAGTAAGAAGCGGACAACCATCGTTCACCGGTGGACACGCCGTACAAGATGCCGACCGATGGCGCATCCCATCGACCC
>JAQBBE010000229.1:0-3621 GCA_032126435.1 Desulfobacterales bacterium | reverse complement strand
CGATTCCTTCACGGCCCACCCGCACTTTCCGTAATAAAAACGGGCAGATAGAGGTTTGTTCTATCTGCCCGTTTTTTGTTGGGCAAAGGTTTGGGCAAAGATTTTTAGCTCTGAGAACAACTGATACTTTGTCAGTTGCATGTAGCGATGAAACCTTTATGGATTAAATAAATTAGCATTTTAGCCCTATTGTTGATTTCCGGAATAAATTAACCGATTTTTTCTGATTATTTTTATCGGTAAGGGACATTTTCAGATTGGATTAACCGGGTCCGATGGAAGTAATCAGACCCGGCCATTTTTTTAGAAAGTAATATCCTCAGTTTGTTTTGGTTGCAATCGTTTTTTTAGGGGCAGATATTGATCGTTGATTTGTTGAACGCTCATCAGCATGATGCTGACCAGAAGTTCACTGAGTCTATCGACGATTTCATCCAGGTTTCTTTCATGTACCCATTTTTCATGGCGAGTCATTATATCATTCTCCTTAGATTTTGATTTATTAAAAGATTTCCGTAGCGGCCAACCGGACATGTTCGGCATTGACCATGGCGTTTTGTTTGGCAGCCGCAGCGATCAGTGCACCTCTGGCCAGGTGGTTTGCCTTTCTGAGCAGCCCTCCGGAGCCCTGCTGGATAGCAGTCAGGGCGGTTTGATCAAACAGGTCGTGTTTGACGCCGGCAATCGCCAGGTGGTGCGCAAGGTAAGCGTGCATCCCTTCAAGGCTGGTTGCCTGAAGGTGGCTGCGGGCCACAATCCGGGATGCCAGCGGTTGCGAAGAGCGGTAGGTGAGCTTGTCGATCAGACTGTTCTGTCCGGCCAGGATCATCGGCAGATACGGTTTGGAGTCTTTTTCGAACTGGCAGAGGGTGTGCAGTTCGGCAAACACTTCCAGTCGCATTAAAGAGGCTTCATCGACCATGAGCACTACCTTCATTTTTTTCTCCAGGACAAGATCGGTGATTTCTTTTTTGATCAATCGCAGCATAAGGGTTTTCGAGTTGCTGCTGCGATCGATGGAAAGCTCATTTAACAGTTGCCGGTAAAGCTCCATGATGGAACCGGAGGAGGCGGTGACATAGATGCTGCGGTACTCGGATGGGTGCAGACTGCCTTGAGCGTATCGGATGGCCGTTGATTTGCCGCTGCCGACCTCTCCGGTGACAAGCCCGACGGCGCCTAACCTGAGAACATAATCGAAGCGGTTTTTAACATCGACCAGCTGATCGGTTTTAAGGATATCCCTTGTGGCGATATCGGCGCCGAACGGTTCTTTGCTGAGCCCAAAAAATGTGCGGTAATTTTCATTCATGATCATCCCCTTTCTGTGACAACAGCTTTCCGCCCTGATATTTTATAAGGTCGTTGCTTTGGATTTGAGGGTTGTTGTTTTTGTCTCGTTTGACCCGGCAGTTGACATTCAGATCGACCGTGCGGATCATCCCGAAGCTTTTATCCTGATATTTAATCTCCACCATTTCCGGTTCGCTCCCGTGGTAAAGCAGCTCGACCCGTTTTCCAATCAGCGCCACAGGAGCTTCATACAATCGGCCGTCAAGGGTAATGGAACGATCCTTGGAGACGGTTCTGCGAGCCACTTTGCGAAAGTAATCTTTCAGGTTGAGCGGCGCACTTCGCAGACAGTGCATCTTGCCGGTGAAGCGTTCAAAGGGGGTTTGCCCGGTGGCGCTGTGGATTCTTTTATGGTAACTTTCGGTTATCCAACGGGCCAGGGCCTCATTGAGTTCAACCAGACCGGCGCCCTTAAATAGCGGCAAAAAACTGCTGCGGACCGTTTTAAACCACCGCTCAATTTTACCTTTTCCCTGCGGCGTATAGGGCTTGGCGTGGATCAGGCTGATCGCTAATGAAGCGCTGATGTATTCAAGATGATGGCTTCTAAAGGCCGCACCGTTATCCACATACAGCTTTCGGGGAAGCCCGCGGGTGGCAATCGCATTTTCAAAGGCATCAAGATATGCGGCCAGGTTTTCGGTCAGATAAAAGCAGGCATAAACAATCAGGCGGCTGTGATCGTCGATGATGGCGATCAGATAAGTTCTCCGCATCCTGCCGTCCACATCAATTTTAGGGCCGTGCATGACGTCGCTTTGCCATAGATCGTTTGGAAGCTCGGCTTCGAACTTACGCCGGTCCACAGGGTTTTTCACCTGAGGGTTCATCAGGTTCTGCTCATGCAAAAACCGATAGACCGTCGAGTTGTTCAGCACAATGCCCGGGGCCGCTCGCTTTTGCCGGTTCATTTGTTCGATCAGCTGCGGCACGGTCAGTGCCGGCAGATCTGATCTCAATCTGATCAGCGATAGACACGTCTCTTCATCCATGGCCCTGGCTTTGCCCTGATCGGATCGGTCTTTGGGGTACAAAGACTTTAAGGCGCCATGGCTGGCGGTATAAAGACGACACCATCGCCCGATGGTGCCCCGGCTGATCCGGGTTTTTTCTGAAAAAGGAATTTGCCATTTGCGGGCGCACTTATCGTGCAGCAGCCGCCTTTTTTCTCTTCGGCTCATCTGCGCCCCGGTGACAAAGTCGCTGATAACGCCAAATCGAAACACCGCCACCTGTATTTTTTCATCTTCTGTCATTTTTTTCTCCTTTCTTTGAGGTTTTCGATGCCTTATTCCAAAAAGAAGACTTAAAAAATGACACTCTTCAGTGGGGTGGATAAAAAATGCAGCAGTCGGCGGATTAAATGATGCGGCTGACCGGGGTCTGATCCAGTTGAAAAAAATAATCAAAACCGGCAACGACCCCTTTGCGCCAGGTGTCGGTAAGATATGCTGTGATCCTTTTTTTCAAGGCGCTGAACCAATGACACTGGCGGCAGCGGTCAATGCCGGCTAACCATCGATTGTTTGCTGATTTGCACAAGATGCTTGCCCGGATAATCTCAATCGGCGCCTGAAAACGCTTAAAGTAGCCTTGTGGCCGTAAGCGGATGACACAACTACAATCCGGACAGCGATACAGCTTAAGCAAAAGTGACCGGTTGTAGCCATCAAAAAGGGCCTCGGCAAAACCATGCCCCCAGACCGTGCCGCTGCGGCATCGCGGACAACCGGCCGGCCGGGGCCATGCATAATTTCGGCCTTGAACAAAAAGAGTCTTGAGTATGACAGGAATAAAGAGTACCATCGCACCACTTTCTCGGATCAATGCCTGATCCGCGGGTTGGAAAAGGGCGGTGTGTCGGACAAAACACTGGCCGCCCTTTTCTCATAAAAAAAGCCTCTCGATGAGAGGCTCATTTAATCCGATAATATTCCGTTTCTGTCAACGCAACCTAAAGATTAAGCTTAACTTTCTTCTCCCCAATCCGGCAACCTACAAATGGTACACAAGGAGAGCCCGAAGGGTGTCCTATTAATACACTACAGCATGGTGTTCCAAAAGCGTTAGATGAATATAACAGCAATTCTAATCTTGACCACCGAAGGATGATCAATTTTAGTCGGGCCATGCAGGAAACGATTTCTGATAATGTAATCAAATTCCCGCGAAAGTTTGCTGAACATGAAATGGACGTTGAACTTACTGAAAAACTCATGGGGGAGCTGTCAGGGATATTTAATTGGGCGCTGGAAGGATATAAACGAT
>JAQBBE010000228.1:0-5809 GCA_032126435.1 Desulfobacterales bacterium | reverse complement strand
GACCATACCGATTTTCGTTGATAAGGTGGGCGTGTTACGAAATCTTCCTTGTAATCGAAGAAATCCTTAATGCCGATCTCTGTAGAAACAATTGTATATTCTGATCTTGGATTAAACGGCATATTTATGTATCTCCTTTATCTTCATTTTACATACAAGTGGTTATAATGATCTGGATATCATCATCTATGTAATGTTATTTACTCCTCTCATTCAATTAACATATTGTGCATTGGTTAGGCAATCTTTTCTAAATGTCCTTTAACACCGATTTTCGCGCTTCGAACTGACGCTAAACAATTACATGGTTTAAAGTAAGGCTTATTAACAATAAATCCATTTAAACTCAAATAGTTAAACCTTATTTCGCATCGCAGTTTTAGAGGAATTATCTTATATCCTATGACGTTAATAATCCATCTATATCAGAGTTAAAATGGTTTTCCATGACAAATAGGTTTAAATTAGCTGCTTGACAAAATATCTAAATAATCAAATATATCAAGAATTAATGCGCCAATAGATGATAGTGGTGAAAAAATCTTCCTTGTAAAATAATATATTTTAATAATTTATAGTTGACATGCTAAGCGTCATATACTATATAAAGGGTATGCGGGATGAAAAATATTTCCTATACCCAAAACATGAATGGCAAAAACGCTATGAAGCGCTAAGGGCCTCCTTCGTGGATCGACTGCCGGCCAAAGCTGTCGCCGAGCGTTTCGGTTATTCCCAAAGCTACGTCAACCTGCTGCGGCATCAGTTCGTCCATGAAAAAATCGACTTTTCCGAACCCGTCCCGGAAGGGAAGATCAACCGCCGAAAGGTAAATGCGCTGACGCGATCCAAGATCTGTAGCTATCGTGAACACAAGCTTTCTGCCGGTGAAATTGTACAGTTGCTTTCCGAAGATGGCATCGAAATATCCATTCGCACAGTTGAGCGCATTCTGGCTGAAGAAGGATTTAAAAGACTTCCCAGACGCAGTCAGCTCAAACTCGGGTTGACCGTTAAAGGCGCTCAGGTGCCGGCTGTGTCCCAGAAGATTCAAATCAATGAGTTTGACAACCGAAGCATCGATTGTGATGCCGCCGGTGTTTTTCTATTTGCGCCGTTTATCGAGAAGCTCAATATTTGCCAGATTGTCCAGAAAGCCGGGTTGCCGGGCAGTAAGGCAATTCCTGCCATCAACTACTTTCTCTCGTTTCTTGCCCTCAAACTTTTGGGCACCCAGCGCTACGCGCATATGGGGGACCATTCCTTTGACCCGGGGACAGGACTTTTTGCGGGCCTCAATGTGTTACCCAAGTCTACGGCCATGTCTACCTACTCCTACAGTATAGATTCTGCGCACCTGCTGCAACTGCAAGAGGCCTTTGTTCGCCAGGTTGCCAAGCTCGGGTGGTATGACAATAAAGTCGTCAATCTTGATTTTCACACGGTACCTCATTTTGGAGACGAATCTGTCCTGCAAAAACACTGGGCCGGTGCTCGCAACAAAGTCATGAAGGGAGCCCTGACACTCTTTGCCCAGGATGCTGCATCCAAGCTTATTCTTTATACTGCTGCGGACATCCAGAAACAGGAGGCTGATGACCAGGTACTTGACTTTCTTTCTTTTTGGAAAAAGGCACGGCGGGGCCTTACCCCAACCTTTGTTTTTGACTCGAAGTTCACCAGCTACTCGAACCTGTCAATATTAACAGAGCAGGGTGTAAAATTTATAACGCTGCGCCGCCGGGGCAAGAAATTGCTGGACAATATAGATCATCTTGAGCCATGGAAACGCATTAACATTCCCCATGAAAAAAGGAAATATCCCAATCCGTTGGTCCATGAGTCGGTAGTAGAGATGAGCAATTACAACGGCCACCTGCGCCAAGTGATTGTTCGAGGCAACGGCCGTGAAAAACCTGCATTCCTGATCAGCAACGATTTTGAAGTACCGGTCGAACTGCTGGTGAGCAATTACGCCAGGCGCTGGCGTGTCGAGAATGTCATTGCGGAAGCCGTTAAATTTTTCAATCTCAACACACTTTCTTCTCCTATTCTGATCAAAGTCCACTTTGACATTGTCATGACCATGATCGCAGACACGCTTTATGGGATGCTATCCAAAAAGCTTCGAGGTTTTGAAGATTGCGATGCACCCAAAATCTATCGTGATTTTGTTAGAGGAAAAGGAAAAATAACTGTCCGGGGTAAAGAATTGACCGTCATTTATCCGAAAAGAGCTCACAACCCAATTTTGAGATCTGTTCCGTGGCACAGAATGCCGGAAACGCTCAACTGGCTTGAGGATGCTCGCCTTAAGCTGACATTTCAATAGCAGCTCGATGGAACGGAATTCTTATATTGATATGACGGTTAAACCTAGCGCGAAAATCGGTGTTAATGCAGAACATCCAAACACGCCTGGTGTCAACGAACTGCTTTTAGTTGTTCCTTCTATTGGACTCCTCATATCTCTGGCAGGGCTAATTGGTGTTTTGGCAGCTGGCCGAATGCATTACATCTGGACAACACAACTTAATTTGTTAGCTGGGCGCTTAAACAAAGATGATTTAAATGTTTCATTCGGAATTAAACCACATTGGCCAGCCCGGAGTTCTTGTATAATCCCCATTTTTATAGCATTTTTATTCTGTGTAGCCTGGCTTTTTATCATCATCAAATTAAGACCCTACGAGGCGTCATACATATTATTAGGTGTCGCTATTTCAATATTATTACTCCTCGTAATTATAAATTGTATTACTAATAGGGGTGAAAGAAAAACAAAGGCAAAAGCTATAATTTTTGATATAGACGGTGTCCTCCTTGATACGCTGGGCCCCCATTTAGAGATATGTGCCGACCTAAATCACAAGTTTGATCTTAAACTCGAAATACCAAGTGCAAAAGAATTTAAATATGAAATTGTAAGAAAAGGATGCCGCATCAGTCCAATGGAATGCTTCTTTCGGGCTCTTGGCTTTCAAGGTGCGTTTTTAGAAAAGGCATGCAAGAAATACTCATCTGATTTTTCATCTGATTATGATTTAATTCAATTTGATGGTGTGCAAGAATCTATTAAGCAAATCTATAACAAAGGAACCCCAATGGGGATAGTAACATCCAATAATTTAAGTAATATAAAATGTGCTTTGGAAGGCATATTCCAGCTTTTTAGAGGAGATTGCATTTTCACTCTGGAAAACAATATATGTAAAGACGAAGCGTTGAAAAAAATCGCAAATATTCTTGGGCTAAAGGCAAAAGATATACTCTACGTGGGAGATCAAATTAGTGATTATAATGCCTCGCAAGTGGCTGGGACCCAATTCTTAGGTGTGAGTTATGGGTGGGGAATTTCATATTGTGATACAAAATTTGATGTCGTCCGGAACATAGATGAATTGCTGGAATATGTAACTTAATGTTGCAAAGCCTAACAAATCAATTCTCGCGCCCAGCGAAGTCCGAATCGTTGGGAATCTACCGAAAGGTAGATGAAATTCGATAGTGTTACCCAGTGGGTGACCGCACATTGAAGAGTACAGTGCACCCTATTGCAGGGCTTGCCTTGGCAATAAGGAGAAAGGATCAGACAATAAATCTCATTGCGGAGCTTGCTTCGGCGCTGAGTAGTCGGGTCTGCGGAAGTCCCACATGAGCAAAGTTTAGCTAACAGCTCATTAGCGAAGTCCACGGGCAAACCCGGTGACGGGAGTCCGGAGCTGGATGGAGTGAGATAGCAGGCTCTGTATTGAGCCCCGAAAAATGTATAATCGTGGTCAGATTGGATCAGTCTCAAAATTGAGATGAAAGCCGACACTGTGAATTGAGTGGAAGGCAGCAGACTTGTATGCGCTATGGCGAGGATGCAAGTCACCACCGGGGTCTGAGACCAGGGCATGTTTTCAAAGGGGTAGCTCGGAAACTGGGGAGGTCCGGATGTGGCCTTGTCGGAAACGGTAAGGTATCAGGGGCGGAAAGCAAGAAGCGAACAAACCTGGGACAAGCATTCGGAAGTCTTAGCGGATCATAGTACCGATGTCGGCAGATATCAGGGCGGACGTGAAGGTGGGGAAGTGTGCCCAAGCGACCCACTGTAGGGAAGGTGAAGCCGGGTATAACGTTTCTCTGGAAGGAACTATGGGAGATACTCAGAAATCACAAACCATATCAACGGATAACCAGGGAATTGCGTCGCAGGACGCTCACAGTTCAAGTAGTCGTTCAGGTGGAAAAGCGGTGGAAAAACCGCCGGTTTTGGTGAGAGAGACATCGCTTATTCGGATAAAGAGGCTGGCGGATGCGGACCCGGACATGGTGTTTGTGTCCCTGGCGCACAGGGTTGATTTGTCCCTGTTGGAGAAATCATTTCGCAAATTGCGGAAGAATGAATCCACCGGTGTGGACAGGA
This sequence comes from Desulfobacterales bacterium, assembly GCA_032126435.1. Classification (GTDB taxonomy): domain Bacteria; phylum Desulfobacterota; class Desulfobacteria; order Desulfobacterales; family UBA11574; genus JAAXQD01. The sequence goes on along the minus strand of JAQBBE010000228.1, from coordinate 1,398 downwards.
TAACGGCAAAAGTGTATGCCGCAAATCTTGATAAAAACCTCTATAATCTACACAAACGGCTGCAAAGAGGTCAGTACGTTGCATCACCGGTTAAACGCATTTGGATAGATAAGGAGGACGGTAAAAAGCGCCCCATTGGGATACCGGCATTGGAGGACAAGATCGTCCAGAAGGCGGTAGCCACCCTGATGGGAATCGTGTATGAACCGATATTCCACGATTTTTCCCATGGATTCCGGCCTGGCCGAAGCCAGCACGGGGCACTTTCCGAACTTCGCGAGAAGTGCCGCAACCTGAACATCAACTGGATTGTGAGTGCGGATATTTCAGGACTATTTGACAACATCGATCATACGTTGCTTAGGGATACGATCCGGATCAGGGTAAATGACGGCGGCATCATTCGGCTTATCGGCAAGTGGTTAAATGCCGGAGTGGCTGAGGGAGACGAAATTGTTTATCCGGAAAAGGGCACGCCCCAAGGCGGTGTGATTTCTCCGGTGCTCAGTAACGTTTTTCTGCACTATGTGTTGGACGATTGGTACGTCAAAGAGGTCGAACCTCGTATGAAAGGGAAGTGCTTTCTGATTCGCTGGGCGGATGATTTCATCATGGGATTCCAGTTGGAGTCGGACGCAAGGCGACTGATGGAGGTGCTTCCGAAGCGATTTGAACGTTTCAAATTAGACCTTCATCCGGAAAAGACCCGATTGATCCCATTCGGGAAACCACCAAAGAGCGGAAAACCAGAAGGAACCTTTGATTTTCTCGGGTTTACCTTTTATTGGGGCAAAGGCCTCAAGGGCTATTGGGTGATAAAGAAACAAACCGCCCGAAAACGGCGAAACCGCTTTATGCGGATGTTGTGGGATTGGTGCAAGAAAAATCGGCATGAACCCTTAAAATTGCAGTATGAAACACTATGCAGCAAACTAAGAGGGTTCTACCAATATTTTGGGGTGCGTGGTAACTATAAGGTGTTGGAGGTAGTGTACGAATATGCTGAGAAAGCATGGAGGCACTGGCTTGGAAGACGCCACAGTGATGGAAACATAGGTCATGAGAAGTTCAGACAAATTCTTGTAACCTTTCCTCTGCCGCTCCCCCGAATAGTCCATAATATTTGATGACTTGCAGGGCAGCAAAGTTATGCGCCAATCGGGGTGTCGCCTGATTGGTTGACGGCTCGGTAAAAAGGGCCTGAACCGAGGAACCGGATGCGGGAAATCTGCTCGTCCGGATCTGTGGGGAGGGCGCCGGGTAACCGGTGCCTTTACCCGGAAGCCGTCTTTATCGGCTGAAACTGCTTGTTCAAGTAAGCCGCTTCGCGGCAGATAAGATCTTCCGTTAAATATCCTCAAATAAAGCCCATCCGCGGCAGGTTGCAAAAGCTATTAA
>JAQBBE010000227.1:0-9269 GCA_032126435.1 Desulfobacterales bacterium | reverse complement strand
CAGCGGCGTCTTACCCCCTTTTCCTCCCGGGACGTAAATTCCTGCAGCATCCACGGGGTTTACCATCTGACCCAGAAAAGTCCCGGGTCTTTTGATGTTAATCCATGATTTGTTGAGTTGCTGTTGATGAAAGGATTCAATTTGAGTAATGGCTCGATTCAAGGCACGTACAAAAGAGCGGTCTACGCGCTTTGGCGCATCGTCGAACTCCCGGCGTGATACCTTCATCAATGCAATGGTCAACCCCGGAGCGTCAAACCGGTTGGTATATTTAATGAGCGCCCTGTCACCATTCTTTCGGACATCCTCAAGAATACGGGTGACCGAAGAAACGTCTTTCTTTTTGAAGGCAACGCCGCGGTTTACAATGGATTCAATTTTTTTTTCTGCTGATTTTGAAGGATAACGATATATTTTCATGACAATTACCTTCTAATGATAAGTTTATACCCTGGGGATATTAATACAAAAACATAATTAAGCCAAGAAAGGTTCTTTGTCAACACCGGGTGGCAAGTCAAAAAAATCTGATTGACATATTTACTTCTATCTGAACAAATAAGGTCTTTTAAAAAAGAGAAGATCATACAACTTATACAAAGATGGAGGAAACCCATGAAGGAAGATAGAATCCATAACTTTAACGCCGGCCCCGCCGCGCTTCCCCTTAAAGTTCTTGAAGAAATCAAGGATTCATTTTTGAATTTCGGTGGTTCCGGTATGTCGATAACAGAGGTAAGCCACCGATCGAAAGTGTTCGACGATGTTATAAACGATGCCATCGCCAGAACCCGGCGGCTGTTGAAACTAAATGATAGGTTCAACGTGCTTTTTATTCAGGGCGGGGCCAGTATGCAGTTTTGCATGATACCCATGAACCTGCTTCAGAACGATGATTCGGCAGACTACGTCAACACCGGCACCTGGTCCACAAAAGCCATAAAAGAAGCTGAAATTCTGGGTAAGCGCGTCAACGTGGTCGCTTCTTCGGAAGATGAGAATTTTTCGTATATTCCGAAAAACATTTCGTTCAACAGCAATGCCGTTTATGCACACATTACATCCAACAACACGATTAAAGGGACCCAGTGGGCATCCTATCCCGATACAGGCGGTGTGCCCCTCATCGCCGACATGTCATCTGATATCATGTCCAGACCCCTTGATGTGGATAAATTCGGTCTGATTTATGCCGGGGCTCAAAAAAATATCGGCCCTGCCGGTGTGTGTATGGTGATCATCCGGGACGATATGCTCGACCGGGTGCCGGAAACACTGCCGTCCATGCTGAAATATGCGACCTATGCTTCCAAAAACTCGATGTTTAACACCCCGCCGTGCTTTGCAATCTATCCCATTCAACTGGTGCTGAAATGGCTGGAGGAAACCATCGGCGGTCTCGAAAAGATGGCGGAAATAAATGAGAAAAAGGCCCGGATTCTTTATGAAGCAATAACATCCGGCGATTTTTATCGAGCAACGGCTGTGCCTGACAGCCGGTCACTCATGAATGTAACCTTTCGCCTCCCTGATGAAGAACTCGAAAAACGGTTTATTGAGCAGGCGCTGAAAAACGGAATGGGCGGCCTTAAAGGTCATCGATCTGTCGGGGGATGCCGCGCGTCGATATACAATGCAACGCCCCTGGCGGCAATAGAGGCCCTTGTCGATTTTATGAAGGCATTTGAAAAGAAAAATGGATAACCGGCTTAAATGGAATAATGGAATAGTGGAATACTGGAAGATTGGTTTTTAAAAGGGTATTCGCCATTTTAATTTTATCGCCAACACAAATTTTACCATTAACCCAATATTGCATTATCCCAGCATTCCACCATTCCAAATGGGGCGAAGCCCCTAAGTTCGAATATTGGCTTAAGGAGACGTTTAGTCACACAGCTCAAACAGTGCCGCAGCCCCCATTCCGCCGCCGATGCACATTGATTCAATGCCGTATTTCACGCCGCGTTCTTTCATATTGGCAAGAAGGGTTGCGCACAGCTTGGCGCCGGTGCACCCCAGAGGATGCCCCAGTGCAATAGCTCCGCCGTGAATGTTTACCTTGTCCATGTCGATGCCGAGTTCCCTGATGCAATACACCGCCTGGGACGCAAAGGCTTCGTTGATTTCAAAAAGACCGATATCCTCAAGATCCATGCCGGCCATGTTTAAAAGTTTTGGAATGGCGTATCGTGGCCCCACACCCATCTCATCGGCACTGCATCCCAAAGTGGTATAGTATTTCAACTTGGCGACCGGCTTCAGTCCGAGCGCTTCAGCTTTTTCCCCACTCATAATAATGGTGGCGGCGGCACCGTCGGTTGTCTGGGAGGAATTTCCCGCTGTAACCGTGCCGCCGGCGGCAAACACCGGATTCAGGCCGGCCAGGGCCTTTATGGTCGTGGAAGGACGGATGCCGTCGTCATGATCGACGATGAAGGTCTCTCTCCTGTAGATGCCGTCTTTATCCTGAACAAACTTGTGGGCCGGCGTTGGAACAAGTTCGGTGAAAAGCTTTTTGTTCCTGGCTTCTGCGGCCTTTATTTGAGAGCTATAGGCCAATTCATCTTGTTCTTCCCTGGAAACCTTGTATCGGTTGGCAACGTTTTCTGCCGTTATTCCCATGGAGACGTAAAGATCGGCGTGCTTTTTTGAATATTCGGGATGGGGTCTGGGAATATTTCCTCCCATGGGCACATATGTCATCGATTCAAGGCCGCCGCCGATGACGACATCCGACCAGCCGGACATGACGCGCAATGCGGCAAGCGCGATGGCCTCAAGACCGGAGGCGCAGAATCTGTTGACTGTGGCTCCGGAGACCTTTACAGGGAATCCCGCAATCTGAGAAGCGATTCTTCCAATATTCAGCCCCTGCTCAGCTTCGGGGAATGCACAACCAATCATGATGTCATCCACATCATTCATTTCAAGGTTCGGCGTTCGGTCCATGGCTGATTTTAGGATAAATGACAGCAGATCTTCCGGACGGGTATCTTTAAAAGCCCCTTTGTTTCTCTTACACCCGGGGGTTCTTATGGATTGTACGATGTATGCGTCTCTCATTTGGTATTTCCTCCTTAATTTGTCATTGGTCATTTGAATCGGCGAATCACTGAGTAGACAAGTAACGAGTGACGAATGACCCATAACGAATAACAAATAACTAGTTTCTGAGTGGTTTGCCGGTTTTCAGCATATGTTCTACCCGTGCGATGGTCTTTTCTTCTTTCCAGAAATCAATAAAGGCTTCTCTTTCAAGTTTGAGTATTAAATCTTCTTCCACGGTGCTGTTGTCTCTGATATCCCCGCCACTGATGACATAAGCGATTCTTCTGGCCAGAAAAGCGTCATATTCGCTGATGAATTTTCCTTTCAGCATGTTGAAAATTTCCACATCAATCATGCCCTGGGCGGCCTGCCCAAGAACCTTTATCGGTCGCTTTATCGGCGGCGCATAGCCTTCGTCGACCATCTTCAGAACTTCCTTTTTGGCTTCACCGATCAGATAATCCCGGTTAAAAACGATTCTGTCTTTAGGCCCTAAGAATCCGTTGGCTCTGGCTTCGGCGGCAGACATGGATACCTGGGCCAGTGCGATGGACATGAACGCCGGAACAAAAAATTTTGCAAGGTCAACGTCGGTGACCGAATCCGGAATTGTACTGATATACTTCTTCCACAAGTTTAAACATCCGCCTCCGGCCGGCAGCAAGCCGACGCCGATCTCCACCAGTCCCATGTAAAGTTCGGCATGGGCCACGATTCTGTCGGCACCGAGACAGACCTCACACCCGCCTCCAAGGGTCATTCCGTATGGGGCTGCCACCACCGGAAAGGTTGAATATCTTCCTTTTTGAATTCCATCCTGGGCGTCTTTTAGAAAAGCATCGATGTCGGAAAATTTTCCTTCCTTTGCCAGGCCGGCCATGAAAAAGAGATCACCGCCCGCCGAGAAAGCGCCTGGCATGCCGCCGGCCTGGTTTCCGATAACAAGCCCCGAACCGTTGGCATCCACATGCTCCATGGCTTCATGCTGAAAATCGATAATCTCCTTATTGAGCGCATTCATCTTGGTGTGAAATTCCAGACAGTATACCCCGTCGTCAAGGTCGATTAACGATGCGGATGCACAGGATTTAACGACTTTATCTGCGCCCTTTAAGGCATTCAGAGAAACAATGTTCTTGCTGGTAATAATCTCTATGTACTTTTCGGTGGTGAAGTCGTACGCAAAACGTTTGCCGTTTTCGGTTTTGTAGAATGCCGTTTGGCCGGCCGTTATCATCCGTTTTATTTTTTCAGGTACCTGAAATCCGTCTTTGTCCATCTTTTCCACCGAGGCTTCGAGGCCGATGGCATCCCAGGTTTCAAAGGGACCCATCTCAAAATTAAATCCCCATTTCATGGCATTGTCGATTTCAACGATGGTGTCTGAAATTTTGGGCATCCTGTTGGCCGCGTATATCAGGCCGTTTGCCACTACTTTCCAGGCATACGCGGCGCCTTTGTCTTTTCCATAGACGATGGCTTTAATTTTTTCGGGCAGTGTTTTCGCTTTTTTAGCATCGGCAAGACACGGAAGGTCGGCGGGTTCATATTCCGAATATTCTAACGTCCGGGGATCGATAACCTTTCGGATCTTCTTCCATTCGGGCGTTAAGTCGGTTTTATAGAAACCGCTGTTGGCTTTCTTTCCCAGAAGGCCTTTTTCGATCATCTTATCTACAAACTCAGGCAGAATAAAGCTGTCTCTCTGCTCATCGTCAACAACCAGTTCATACGTGTTTTTGGCCACATGACCCAATGTGTCCAGGCCGACGATGTCACATGTCTTGAACATGGCGGTTTTGGGTCTGCCCATGGCGGTGCCGAAAAGGGCATCCACCTCGGGAATCGTGAGACCGTCCTCGAGCATGACTTGCATGGCCTTTACCATTCCCTGGACGCCGATCCTGTTTCCCACGAAATTGGGTGTGTCTTTGGCCATAACGATCCCTTTGCCGAGGATCCGTTCTCCGAAGTCGGTCATAAATTCAATGATCTCGGGAAGGGTTTCTTTTCCTGCGATAACCTCCAGAAGATGCATGTACCGTACCGGATTAAAGAAATGCGTCCCCAAAAAATGTTGTTTAAAGTCGAGGCTGAGCCCTTGGGACATGGCTTTTAAAGGAAGCCCCGATGTATTCGAAGAAACAATGGCGCCGGTTCTTCTTTTGGTATCGATGCGTTTAAACAGATCCTGCTTGATCTTCAGGTTTTCCACCACCACTTCCACAATCCAGTCGCAACTTGAAATTTTATCGAAATCGTCTTCCAGATTTCCGATGGTAATACGATCGACATCTTTTTTCTGCATGAAAAGTGATGGGCTCGACATCAAAACCGCATCCAGGCCGGTTTTTACAATCCTGTTTCTGGCTGCGGGGTCCTCTTTTTCAGCATCCGTTAAATCAAACGGAACAATATCGAGTAACAGCGTCTTTATGCCGGCACCGGCCAAAAGCGCAGCGATTCCTCCGCCCATAATCCCAGAACCGATAACCGCTGCCTGCCTGATTTTTCTCATCATGATAACCTCCCGACTCCGGTCTTGCCGGAGAACTTCCTGAAATTAATTAAATAATTACGTTCATTTGGAAAACTATATGGCTTTAAATTGAAAATGATGAATGGTCATTCATTTATTTAGCAGAATATATCTCTGTATGTCAAGAAAAAAACAGCGGCGTTTCCCCCGGCATGTAAAAGTCCTAAAAATATTATATTAACAACAATTTATAAGATAAGAAAAATACAATATCCACCCAAGGAAAATCAATATTCAGTGTTTTTGGCACCAAAAAAATGAATGAATAAAAATTCATTTTAAAGAAATAAGCATTGCCAAACAGCGGTGTTTGCGGATATAAAATCGTAAACTGTTTTATTTGGTTGTTAAGTACATCCTCCTAAGGGGATAGGTCAGAAACAATTGGCTTTGCCAGTAAATTATTCGACGGGAATAATGGAATGATGGAGTGATGGAATGATGGGTTACGGACTACCACCAACTTCATAAGATACATGGGCATTTTTATTTTCCCAAATTGGGAACGTTCCGATTTTCGGCCCAATATTCCAGTATTCCAATATTCCAGCCTTCCAACCATGTGCGATGAGATTGTAATCATACCCTTATGGAGTGAAACTAAAACCGAGCCATTTGGACTTGAATATTTACTAATGCTGTTTGCATGAGGGACGAAAAACATGGCAAAAGAAAATGACGTTGTTCTCGTATACTTTGAGGACCAGCCGATATCATTCGCGAGAATTGAAGACATTTCTCCGGACGTAAAAAAAGACTGGTATCATGTAAAACTTCTTCTGCTGCAAGTGCCCCTTCAGGTGGTTACGTGGATTTTGCGCGATATTTATATTGATGGTCAGGAATTTACCATGGAAGGGAAGAAGGTTCGTCTGGAACCGGTGGTTTGCCCCCATGAACCCCGACGGTATGAGAAACAGCAAAAAGGCCCTGAAAGGCCCCGTGATCCAAAAGTGATATCACTGGCTGATCTAAAGAAAAAATGATCGTGACCTAAATTGATCGTTTCAAATTGCGCCAGTGTATATAAAAATAATATCTTTAGGATGTTATATAGTTAGAAAGCATTTAACACCATTATTGATTTGGTAGATATTAATCCAAACAAGATTGTCACAACTTGAAACCCTTCGGGCTTGCCGAGTTTACCGAATCTGCCGCGTTATGAGACATTTGCAGTAGCATACTACGGCTGCATGTCTCAATGCCTTGCATCTTCGGCAAACTCGACAATCGCTCAATTTAGGTGTTAAAATGGTTCCGGTTTATGGGATTATCAAATAAAATCGTCATCTCAGCCTCCAGGCGGACCGATATTCCGGCTTTTTACTTGGATTGGTTCATGGCACAGATTCAAAAAGGTGTGTTTGAGGTTGTCAATCCATATAACCGGAAGGTATCTACCGTGCCTGCCACACCCGACATGGTGCATACCATTGTGTTTTGGTCAAAAAATTTCGGTCCTTTCATCCAAAGGGATGTAGGCCGCAAGCTTTTGAAAATGGGATACAATCTTTTTTTTAACTTTACCATTAACTCTAAATCATCTCTGCTCGAACCGCGTGTCCCGTCTTTAAGTCAGCGCCTCGAACAGCTTCGAGACCTTTGCCAAACCTTCGACCCAAAAACGGTAAACTGGAGATTCGATCCAATCTGCTTTTTTAAAACCGGACAAAACGTCATCGAGGACAATTTTAATGATTTTTCAAGGATTTCCACTTGGGCATCCCGGTGCGGCGTTACAAGATGTATTACCAGCTTCATGGATCACTATGCCAAGATACAAAAACGTATAGCGTCTATGACCGTTTTATCTATCCCAGGGTTTTCGTTTATCGATCCTGCGCCGGCGAAAAAAATAGAAATTCTTCTAAAGATGGAGAAAGCGCTTTCTGAAAAAAATCTTGATCTATACACCTGCTGCGAAAAAGCGGTGATGGATGCATTGCCTTTGGATTCGAACATCAATAAAAGTTCGTGCATCCCCAGTGATTTTCTTGTTGAGATCTTTGGCGGAAGCCTTAGCTTAAGGAAAGATACGGGTCAGAGAATAAACCATGGATGCGGGTGCAGGGTCTCGGTGGACATCGGGTCCTACACCTTGCACCCGTGTTACCATAACTGTCTGTTCTGCTATGCCAATCCAACTTCTCGAGATTTTGCTGATTGGCACCGAAAAAAAAGAAGCGTTTCAAATCATGAAAATCGGGTCCGTTCAACTTGACAATTTTACAATTTTAGCGCCGCTTGCAGGTATTACCAATTTGCCGTTCCGGCTCCTGGCAAAATCTGCGGGGTGTGCACTGGTTTGTTCAGAAATGGTCAGTTCCAATGGGCTGGCGCATCGATCCGTCAAAACGGAAGAATTGCTCCAAAGCCGTCCCGAAGAGAAGCCGCTGTCTGTCCAGATATTTGGTTCAGATCCGTTGACCATGGCTGAAGCTGCGGCCATGGTCGAAGCTTCGGGTGCGGACATCCTGGACATCAATCTCGGTTGTTCGGTAAAAAAAGTGCTCAAAACCGGTTCAGGGGCCGCCTTGATGAAAGCACCGCGAAAGGTTGAAAAGATTCTCCTTGCGGTCAGGGACAAAATAAAAATTCCACTGACCATTAAAATAAGGGCCGGATGGGAAAAAACGGGTGATCAGGCCTTTAATATCGCTGCGATAGCAGATGCCAGCGGCGTGGACGCCATTACCGTGCATCCTCGCATGGCCACCCAGGGGTTCGGGGGCAAAGCTGACTGGTCTCTGATTGCCAAAATAAAAAACAAGGTATCCATTCCGGTGATCGGAAATGGGGATATTGTAACACCAGAAGATGCATTAAGCATGAAAAACGAAACTGCTTGTGATGCAGTCATGATCGGAAGGGCGGCCATTGGGAACCCTTGGATATTTTCCCAGGTGATGTCTTTGATCAACGGTATTGAAATGGGTGCTCCGGTCGTTGCCGAACGTTTTGAAGTCATGACGAAATATCTGAAAACTTCCATTGAATGCTTTGGAGAAAAACGGGCCTGCCGGATGATGCGCAGCCATCTGGGATGGTTTATCAAGGGATTGCCTTACAGCAGCAGGTTTCGTGAATCGATCAAGCGGATCGAGACGGAAAAAGAAGCCTTAGCTTTGATTGAAAAATATAAAAACGGTTTACTGGCTTGAAAATTCATACCTTTTTTTACAGAAGTGATGATTGACAAGAAGCCGTTTTAAAATCTTCCGGTGGGTGATTTTTGAGCCTTTCTCATGAAAAACATCACGGAAAAAAATCAATTAATAAGATATGAAGGGTCAAGATTTTAACCGCAGAAGTTATATATTCAAAAATCCTGAAAATTAACTTAACTGGAGTTTGATTGAATCAAAACAACGATTTTGCCTCAAAATCTTAAATCCGACACTTTGGATACCTGCTATGTTTTGAAGTTGGTTCAAAAGTTGTGATATCGAACTATCAAAACCACACCTCAAACATAAACTACAGGAACGTCAAAACGATTACGAATCTTGCGTGAGGTTTCGATACCATCCATCGTTGCATATAGATCCAGATCCATCACAACAACATCAGGCTTGTTCTTTTCAATTTCTGAGAACAGCTTTTCCTTTGTATACACATAGGAATTCATTTTGAACCATTCACTGATAAATCTACATCTGATTCCCTTACCATTTCC
>JAQBBE010000226.1:0-3073 GCA_032126435.1 Desulfobacterales bacterium | reverse complement strand
ATCGCACCTGGGCCGATGTTCACCGGGGGAGCGAAATCGGTTTTTTAAAATCCATGGCCGATAAGATTCCTTTTTTTGATGAATCCTCTTCTTCACAGATACGGGCGCAAATCAAAAAAACCGGTGAAAAAACCCCGTCTCCTGAAAAACCCGATCCCCTGTTCCACGCCCGATTGTTTCTTCATATGGCACAGGAGCTCGACCTTCAGAACGACCGATTGACCCGGGATCTTGTGGCGGTCGAAGCCATGGAAGAAGATTTCATGAAAGAACTCAAAGGGGAAGACGCGGATGATCCGGCGCGGGCTGCCGCAATTAAAGCATTGGAAACCGATGATCCAGGCCATTACATGACCCGAGAGCGGATAGAATCCTGGGCACTTCTGATGCAACAAGACCCCCATGTTTCCGGGCTGTTTATTACCAGCAGCCGGGCGGTTCTGGACCTTCTCATAGACAGGATGCCCGAGATGGAGCAGGTGACCCGTTTCGACGCCGTTCCGGCAGGAATACCGGACGCTGAAGCACGGGCCACCTGGCGGGACGAACTCATAAAACACCTTGAAAACCTGGCGACCCGCCCCTGGCCCACTGAAATCGAAGCCATGGCAGATCCCCCTGAAGTTCCCGGAAGTGAAAGCACCGTTGCCCTGACCATGTTCATCGCACCCGGGAAAACGCCCCATGAATTCTTTGCCGAGGGCCTTGAAACCGATGCGCTCCAAACTGAATCCAAACAAGACCGCCCACGGTTTAAAAACACCTTGATCGGACTTGTTGAAAGGCGCCCTTGATCGGCAGTCTTTTATTTATACCATTATACTGATAAATTAGTCGATATTTTGGATGGCGTTTTAAGCCTTAACCATCTTGAAATTGCTTTTCTATGAAAGTTGAGACTTCTGTAAAATACTTTCATAATTGTTCTGGGATTTACCATATCTATCGAACTTAGCAGAAATTGTTCTGCAATTTTACCGATATATTGTTAATACACAGAATTTTGAGACTTTGTATTACGCAGATTTTTTTCTGCTTACTCAATAGTTGGGCTCTATCAAGAAATTTAAGTGTCGTACGTGACAGTTTATCTTTATTCATTATTGGACTCTGTATAATGAAGCTACGTGACCTTTCTTTTGCCTGCTACGTATATGCTGGAATGAGCGATTACGACAGCTCTTATAACCGGCTTCGTTCCGAAACATTACCTCAAATTGATTTATCATTACATAAACACCAAATATCCCTATTAAGATGGTTGAATGATTGGGGGTGTAGACAGTTTTCAAAAGACCATCATGCTCTCGCTGCAAATGAAATAAGTTCATGGTACAATCGTTTTTCACCTCGCTTTTTTGCTCCCCAAAAAATGCTGCATTCACTTTCCGATGACGAGCTTAATTTCGTTCAAGAAACTTTTGGGGATTTAATGCATAGAACTGCATCTATGAGGAAAACCAGAAACAAGCAAACATCTCGAATTGAAATCGGCCCAACAGGAGCCGCAAAAATATTATTTGCTTTAAGGCCAAATGCGATGGTGCCTTGGGATATTCAAATCAGATCAAATCATGGCTTAGATGGTTCGGCGCGTTCATATCGGTCTTTTCTAATCACTGTAAGAGAGCATCTAACCGAGTTAAATATTGAATGTGAAAAATATGGAATGAATTTTGAGGAACTTCCGGTTTTATTAGGAAGGCCAGGATCGTCTTTGGTTAAACTTGTCGATGAATTCTTTTGGGTTACGATTACACGAAAATGTATGCCACCAAGCGAAAATCTGTTAGGACAATGGATTGAATGGCGTTGATCTATGAGCCCAACTACACGCTGGTGTGGACGGCTCGTTCCTCGCCGCCGCACAGCTCAGCGTTAGCGCCACGAGAAATATAAGATGAGAAATATAGATAAGTGAGGGGTCGGGGAGTTTATCCCAAAACCCGTTCTTTGATAATCCAAGTTGATTTACCTTTTTTAAATGCTTCGAGTTGATGCATTTGGACAGTTAAACCCATTGCTGCGAACAACCATCGGTTGTTCTCGTTACCACGCATCCAGCAACGATTTAAGTCAAATATATCCTTCACTAAACCCTGCATCGGCTCGACTTTAAATGATCTTTCACGGTAAATCTTTTTATGTTTTGGTTTCTCCATAAACTTGATCATTTCTCTGCGATGCCTTGTCTTATCCATGTTCCGGCGACAGCAAGTAATCAGGTTTATCTTTCGTTGCCTTTTATATTCTCGAAAGTGCCTTGAATTATCTGCCTTTGAGTCCATGGCAACGTAGTCAATTTGATCTTTGAAATGAGATGTCTCAAGCCACATCTTCTTGGCTTCGTTGGCACTGTTTTTCATCCATATAAATGCGCCTAAAAATGGGATTTTATGTGATGTAAGGCTAAAACTGCCATGGCCATAAACCCAGCCATCGGCATTCGATTTACACCAAGTAGCTTCTTTATCCAGTGCTCGTAGGTTTTTGGGTACGATTCCTTTATCCTTGTGTTTCTTGTGCCAGACAGGACCCCTTGCTTTGTTCATCATTTTGTCAGCACTGACCACCCTGTCATTGGTCAAGTTCAGGAAACAGCTGAAAGATAAACGCTGCTGGTTTTCCAGGGAAATGAAGGATTTTTTTTAACCTCTCTCTTAGTTGTCTTTCGCTGATTGGCGTTAAATCTAATCCTTCTGCGATCACGTCCCAATATTTAACTGCCATTTTATGGATTTGAACATATGTTTTTATTTTCAGCTTAACCGACAAGATAGCAATGAACATAATCAACCATTCTGGATATTTGAAAACAGGGCCACGTTCTCCAAGGCGTTTAGGATCGGGAAAATCGGTTTCATCCAAAAAGGCTCTAAAATCATCGCGCGTTTCACGGATCCAACGTGCTGAAATCTTGTTCGTTTTCTGGTCATGAAGAATCTCCTTTGTTATTAATATTGTTGAGATTATTCATAACAATTACAAAAGCTTATGTCTAGTATTATTTTTACCTTAAATATTAATAGGTTACGGGCGAGGCGGTGTTTTAAAAAAACTCCCCGACCCCTCA
>JAQBBE010000225.1:0-8606 GCA_032126435.1 Desulfobacterales bacterium | reverse complement strand
ATATTTTCGAGCATCTTGGCAAGGGTTTTTGCTTTTGATTCAATATGCGCCAAAGGAAGGGTCAACATGCGCAGTGTCGGAATAGAATCCATTTCCCGGTCTATGTTTCTGTAATGCCGCAAGGTGCTTTCGAGTGCTGCAAGGGTAAGTTTGTCGATACGAAGTGCCCGGTTAATGGGATTTTCTTTGATTTTCATAAGGAGGTCATTTTTGCCGACAATGATACCTGCCTGGGGTCCGCCAAGGAGCTTGTCTCCACTAAACGTGATAATGTCTGCGCCTGCTTTAACAGATTCCTGAACCGTGGGCTCCTTTAACAGACCGTACTTTGAAAAATCTACAAAGGTTCCGCTGCCGAGATCTTCCATAACCGGGATCTTATATTCTGCGCCCAGAGCAACCAGCGCTTCAAGAGAGACTTCGGCGGTAAAGCCGACGACACTGTAATTGCTTTTGTGGACTTTTAACAGAAGGGCGGTATCGTGCTCGATGGCATTTTCATAGTCTTTAAGGTGCGTACGGTTTGTGGTCCCCACCTCCCTCAATATCCCGCCGCTTTTGGCCATGACATCGGGGATCCTGAATGATCCCCCGATTTCCACCAGTTCTCCTCTGGAAACAATCACTTTTTTATCTTTGGCGAGGGTTTCTAAAGATAGAAAGACGGCTCCGGCATTGTTGTTGACCACCATGGCCGCTTCGGCGCCGCTTATTTCACACAGAATATCTTCAACAATGCTGTATCTGGAACCTCGCATCCCTTTTGATAGATCGAATTCCAAATTGGAATATCCGGATGCAATGGCCAGAAGGTTCTGCACCGCATCGTCCGAAAGTAACGACCGGCCGAGGTTGGTATGTAGCACAACGCCTGTGGCGTTGACGACCCGGGTAAGCATCGGCGACATGGCTCTTTTGACACTGTTTTTGATATTTTTAAGGATGTTGGCGTCCGACAGGTCTGTCTGTGTGAGATCCTGTGGGTCCTCTATAATCATCATCCGAAAATTTTCAACAACAGAGCGGATGGAGCGGACCCGAACAGATTTTGGGACATTGTCGAAGAAAGAATCCGCCTTTGCCAGCTCAAGGATGTAATCCACTGCGGGAAGCATTCGCAAAAGGGCCTGCTGTTTTTCTGTTAGGTTCATTTTTTCCTCAAAAGCGGTCTCGAATTTTTCATGAAGGATTTATCCTTAGTTTTAATAATGACAAACTCGTAAAAAGTCTTCTATGAGCGATATCTGATCATTTGAAACGCCCCCAAATGGTCACTGAGCAAGCAAAACGGACTTTTTACGAGACCATCAATAATAAGTTTCATAACATTTTAAAGTCAGTAATTTCAATAGATTTATTAAAAATGTAAATGCTTGTTGTAAAAATTGCTTTATGGATGGATAATTATACGTTATGTGGGTTTTTGGCTTTAATTTTCGTGCATTTTTTTACCGTGTTTGCCTGTCCGACCAATTAGGGGAATATTTTATGTTGTTAACGAAGAACAGGAGCTAATTTGTCAGGGATCGCTTTTATCGTCAACCCCCATGCCGGAAATGGTTCAACGGGATCGGACTGGCCGATGATCGAAGCGCTTGCCAGAGATCGCCTGGGCCCTTTTGAGGCGTATATGACCCGAGGGCCTGGAGATGCGATAATGCTTGTAAAAAATGCCCTTGCTCAAAAGGTCAGGCTTCTCGTCTGCGTGGGAGGAGACGGTACGCTGAACGAGGTTGTTAACGGTATTATGATGCATGAAGCATCCGTGAGATCGGATTTAGCACTGGGTTTTATCCCCAACGGGACAGGCTGCGATTTCGTCAGAACCGTTTCAATACCCAAAGACCTCGAACAGGCCGTCGATCTGATTGCTGCCGGCATTGTCCGAACCATCGATTTGGGCGTGCTGTTTTTTCGAGATGACGATGGCCATGAACGTCGTCGATATTTCCATAATATTACGAGTTTCGGTCTGGGCGGCGAAGTTGCCCGGCGGGTCAACCGGACGACCAAAGCGTTGGGCCCGTTTATTTCATTTATGTGGGCAACGCTCATTTCTATCTTTTTATATGGAAAAAAAAAGATACGGATCCGTGTCGATAAAGGTTTTGAACAGGAATTGCGGATCTGGAACGTAGCGGTTGCAAACGGACAGTATCATGGCGGTGGAATGTGGGTCGCCCCGGGTGCATCGGTCTGTGACGGGCTCTTGAATGTTACGGTCATCGGGGACTTGACAATCCCTGAAATTTTTTTAAATCTTCCGAAACTGTATAACGGTAAAATAAATGATATTGACAAAGTCATTACTCTGGCCGGTGAAAAAGTAGAAGCATTATCAAACCAGCAGGTTCTTCTCGATGTTGACGGGGAGCAGCCCGGCATGCTGCCGATTGTCATTCGCATCATACCCGATGTTTTGAAAATCATTACAGGTTGACATTTCAAAGATGAAACACGCAAAAGATTACATCGTTTTTCCCCTGGACGTTCCGTCGGTCAAGACCGCCCAACACTATGTGGAACTGCTTTCGGAATCGGTGGGGATGTTCAAAGTCGGTCTGGAGCTTTTTATCCGATCAGGTCCTGAAATCATCGATTTTATCAAAGCTTCCGGGACAACCGATGTGTTTTTGGATCTGAAACTTCATGATATTCCGGAAACGGTTTTTCGCGCGATGGAGAGAATCGCAGATTTAGGTATTGCGTTTGCAACGGTTCATTGCGGCGAGACTTCCAGGATGCTCGAAGCTGCGGTTGCAGGGGCCAAAGGACGGGTCGGTGTCCTTGGGGTTACGGTTTTAACCAGTGTCACCAGTGAAGATATTAAAGCCTCCGGGTTCAGGGAAATGTTTTATGACGACATGCGTCGGCTGGTGGTGAAACGGGCTGCCATGGCCAAAGCGGCCGGCTGCACCGGCATCGTCTGTTCGGGGCTCGAAGTTAAAATTATTAAAGAACACTTCGGGCGCGACTTTATTGCGGTGACCCCGGGGATACGACCCGAATGGGATGTGGCGGAAAAACATGACCAGCGGCGAATAACAACACCGGCCCGGGCGGTTTCAGATGGATCCGATTATCTTGTGATCGGCCGTCCCATCAGAGATGCAAAGGATCCAAAGGCGGCGGCGGTCCGAATTGCCCAAGAGATTGATACCGTAATTTAATTTGGATGGGTTTTTCGCCCGGACCTTGGGTCCATGGAATACGAATTGACCGATTTGAGACCCCCTTCCAGCCTGCTTCAGGGTCATTCATTGCCGCCATGGTCAAACAGTCGAGTGGGAAACAGTTGATTCGAAGAATATTTATTGACCGATTTTGGACCCCCTTTCAGCCTGCTTCGGGGTCGTTTATTACCGCCATGGTCAAACAGTTGAATGGGGAAGCAGTTGATTCGAAGAATATTTGCTGGTAATTCATTGTGGTATATTCTTCAAGACGACGAATGTTCAAATCCCATTAAAAATCAATATATTAATGTGATATCCATGGCTTGAAATTCAACCTTTTAACGGCTTGACAATATCTGTAACAAATTCATCAATTATTGTTTGACAAAACTTTGAGTGCCTTATATTAAAAATTGGTTTGGAAGTCGATTTTAATTTAATGTTGGTTACAGTAACAAATCCAACTCCATGAAAAATCAGAGTTAGAGCAATCTATTTTTTAGCTAATTTTGGAGGTCTTCCATATGGTTTTTAATACGCTTCTTTATATTTCACTTATTATTTTCGTCCTGGGTCTGATCTACAAGTTTTATACGTGGCATTCGATTAAAATCGGTATTTCAGCCCGGGATTATACACCCTCCCAGCGTTTATCCGCATCCGTCAAAGGAATCGCCGGTGTTGTTTTCAGCTCAAAAATCTTGATCTTGGTGAAAGTATTTATCCTCGATGTTGTTTTGCAACGAAGGATTTTGAAAGAAGATTTTACGCGCTGGCTGATGCACATGCTCATATACGGCGGGTTTATGCTCCTGCTCCTGATGCATGCCCTGGAAAAATTTATCACTGCAAAACTGTTTTCCGATTACTATTCAACCGTCAATCCATTTATGTTTTTGAGGGATTTTTTCGGCGTGATGATGATTATCGGTATCGCTATTGCTGTACTCCGCCGGTTCATTTTTAAAGTCCCCCGCCTTAAAACCAACGCCATGGATCACTATGCCATCATAATTCTGGTGGTCATTATGTTTTCCGGCATCATGCTGGAAGGGGCTAAAATCACATCTTATACTGCATTTCATGATATGGTGACCGATTATGCCGGTCTCACGGACGAGGATGATGCAGAGGAAATAGCGGCCCTTGAAAGCTATTGGGTTCAAGAGTTTGATGTTGTCTCACCGAATGTCGAAGGACCTTTTGAAGAGGAAATTTTGGAACAGGGCCTGGAAAGCCACGAAGCCAACTGTGCTGGATGCCATTCTTCGCCCAAATGGGCTTTTACAGGCTATGCCTTTGCCAAAATCATAAATCCGGTGGCCCTGGCACTTGATCGTGCGGGGACCTCGAATATCCTCTGGTATATTCATTTCCTGGCATGCTTTATCGGTTTGGCCTATCTCCCGTTTTCCAAGATGTTCCACATCATATCGACGCCGGTAAGTCTTCTTGCCAATGCGGTTATGGACAAGGAACGATCAGACCCAATAAATATCGCCACAAGACAGGCCATGGAATTGGATGCCTGTACCCATTGCGGCACCTGCAGCCTGCGATGCTCTGCCTCCACGGCTTTTGATGTCCTGGGCAATGAATACATACTCCCTTCAGAGAAGATGACGTTTCTGAAAACACTGGCCAAAGGAAAAGACCTGAGCCATGAGAAATTGCACGCCATTCAGGAGGGGGTTTATTTGTGCACGAATTGTGATCGATGCACGGTGGTCTGTCCGTCCGGAATCAATCTTAAAGAGTTGTGGTTCAATGTGAGGGAGGATTTGGTTCAAAAAGGGGTTCCGGAACTCTTGACGCTGAGTCCGTTTTCCTTCAGTCGCGGGCTGAATCGGGAGAATATCGCCGAAGATGATTATCGAAAGCCCGTTGAACAAGCAAGCCGGGTTGTTGCCGGCAATTTCGAAAAGGTCATGGACAAGAGCATTCCCATCTCTCTTAAAGACCGTGAAAGCAACCTTGTGAATCGACTTCCGGGTGCCGTTACATTTTCTTATTGCTTTGGATGTCAGAACTGCACCACTGTGTGTCCCGTGGTGATCAACTACGAGAATCCTCAGGAGGTTCTGGGCCTTCTGCCGCATCAGATTATGAACTGTCTCGGATTGGGTCTGACTGAAATGGCAACCGGTCCGCGGATGATTTGGGATTGTGTGACCTGTTATCAATGTCAGGAGCACTGCCCCCAGAATGTGAAGGTGACGGATATTTTATATCAATTAAAAAATCTTGCCGTTGAAAATGCGCGCAGACCTTCAGAAGACGACACTGCTGTCTCAGAAGCAGTTTGAACGAATGAAATACGACCAAAGTAAGAGGATATCATTATGAAATACGCATTGTTTTTGGGATGTAATATACCCGCCAGGGTCGTTCAGTATGAAACCGCTGCCCGGGCGGTTATGCGGCAGGTGGGTATTCAGCTTGTCGATATCCGGGATTTTAAATGCTGTGGATATCCGGTTCGCAATTTTGACCAAAAGGCATTTCTCCTTTCTGCATCGGAAAATCTGGCGTGGGCCGAAAAATTCGGGCTCAATATAATGACCCTGTGTAAATGTTGCTTTGGCAGCCTGAAGGAAGCGGAACACTTCTTGAAGGAAGACGGAGAGCTTCAGGAAGAGATCAAAAAATTGCTTGCAGAAAAAGGCATGAAGTATGAAGGCAAAGCCGAGGTAAAGCATTTTCTTTCAGTGCTCTATCATGATGTGGGCCTGGATACCCTAGAGCGCAATATCTCCAACACCTATAAAGGCCTCAAAATTGCCACCCACTATGGATGTCATGCCCTTCGGCCCAGCGATGTTACTCAGTTTGATGATCCGGTTGCCCCGTCTATATTTGACAAGCTCGTGGAGGTCACGGGGGCCGAAAGCGTGGACTATCTCGGCAAGCTGGAATGCTGCGGTGCCCCGGTAATGGGTGTGAACGATGATCTTTCAATGAATTTAACCGAAAAGAAACTGGCCAATGGAAAGAAAGCCGGCGCCGATTACCTGTGCGCCGCCTGTCCCTACTGTCATTTGCAATTTGATAATGTTCAAAAAATGATGATTTCTCAAAATGGTTCCGAACCCCTGGCGTCAATCATCTATCCACAGCTCCTCGGTCTGTGTATGGGGATCGATGAAAAGTCTTTGGGGATCCATATGAATCAACTCGATATCAGCGGGGTTATCTCTTTTTTAAATCAGGAGTAAAAAATGTCACAAGAAAAAACAGGAGCGGTAATGGTCGTTGGCGGAGGTATCACCGGAATGCAGGCGGCATTGGATCTGGCCAATGCCGGTTACTATGTCTATCTTGTTGAAAAGTCCGGGGCCATCGGCGGGATGATGGCACAGCTTGACAAGACCTTCCCAACCAATGACTGTGCCATGTGAATTATCTCGCCCAAACTGGTCGAGGTCGGCCGGCACATCAACATTGAACTGATTACCCTTGCAGATGTGGAAAACATTTCAGGGGAAGAGGGTAACTTCAAGGTAAAAATAAACAAACGTGCACGAAGTGTCAACATGGATTTGTGTACCGGCTGTGGCAGTTGCGTTGAAAACTGCCCGGTCATCTACCAACCCGTTTCTGCGGATCAAGCATAAGCAATTAGACAAGGAATTTGCAAATGAACGAAGTCAGTCCGTCGAAGGCAACAGAAGAAAAAGAAGTGGAAATCGATTACTTGGAACTTGATAAGATCATTGAGGAAGAATTTAGCAATGATAAAGATCACCTGATTATGATTCTCCAGGCGATTCAAAGGCGCTTCAACTTCCTTCCTCATGCGACACTCAAGTATCTTGCTGAAAATATAGATGTTCCTTACAGCCGGATATACGGTGTCGGCACGTTTTATGCCACGTTCAGTCTTGAACCCAAAGGTCGAAATATCATTTCCATCTGTTTGGGAACTGCCTGCCATGTTAGAGGCGGTGAAAGGGTGCGAGAAAGAATTGTGGACACGCTGAACTTAAATGGCAAGGCAACGACGGACGACATGCGTTTTACCCTTGAAGGCGTGCGTTGTATCGGCTGCTGCAGCCTGGGGCCGGTCATGAAGGTTAACGAAGACGTCCACGGCCGCATCGGTGCAGATGAAGTTAAAAAGGTCTTGGAAAAATATGAATAAAACGTCAAATATGAGATAAAAGCATGAAAATCGAATCAACAGCAGATTTAGAAAAAATCAGACAAGAGTACAGTAATAAGCTGTACTATCCCGATAGCACGAAGGTTCTCTTTGGAATGGCTTCCTGCGGTATTGCTGCGGGTGCCAAGGCAGCCTTTGAAAAAGCGCAGCAGGACTTTCCCCAAGGAAATGGTATCCAGATCAGCCAGACGGGTTGTCTGGGTTTTTGTGAAGCAGAACCTCTGATTGAAATCGTTCAAACCGGCAAACCGAGAGTTATCTATCAAAACATTACCGAAGAAAAAATTGTCGAGGTTATTCACAGCTATCTTGAAAACGATTTCAAAAAGACCAAATGGATACTCGGACAGGTGCGTGATCCCCGCAGCTTAATGGAAGACCAGGTGGAAAATCCCATCAGCCAGGTCGATCCGATAGAGAAGATTCCGTTTCTGGAAGATACGCCTTTTTATCATAACCAGGTCAAAATCGCCCTGCGCAACTGTGGCTATATCGATCCCGATAGCATTGAGGAATATATCGCCCGGGGGGGATATTTTGCCTTTTTTCGCGCGCTTTTCGATCATAAGCCCCAAGAGGTTATCCAAATCATAAAAGATTCCGGCTTGAGAGGCCGCGGCGGCGGCGGGTTTTCAGCAGGGGTTAAATGGGCGACGTGCGCCAGACATCACGGCGAAAGATATATCATTTGCAATGCCGATGAAGGCGACCCTGGCGCCTACATGGACCGAAGTATTCTGGAAGGAGATCCCCACAGCGTTCTGGAGGGGATGTTAATTGCAGCCGTTGCCATCGGTTCCAGTCATGGCTATATGTATGTTCGCAATGAATATCCGCTGGCCGTAAAACGCCTGGTAACTGCCATTAAGCAGGCTGAAAAATTCGGCATGCTGGGTGACAATATTGCCGGCACTGATTTTAGTTTTAATATAAAAATTTCTACCGGTGCGGGTGCTTTTGTCTGTGGAGAATCTACTGCCCTGATGGCTTCTCTTGAAGGCCAGGTGGGAAGACCCAGGGCCAAATATGTTCACACCGTGGAAAAAGGTTTCAGGAACAATCCGTCAAACCTGAACAATGTGGAGACGTATGCCAATGTTCCGGCCATTATCTCTAAAGGGGCCGATTGGTATGCCGGCATGGGGACCGAAGGCAGTAAAGGTACCAAGGTTTGCAGTCTTGTCGGCAAGATAATAAATACCGGTTTGGTGGAAGTGGTCATGGGAACGACATTGCGGAATATTATTTATGATATCGGCGGCGGTGTT
>JAQBBE010000224.1:0-17942 GCA_032126435.1 Desulfobacterales bacterium | reverse complement strand
CGACGGTGTTTCCATTTTGGACGCGGCCCGTTTCAATGGCTTCATCCAGTGCAATGGGAATGCTTGCCGCGGTTGTATTCCCATAACGCTGGATATTGTTGAATACCTTTTCCGGAGGCACACTCAGTGTCTTTCCAAATGCTTCGTTTATGCGAAGATTGGCCTGATGCGGAATGAAAAGGTCGATGTCATCCAGAGAAAGACCGGCCTTTTTCAAGACTTCTTTGGTTACCAGTGCAAGTCTTTTCACCGCGGTTTTAAATACCAGTTTTCCGTCCATAACCGGGTAATGCCGGGCCTCTTTCATCATCTCTTTGCTTAAGAATGGGCTCATTTTGTGAGACGGCAATTCCATCATGAGAACATTTGCAAGTTCTCCCTGGGCGTGAAGCGCGGCGGCCAGAACGCCCACCGGTTCTTCGGTTTCAACGCCCTCCAGACACACAGCGCCGGCACCGTCCCCGAAGATTACCGAAATATGGCGTCCCCGGGTGGAGATATCGAGTGCCGTGCTATGGACTTCAGCGCCGACAAAAAGAATCCGGTTTGCATGTCCGCTTCGAATAAAAGCGTCCGCAGTCGTAAGACCGTATATAAACCCTGTACACTGCTGACGGATATCCAGCGCAGGTGTCTTTTCAAGTCCGAGTTTATGCTGCAAAATACATCCTGAACCCGGAAAATAGATATCCGGACTCAGTGTCGCGAAAATAATGAGGTCGATATCTTCAGGTGACCACCCTGCCCGCTTCAAGGCAATCTTCGAAGCTTCAAGTCCGAGATCAGAGGATCCTACGCCGCCATTCTCAGGGACCCAGTGCCGCTGCTCGATTCCCGTACGCTGGCGTATCCATTCATCGGATGTGTCCATCCATTGGGAAAGATCATCGTTGGTGACAACACGTTCTGGAACATAACGACCGGTTCCTTTAATGATTGTTTTTACCATAGAAACACCTCATAATTTTATTCTGCAGATTCCCACAACGCATCTTTAAGACCGGATGTACGTTCAATTTTGCGAGATATGGCTGTTTTAATGATCCCTTCGGTTCCCCAAATCGATATATTTTTTCGGGCGCGAGTGATTCCTGTGTAAAGCAGTTCACGGGTTAATACAGGATAATCCCGATTGGGAAGGATTAGAAGGACGGTTTCAAATTCTGATCCCTGGCTCTTGTGAACGGTCATTGCATACGCCGTTTCGTGCTCCGGGAGTCTGTTTGGAAGAAACCGCCTGGGTTCACCGGAAACACCTTGAAAATAGACAAACAGTTCTTGGCTCTTTGAATCCGGCGCGGTCATGGTAACGCCAATATCTCCATTGAAAAGTTCCAGGCTGTAATCGTTTCGGGTAATCAGAACCGGTCTGCCCCTGTACCAGGGATGGGGCGAAAATTTATCGGGATCTATCAGACCTTTCCCGATTAATATCTGTTCTGCAAGTCTGTTTATGGCGTTGACACCCAATGAACCGATTTTAACAGCACACAATATTTTAAATCGACTAAAAAGTTCAAGTGCTTTGTGGGGATCATCCGCATTCAGATATTCTGAATATCTTTGGATGACCCATTCTGACAAGGCCTTGGACAGCGCATCGGGTTCTGAAATCTCTTTCCAACCGATTTGATCTGGATTGTTTTTCAGATGAAAAAAGGCCTCATCAATTTTCCCGCGGTTTACGGCACGGCTGCATTCGCCTATTCCGCTGGACTCGGCAAACCGATAGCTCTTTTTAAGAACGACCATACCGTCATAAATGCCCGGATTTTCTTTTTGTTCCTCGTTTGAGACATCGATTCTTTGCTGGGTTATATCTTGGAACTGTTTACAAAAATATCTTGAAAATGTATGGACATTGTTCCGTTCACAGATGTCGGCCATGACAGAACCCGTCTCCACCGAGGCCAGCTGATCTCTGTCTCCGATCAATATGAGTCTGGCATTATCCGGAACAGCTGCCATGAGTTTAGACATCAGGGCAAGATCTACCATAGATGCTTCATCCACCACCACAATATCCGCAATCAGCGGATTTTCAGCGTTATGGCGAAAATAAGGAGAGCCTGGAATGGTTTTCAGCATTCTGTGAATGGTATACGCCCCATCGGGTATGGCATCGATAATATTGTCATCGCAGTGGAGTGTTGTTTTTGCAGCTTTCATTGATTCGCCGATCCTTGCCGCTGCCTTGCCTGTCGGTGCAGCGAGTAGAATATTTGGGGGGTCTTTTCGAGAGAGTACTATAAGCAGTGCAAGAATTTTTGCCATGGTGAAGGTCTTTCCAGTTCCCGGTCCTCCGGTGATGACACAGAATTTTTTAAACGCAGCAATGACGGCCGCCACCTTCAGCCATTTAGAATCGTCATCATTTTCCGGGAAAAGCCTTTTTAAGCAGTCTTTTAAAAGGGCTCTATCTATGTTACGGATATCTTCTCTCATACGGCGTGTAATGGCTTCTGAAAGATGATTTTCATACTCCCAATATCTATAAAGGTATAGTCTGTTTTTTTTGTCGAGTATCAGGGGACGAAAATCTCCGGGTTTTCCAACCGCCCCACTTTGGCTTATTTTCTTTGACCACTCGGAAAGTTCCGGACCTTTAACCGCTGCATCACCGTTCAGTTCTAAAGAGATCGATGTTTCCGCCACAGACCCAAGGTCGAGGTATACATCTCCGTTTTCGGTTGCACGGCTGACAAGGGCTGCGGCCAGAAAAATATCCGGATCGTCATTTTTATCGATCTCGGCGATAAAATTGGCAAAATGAACATCCGTATCAGTTATATATCCCTTGTGATATAAGTCAGTTATATAATTTTTATTCATCCTAATTATTAAGCTTCTAATGTCCTGGAATCAGCGCTTTCAACAGGGCGTTAATAAGACCTGTATTGGGAAGGTCTTTGTAAATACCGAATTCCGGTCCTCTGAGAGGATCCACCCCCCTTATAAAGATGTAAAAGACACCCCCAAAGTGTCTTTCATAGGAAAAATCCGGTAACCGATTCTGAAGGTATTGATAAAGCGAAAGGGTGTAAAGATGATATTGAAGAATGTAAAAATCATTGTTCATGATTTCCGTCAAAGCATCTTTTCCATAGTCTTCCACGCATGTTCCCAAAAAGTTCGATTTCCAGTCCACCAACCAGTAACGACCCTTATGATAGAAAACCATGTCTATGTACCCTTTTATAAACCCTTTGGTTAAAGAGAAGTTGAGTTTCTCGAGCTGATCTGGAAAACCATCCTTAAGATCGATGCCGCCATAATTGACAAATATTTTTTTGAGAACCTGCGGGGTAACCGGTTTCAATGGAAAATAAAACTCCATTTCGTTTATTCGGTCCTTGCATTGAACAGAGGAAAGCTTTAAAGTCGTTTTGCTTATATCAAGCGGTATTGAAAGAACTTTGTCTATCATGGCGCATATCGGTTTTTGCCATTTGGGTTCAAATCCATACGCCTCTAATTTGTCGGTTACCAATCGAACGTTATCTTCTGAATTGCCGGCCGCAAAATCAAGATTTTCAAAAATATCGTGGAAAAAAATTCCGGCCCGGGTCCCTTTTGGAAAGGAAAAAATATCTGTATTTATATTTAAATCCAACACCCTGTCGGTTAAAGGTTTTTGAAAAAAATGGAATGCGTCCCGATCCGGGAGTTCTTGATCCGATGCCCGCTGGGATATCAGGTGTGAATAACTCGATATTTTCCAGGAGGTGTCGATTTTTCCCGAAAACCGTCTGAAAGAAATATTTTCCGCTTTATCCGCGCCTGTTAAGAGTTCTGCGCCATTATCAAGGGGCAATGGGATAATATCTATGGCCCCATCTGATTGGGTTGAAAGCTGAATTAAATCTTCTCGTATATCCGCATCGTTTTTTTCTGAAACGGTTGTTTTTAAAGATGTAACCGCCTCTTTTTTAAAAACATCCGCGGATTGCGCTTGATAGTGTAACAGGTAGGCGATGGCGGAAGTTTCAGCAGTATTAAATCGACCCCAGATAAGATAGCATCTTTTTATCGCGCGTGTTAGGGCCACATAAAGTAATCTCAGATTTTCCGCCAGAAGTTCATTTTGGGCTTTGGTCAAGTGGGTTCGGATTTCCTTTGACCCGAGATCGAACGTTAGCGTTTCATTGTTTTCATCGTTGTGAAATTGAATCTCGCGATCTTTAATTATGGACCCGTTCCACGCAAAGGGGCAAAACACAACCGGATACTCAAGACCTTTGCTTTTATGGATGGTTATGATTTTTACGGCTTGATCATCACTTTCAAGCCGAAGTTGATGGGTTTCAGATTCAGGAGTAAAAGCCCGTCTTTGTTCCGACAGCCACTTAAGCAGGCCGGTCATCCCAAGTTTTTTATCAACCGACGCCTGGTGAAGAATTTCTGTCAAATGGAGAAGATTGGTCAGTCTTCTCTCACCATCCGGAAGCCCTAGAAGTCGTTCCCGAACCCTTTCCCGGACCATCAACATCCGAAACATCCGGATAAAACCGTAACGGTTCCACAACCGGAAATATTCTCTAAACCCATCGGATCTGTGCGCTAAGCAGAAAGGGTTCTCCCCCGCTGAATCGAGCTCTATGCCGGGAACACCGATGATATCGGTCGCCAGAGCGGTTTTAAACAGCCGTTGGTTGGCGGGCTCGGCAATGCTTAAAAGAATCCTTTCCAATTCTAGAGCCTCCTGGGCATGAAAAATGTTTCCCGTACTTTGGAGAACCGATGGAATTCTCTTTGATGAAAGGCTGTTCTTGATTATTTGCGCCTGTCGATTTGTGCGAACGAGAACAGCAATATCTTCTGTTTTAATAGGACCTGCAACATGTTCGCATCTCCCGTTTTTGTCCTTTGAGATAAGGCGCAAGATTTCGCCGGCAACCGCTCTTGCTATCAGCGGAACCGCCTCGGTTTTGCTCAGGGGTTTGGGTTTGTCCGAGTGTTTCTCCGGCTCCAAATACCACAGCACTAAAGGGGCTGAAAATATGGGGTCAATCGTTTCGGCTTCCCCCCCGGGAATACCCTTTTCAAACCCGATCTGATCGTAAACAAACGGTGCATGGGAGTTTGAAAAAAGCGCGTTTACAGCCGCTATCAAACCGGGCGTTGAACGCCAGTTTTCTATCAGGGTATATTTTGAATCTACACTCCGAGCGGCCTTCATGTAAGAAAAAATATCTGCGCCTCGGAAGCTGTAAATGGCCTGCTTCGGATCGCCGATCATAAACAGGGTGCTTTCTTTTGATGCAAAGAGCCGGGTGAATATTTCATACTGGACAGAATCCGTATCCTGGAACTCATCCACAAGGGCGGCCCGATATTTCCGCCGAATTGTTGTTGCGAGCTTTTTTCCACCTTTATCTTCAAGCGCATTTTTTACCTTTACCAGAAGATCGTCGTAGAATTGAATGTTGCGTTCTTTTTTTCGAAGTAAAAGCTGTACCTGTACAAACTTGAAAAACTGTGTTTTGAGATACACCAAATAGGTTTCCATCTCGGCTTCAAGGGCGACACCTTTGATGTGCAGCGTATCACAGACGTCAAAAATTTTGTGTGAAGGCGGGGTATAATTTTTTCGGGTGGAATGTTCTATTTTGGTGGACGTAAATTTATCAAAACCTTTGAACAATGGAAATCCGATGGATTTTTCATCGACAAAGCGATCCATTGAGGCAATCATGGAAGCAACCGTTAGGTCTCTTTTTGAAACCCCCTCTGGGTGTATTTTCGATTTGAGGCTGCCATAAATTGTACCGGAAAGGGACGGGTCTTTTAATAGCATCATCAACGGGTCGCGTGAAACGGGCCAGCAAGCTTTAAGCCTGTTAAAAATCTTTTCAAAATCACCAAGGCTCTCTAAATCAGGTGCCTCAAATTCCGGAATAATCCGGATGTCTGCTGCTCTTTTTTGGGCCAGAAGCTTTAAAAAATATTCCGGTCCGGATATTTTCTTAAGGCTATAGCTTAAAAATTGTGCCGGCAAACTGTAAAAATGCTTTCTCCAGAAATCATCCACCACCTCTCGTGACAAGCCAATGGGATCGGTCACAAGTTCTGTGTCGAACAGACTCTGAGTTTCAAAGGCATTCTCATGCAAAACCCTTTGGCAAAAACCGTGGATGGTAAAAATAGCAGCATTATCAAAATCGACGATGGCATCCTGAATCAGTTGAATAGCCAAAGCCGGATTATCATATTTTTTGACCAGCGCATCAATAAAGTCATCATGGCTTCCCCCCTTTAAAAAGGCCGATTTTGCCCTGAGAAGCTTATTGCGGATTCTCTCTTTAAGCTCTTCAGTGGCAGCCTTGGTAAACGTCACCACCAGTATCTGATCCGCCGCAAGCCGTGTTTCGAGGATAAGTCTTAAAAAAATCCCGGCAATGGTATACGTCTTACCGGTACCGGCACTTGCTTCGATGAGGTTGGTTCCTTTAAGCAATGTGTTGATGGGGTCAAAAACTTTCATCTGTATGCCAAATTTCCAAAGCGATAAGAACCTATTTCTTTGAAACCTTCCATTTTTAATGATTGAACGATGGGGGGATTTTTTATTATAAGACCTTATTTATCAGCAGGATGGATGAGTTTATTTTTACGGCGTGTACTGCTTGGATGTTTTAAAAATCGTAGACGCCCGTAAAATTCTCAGGTGTAATTTTCTTTAATTCTTCTTTAACGGTTCGCGAAATATCAAGACGTTCTATAAACGCTTCAATTGCTTTTCGATCAATATGCGTATGGGTTCGTGTCAATGCTTTCACCGCCTCAAAGGGCTCCGGATACCCTTCTCTGCGTAAAATCGTCTGAATGGCCTCGGCCACAACCACCCAGTTTTCTTGCAAGTCTTTTTGGATCGCTTCTCTATTCAGAACCAATTTGTCCAGTCCTTTTAACAATGATTTAAAACCGATCAACGTGTGGGCCAAGGGAACGCCGATATTTCTGGTAACCGTAGAATCCGTCAAATCCCTCTGAAGTCTCGAAATCGGAAGTTTTGATGAAAGATGCTCCAGGACCGCATTGGCCAACCCCAGGTTGCCTTCTGAATTTTCAAAGTCTATGGGATTGACTTTATGGGGCATGGCTGAAGACCCGACTTCACGGTCTTTGATCTTCTGATTGAAATATTTCATGGAGATATACGACCACATATCCCGATCCAGGTCGATGAGAATGTTATTGATCCTTTTAATATTGTCACAAAATGCGGCCAGATGATCATAATGCTCTATCTGGGTGGTGACTTTTGATCTTTCAAGACCCAGAACTTCGTTTACAAAGTGATTTCCAAATGCAATCCAGTCGATGTCCGGATAGGCAACGCAATGCGCATTGAAATTCCCGGTGGCGCCGCCGAGTTTAGCTGAAAACGGAATTGTTTTTAATAGTTTTTTCTGTTTTGTCAATCGCTCAACAAATACATATACTTCTTTTCCCAGGCTGGTGGGCGAGGCCGGCTGACCATGGGTCCGGGCCAGCATGGCGACATCTTTCCATTGGTTCGCTTTTTCATTCAAGGTGTCTATCACCTCATCCAGAAACTTTTCCAAAACATCATTCCAGGCATCTTTTAACAAACACGGTATGGCGGTATTGTTGATATCCTGAGATGTTAAGCCAAAATGAATGAATTCCTTGGCGCGATGCAACCCCAGTTGGTCGAATTTATCCTTTAGAAAATATTCCACCGCCTTGACGTCATGATTGGTGACCGCCTCGATGTCTTTGACGTGTCGGGCATCTTCAAGGGAAAATTTTTTATAAATGCGCCTCAAGGATTCAAACATGCTCTTATCAAAATCCGCCAGTTGAGGCAGCGGCAGATTGCACAATTCGATAAAATATTCCACTTCAACCCGCACACGATATTTTATCAATGCACCTTCGGAAAAATAATCGGTTAGTTTTTCAACAGATTTTCGATACCGGCCATCGATAGGAGAGATCGCAGTTAAAGATGAAAGTTCCATGGTATTTTTCCCTGATATAGAAAGAATTATTTTTTTTAGATTTTCTCAATTTTTTTTGCGCTCATTTAGGGTAGGATAATGCTATAGAAGTGTCAAGAAATTGATGAAAAATCCGAGACAAGACGGCATTGCCTAAACACGACATTTTTTCAAACGGATAAAATATTAAACAATTTTTATTTGACAAAGGTCAAAGGAATGATAAATTAATTCAGATTTTATTTAAACCCACTGTTAAAAAGGAGCGCAATTATGGCAGAAATGAAAATCGGTTATAGCGGTAATTATCCATTCGTTGAAATTAACTTTTTCTTGAATGAGGAAGGGGAAAATTACAGCATTAAATTGCCGATGTCAAAAATGTGGTATAAAGACATTATCTATGAAATAGAAAAAGTCGCAGAAGAAGAGAAAAAGAAAGCAGAAAAATATTTGCATGAAGATAACAGAAAAATGATGACCCACTGCTTTGATATGTATGCAAAATTAATCGAAATAGGCAAGGAACTTAGAAGAGATATAGAAATGGATTCAGAGGGCGTAACATTAAGTGAAGCATCTGGAGGTTATTAGAAGCAATCTGCAATCCATTTAATTATTTGTCGTTTTCCTGAGCAAATGATATCGAGATGCACTGAAAATTATGTGTAACGCAAAATTTCAGTGCATCTTTAATTAGCGCTTTGCAAAAGGCTCATGCCCACGAATGGTAGGTTTTGAAACGGCTTCTTAACACTTCCGCCTCCCGAGTCAATCCCTTATTCGTTCCAGCCGGTTCACGGTCATGGTTACAGCTCCGAAGTCTTCTTCTACCTTGCCATAAAGTATGAAAGGTCGGTTTCCATTTAGAATGGAGCAGAAACGACGGTGGGCTTTGGGGAAAAAGGTCGTTTCAATCAGGCCGGTGTCGTCTTCAAAAGTGAGGAACTCCATGGGTTCGCCGTGTTTGGTATGTACGACCTTTCGGGTAATTAAGATGCCGGCAACGCTGACATGACAGTTTGCAAAATAAGGCAATTCCTTGGCCCTGACAATCCGGAGTTTCTTTAAATGGTCCGTGTACAGAGCCATTGGATGTCGATGGCATAAAAAACCCAGGGCTGAAAATTCCTGTCGCAGGCGTTCTCGCTCATTCTCAGGAGGAAATGACGGTTTAAGGATATCTATTCTGTTGCTGAACAAATCTCTGGTCCCGGATCTGTTTAATCTGGATTTTTGCCAGCAGATCAGTTTCCACAGCATCAACGTACGATTTTCCTTTGGATGAAGCGAATCAAAAGCGCCTGCGTGAATCAATGAACGTGCCTCACGCTCGTTTGGCTGTACTCGTTCAAGAAAATCGATGATGTCGTTGTAAGGTTTTTCCATACGTCCGGCAACAATACGTCTGCGTGTGTCTGTGTCCACATGCTTGATGGACAATAATCCCACACGCAGGCCGCCGGATCTGCCCTTCCAGCGGAGATCGCTTTTGTTTACATCAGGCGGCAGGATTTCCAACCCTATGCGCCGTGCTTCCGATACGTAAGCGAAAGTACTGTAAAAGCCGCCTTGATTGCTGATGACTCCTGCCATAAACTCTGCCGGATAATGGGTTTTTAAATAGGCTGCCTGAAAAGAGACACGGGCATAGCTGGCGCTGTGGGATTTGCAAAAGGAGTAGCCGCTGAAACTCATCATCATGTCCCAAACGGCCTCAATCTGATCGTTGCGAACACCCTTTGCTCGTGCGCCCTCTGTGAAACGCGCTTTATAATCGTCGAATTTGCGGGCCTTATCTTTTTTGGACATAATTTTACGAAGCCCGTCGGCATCAGCATGTGAAAATCCGGCCAATGCCACAGCGGTTCTGGAAACATCTTCCTGATAAACCATGATCCCATAGGTTTCATCGAGTACGTCTTCAAGTAAAGGATGAATGGGCTCCCATTCACCACCATGCAGACGGCGAACGTATTCGCGAATAAATTCATTGGCCGCCGGACGGATAATGCTGCTGTGAATGACCAAATGTTCAAAATCGCCCACCTTTGTTTTCTTTTGCAGCAGACGCATGGCCGGACTCTCTATGTAAAAACAGCCCATCGTATTCCCCTTGGCCACAGTCGCCTGTGTAGCTGGATCGTCTTCCGGTTCCCAAGACCGCTCGTCAAAATTCGTGCCGTTATCCCGAAGGTTTGCAATGGCATCGCGGATAACACCCAGGCTGCGATTCCCGAGAAGATCGATTTTAACCAGGCCGCCGTCTTCTGCGGTGTCTTTTCCCCACTGGATAATCGGGACACCTTTGGGGGCAAGTTCAACAGGAACATAACGATCTATCGGCTCAGGGGTGATAATCATACCGCCTGGATGAACGGAGATGTATCGCGGAACGCCGATGATGCGCCGAGCCATGTGAAAAATCTCCGGCCAGGGTTGTGGAAAATCAAAATTGCTTAACGCAGGAAGTTCTTTAATCCTTTTCAACAGATCGGCACCTGCATGATCCGCTCGCCAGAACCATGGCAGGCGTTTGGTTAGGCGGCCGATCTCACGGTCGGGAAGTCCGAAGACTTTGGCCACTTCCCGTATCGCCATGCGCGGCTGAAAAGCAACATGATTGCAGACCAGCGCGGCATGACCGTCATACTGATTTAATACGGAATGCAGAACCCCATCCCTTTCATCCCAGGCAAAATCGATATCGATATCAGGGGGGTCCGAACGGCCCGGGTTCAGAAAGCGTTCGAAATACAGGTTGTGCTTTATGGGACAGACATTGGTGATTCCCAGGCTGTATGCAACCAGCGAAGCGGCGGCGCTTCCGCGCCCACAAATGCGCGGGCTACGAGACACGATATCCTGAACCACAAGAAAATACGATGAAAACCCCATCTCCTCAATAATGTGCAATTCATGCTCCAGTCGGTCCACAACAGCTTCGGACAGATCATTTCCATAGCGCCTTTGTGCACCTTTGCAAGCCGCATCCCAAAGGAGTTTACCGGCACTCTTTCCCTGTGTATCGTGCCACGGAGGCAGTATGAGCTCGCTGGAAGGTCCGGTAAATGTCACCCGTTCTGCAATGGCTTCAGCGGCTCGAATTGCCTCCGGCCAAATGGCAAAACGTTTGGCATACTCGGGTGCCGTCGCCAACCATGCATCGGATGGCGCCACATCTTTTGGGGTCAATCGGGAAAGAGACGTGTTCAGATCTATGGCACGTAACATCCGATGAACCTTGACATCATCCGGATCGAGAAAGAAACTCCCGGGCGTGGCGACAATCGGCACCCCCAGGTCTTGGAATATCTTCCGGAATCTAACGGCGGTTCCATTCGGCTTGGCGGGCACTTCCAGCGCGACGGTGACTTCGGCCTCATACCAGTCGAATAAAAGCTCAGGCGTTTGCGTGATAACAACCAGCCCTTTGGCGTGGGCGGGGATGGCAGATTTCAGATCAAACATTTCATCTGTGTGACGACGCGTAATCAAACGACAAAGATTACGATAGCCCTGACCGTTTTCTACAAGACAGACGGCCCGGTATCCGTATGCGGGATCTGTCAGCTCTGCACCAACGATGGGCTTAATCTTTTCACGCTCGCAACTCTTTAAAAAGGGCCAGAGACCGTAAAGATTGTCCGTATCCGTAAGGGCGATGCGGCGATAACCACGCTGCTTTGCACCCGCACAGATTTTTTCCGGCGAGCACGTGCCCCACATCAATGAATAATATGAACGAACACTCAGCGGAATCATCGGTATAAGGTTCGTCCCACACAAATAGCATTGAATCCGTAACGACGGCGGATTGAATCAAAGGCGAGAATCAGGTTGTCGCTTTCCCTTTTTTTTTGTTCGTATTCGGCAAAAAGCTCAATTTGTGCCGGGGGGTAGGTCAGACGGTCACAAATCAAACTCAGATATCGGATGCGAACGCGGCGTGTCCAGGCCCTTTCAAGGGCTGCCTTTGCAACGGAAAATAAGAGAAAGTCATTGGCAGTGGCCGGATGAGTGACCGCCTGTCGGGCAATCCGCCGACCGTCGGAATAGTCGAGGACAATTCTGATTCGTCTTGTGGTCATCCTTCGATTTCGCAGGTCCATACCGACTTTCTCAACGAGTTGATATAATGCACCCTTCACCACTGCAACATTGTTGGTGTCGTTTCCAAATTCATAATCGGAACTTACCACCGGTTGCCTTTGATCAACAGGTAAAACCGGCGATGGGTCAATGCCCCGTACGGCATCATACAGGCTTCGGCCACGATGGCCGAACATAATATTCAGTTGTGTCTTTGACAGATTCATCACATGACCGACACGGGTCAGGTTGAATTCCCGAAAACGCGTCAGATCGTCCCTTTCGATACCCGGAACAAAGTAAATCGGTAAGGGTTTCAGAAAATCCGCTTCTTCGCCAGCCCCGACGATATATTCACCGTCCGGTTTGACCATGCGCGTTGCCACCTTGGCCACCAGCTTATTGGGAGCAACCGACCAGACCGGGTCAAAACCCATATCGGCCCGCACCATCTTTCTGATGCGCCATGCCACGTCAGGTGGCGGGCCGAACAGCCTCCCCGTCCCGGTGACATCTATGAATAGATGTCCATTGTAGTCGGTCATTTCGATCAACGGCGAATAGGGCAACACGTGTTTCAAAAGCTGACGCATTGCCCGTTCATAACGGTCCGGATGCGGCGGCAGCACAACGGCATCCCGGCAATAGCAGAGTGCTCGTTCCAGGGCCATTCCTTTACGGACACCATTTTGATACGATTCTTCACTCATGTCATACACTGTCGATCGTGTGGAAGCATCATGGGCAATGATTACCGGACGCTCTCTCAAACGGCTATCCAAAAGTCGCTCCACAGCCACAGCAAAATCGACCACATTGATATGGATGATTGAGCGTTCACGCATCTCAGACCACCGTCAAGCCCCGTTCCCTCAATAATCCTGACATTCTTCGGGCATTCTCCGGCGCCTGGGCACGAACATTGTGGTCATGCTTTACTCTGGACAAGCCGGAAAATAGGAAATTCGAATTCCAAAATGTGCTTCATGAGACATTCGGGTTAAAGCCTCTCAATCACCTCCGGCCCTCTCTGGACACCGACAACCTTGCCCTGGATCAAAATCTGGTTGAAATTATAATTGGCCGGTTTGTAAAGAGAGTTTTCAGGGCGCAGTTCAATCTGTTTTCCCCTTCGAAAAAAACGCTTGACCGTTGCGTCTTCCTGATGGATAAGCACAACGACGATCTCACCGTTCTCGGCAAACTGGCGCGGCTCACAAATAACCAGATCCCCATCCAGAATAGCAGCATCTTTCATCGAGTCACCCTTTATCTTAAGCGCAAACAGGTTTGGACCACGGTATATGGCTGAATCAACAACAACGCTGCCACCCCATTCCTGCTGCGCGTATAATGGCAATCCAGCAGCAATATCCCCCACGATCGGCACCTCCCGCCAGCGCATGATGCCTGCCGTCTCTCTATTGCGATTCAGCAGGTGGATCGTTCGGCTATAACGGCCGTCGCGTTTAAGAATTCCTTTTTTCTCAAGCGTTTTTATAAGCTGAGATATCGCCGCATGGCTCACGCCCATTTCAGCAGCCGCCTGCCGCAAGCTGGGCGCTCTCCCGATTCTGGTAATCTCACGATCCAGGTAGCTAAGAAATCGCTGTTGCTTTGGAGTGAGTTCAGCCTGCATAGAACAAACCTCCTAATTTAACATCTTGAAATTTCTATTTGAAACGCTCTGTTTAGGTCAGAACAACCCCGTGTTCCACCGTTCTCCTGCTATATAGCGGGAGGCGCACAGTGAACTCGACTTTAACACAGAAAATGTAAATGTCAATGTAAATATTATTGCATAGGAAATGTATAGTTTCGAAGCGTTTGGGGTAAGGTTTAAATTGACAGTTCGATGAAATGGGCTTATTAGGGGTACATTGAAGCGGTGGGTTTGGTTTATTATTTTATTGATAAAATATAATGGAAATGATAAGTTACTGATACCTGAGACTTAAAACCTTAAGCGGGATGAATTTCCCCCTCAAGATTTCATGAATATAGAGAGGAAACTGTTTTGGCGTTGATAAATTCGGATAAAAAGGAGGTTGAAGTAAAATTAGTCTATTATGGTCCTGGGCGTGCTGGAAAAACAAGCAATTTGGAACATATTTATAAAAAATTCAAAGCCCGCATCAAAGGGGAGTTGGCTTCAATAAAGACACATGGTGACCGCACGCTTTTTTATGACTCCTTACCGTTAGACATCGGTACAGTGAAGGGATACA
Organism: Desulfobacterales bacterium; assembly: GCA_032126435.1. GTDB lineage: Bacteria > Desulfobacterota > Desulfobacteria > Desulfobacterales > UBA11574 > JAAXQD01. The sequence continues at coordinate 3,655 of JAQBBE010000224.1, read as the reverse complement.
ACATCAAGGCGCAGCTTTATACCGTTCCCGGGCAGATCAAGTACGCCGCAACCAAGAAATTGGTATTAAGAGGCGTGGATGGTATTGTTTTTGTGGCTGACTCCATGGTCCTAAGGCAAAATTTGAATATCGCGTCCTTCCAGGATCTAAAAGAAAATCTGACCATCTTTGATAAAGATATTTTCAAGATACCCCTTGTCTTTCAATATAATAAAAGGGATTTGGCTGAACAGAACATCCCGCTTTTGTCATATGAAACATTGGAAAAAGACCTGAACAGTGAATTAAAGGCGCCGTCTTTTGAAGCAAGTGCCGTTAAGGGGCTCAATGTCATTGAAACCGTTAAAAAAATAATATCTTTGACCGTGTTCTCATTACAGGATAGACTGTGAGAAAACTCAATCGAGACCCTTTTATCAGTATAAACGCCGGATCAATGGGCGCGACCGGAGGTTTTTGACAAATGAGCGATGTCCATGAGAATGATAAAATAGATATCGATCTGAAAATAAGAGAAGCCGAGGCATACAGATCTCAAGAACTGTTTTCAGAATCACTCGGCATATACGAAGACATTCTTTCTGTTTTTCCAGAAATCGATCCGGAAACCAAAAAAAATATCACCGAAAAAATTGCCTTGCTGCAAGAAGGTGTCCGGCGTCTTGAAAAAGAAGATCCTTCACTCTCCGAGCAGGACATTTCCTACCTTAAAAAAACCTGGGATTCCGATGAAAACGTTCACGCTACGCTTACCAGTGCCTTATCGTTAAAGGAATTGGGACTTTATAAAGAGGCTGTTGAAGAATTTACAAACCTATTTGACCACGATTATCCGGTCAAAGAAATTATCGCCAATTTGGCGGAATGCCTTTTTGCCATCTATCCCCCATCAAGGGTTATCGATCAGGTTGAAAAAATTTTTAAAGAGAAAAATTTAAGTGATCCGGAGAAAGCAGATATCTATCTCAATCTCGGAATAGAGATGGAAAAGCAAAGACAGCCCGATCTTGCACTTGAAATTTATGAGGCCGTTAAAAATATTAATCCGAACTATGAAGGCCTGCAGGATAGGATTGAAACGCTCCAGAAAAGTCGCGCTTATAATTCGAGATACGGTTATCTTCTCGAATCCAAACTCGTTACAACCAGCCAGTTACAACAAGCTTTGGCCCTGTCCAAAAAAACAAAGAAGAGCGTCGAACAGATCCTCATGGAACAGAACAGGATAAAAAAAGAAACCATCGGCAAATCTCTTTCTTTGTTCTACAAATGTCCTTTCGTGGCGTTTGACCCCGATATCTCCGTTCCTTTCGAGCTGTTAACCAAACTGAAACAGTCGTTTCTTCTTCAATATAACTGGGTCCCGCTGAACTGGGATATGAAGAGCGGGACCGTCGATATTTTGATCGACGACCCAATGGATCTTATTAAAACCGACCATATCGCATCCCTGCTATACACCAATAACATCCACTATTTCGTCGGCATAAAAGAAGATATCACGAAAATTATTAATCACTTCTTTGACAAGAAGAACGAATCCGGAACGACTGCTGCAGAGAGTAGCGTTGATACCTTCGATGTCATGCCGGATATTGAATTTGAAGAAGATGAAGATGAAGAGGTCATCGAAGATTTTGATGAATCTTCCAGTCAGGTGGTGCGACTGGTTGACCAGGCCCTCATTTCGGCTTACAGAAAAAATGTCTCGGACATCCATATTGAACCGTCGCCCCTAACCAAAACGGTGGGCATTCGATTTAGAATTGACGGAGTCTGCCAGAATTTTGTACAGGTGCCGATTACCCACGCCAAAGCGATTCTGTCAAGGGTCAAGATCATGAGCGGGCTTGACATTGCTGAAAGACGCCTGCCTCAAGACGGTAAAATTAAATTCAAACGCAAAGGGGTAAAACCGTTTGAACTTCGGATTGCCACCCTTCCCACGGTGGGAGGATATGAAGATGCGGTATTGAGAATTCTGGCCGAAGCCGGTGCCATGAAACTTGACGAGGTGGGATTGAATGAAAGAAATCTGATGATTATGAAAAAAGTCATTTCCAAACCCACCGGGCTGTTTCTGGCAGCAGGACCCACCGGTTCCGGAAAAACCACCACCCTTCACTCGGCTCTCGGTTATATCAACAAACCAGGGGTCAAGATATGGACGGCGGAAGATCCGGTGGAAATCACGCAGCTTGGCCTCAGACAGGTCCAGTGCCAGTCAAAGATCGGGCTCGATTTTGCAAGAGTTATGCGGGCATTTTTAAGGGCCGATCCTGATGTGATTATGATCGGTGAAATGCGGGACAAAGAAACCGCCGCCATCGCCGTTGAAGCGTCACTCACCGGTCATTTGGTTTTTTCCACACTGCACACCAACAGTGCCCCGGAAACCGTTTCACGTCTCCTCGATATGGGGATCAATCCGCTTAATTTTGCGGATGCCTTTCAGGCTGTCCTGGCGCAGAGGCTTGGCAGAGTGTTATGCGAAGAATGCCGAGCGGAGTATCATCCTTCGGAAGAAGAAATTGACGAAATTGAAACGATTTACGGCAAAAAAGATTTTGCTTCATCCGGACTTGAACTAAACTCGGAGACGCTCCTTTATCGTGCCAAAGGCTGTGATGAGTGTTACGGAACCGGGTATAAAGGAAGACTCGGGGTCCACGAACTCATGGAAGGGACAAAGAAGATAAAAAGAATGATAAAAAAAGAAGCGACGTCCGAGGAACTCCTTATTCAGGCAGTCAGTGACGGTATGACCACTCTGGTTCAGGACGGTATTTCTAAGGCATTCCAAGGACTGACCGATATAACCGAGATCCGTCGCGTTTGTGTACGTTAAACGTTTCCTGATCTAAAACCGGACGTTCAGGTCGTACTGCTCATCGGCATGGTGGCAAGCCCATGAGAGTAGCGGTTATATCTGATATTCATGCGAACCTGGAAGCGTTCAAACAGGTTTTCATCGATATAGGGAAATCAAATATTGACAATACGATTTGTCTGGGCGACAACATCGGTTACGGTCCTGAGCCTGAGCAGGTTGTCGCCATGATCAAAGATCACAATATCCCAACGGTTATGGGAAATCATGAACTGGCCGCAATCGATCAAAAATATCGATCTTTATTTAACCCCCTTGCCCGGAAATCCTTGCTAAGAACAATCGAATTGCTATCTGAAAAAACCATAAATTTTATTTCCGGATTAGAACCATTCTTGATTCGTTATGAATGCCGTTTTGTTCACGGCTTCCCGCCTGATTCGGCGGCCATGTATCTTTTTCAATTTTCAGAAGATGAACTGCTGGTAACTTTCAAGCAAATGAAAGAAAGAATCTGTTTTTTAGGACATACACACCGTCTTGAAATCATCGACTTTAACGGCCAAATTATTACCCGCGAACCGCTAACTCAGAGTATCACCAGCCTTGACAGGGATCATCAGTACATTATCAATATCGGAAGTGTGGGGCAGCCAAGAGACGGCAATAATTGTGCAAAATACGTTATCTGGGATACATTGAACGATAATATCGAGGTAAAGTTTATACCTTATGATATTGTTTCGGTTATCGATAAAATTATAGCAGCCGGTCTTCCCACTGAACATGCACTTCGTCTTTTATAACTTTTGGTGCGTAAAGACA
>JAQBBE010000223.1:0-3156 GCA_032126435.1 Desulfobacterales bacterium | reverse complement strand
CAAGATCGTTGTCAATCGTTATTTAAAAAAGTCGAATATTTCCTTAACCGATGCAGAATCTTCCTTTGAAAAAGAGATATTTTGGACCATTCCCAATGATTATCAAACCACCGTAAATGCCATCAATGAGGGAAAGGCACTTGCTCAATTTGCTCCGGGCGAAGCCATCACCCAAAATTTCAGAAAGTTTGCCACGAAATTGGCCGCTGAATCTGAGAAAGCCGGTCCGGCTATTTCTTCATCACATCGGCGGAAGATCAAGAAGACACCCCATATCGGTACGTATGTCCATCAGAAAGAGAAATTGAGTATCAACAGACATCGACGTAAAAGCGATATGGCCCAACATGACGCCGGTTCCGAAGACAGGCGCAGAAAAATGAGAGACGGTATTATTATTGTGGACCACGATCGCAGGCAAAATGACAACCCTGATTATAACGGTCCTGAGAAACGCAATGGAATTAACCGAAGAACCGGCAAGGTAAGAAGACAAAAAGATTAAAAATTTCAGGCATGGGCCGCCAATGAAAACGGTCAGTTACAGAAATCTTTTTAGAATCGACAACAAACCGATAACGCTCTAAACAAAAACATACCCATTCGATCTTAAAATTACGGGATCGGGATGCCTCCCAACAGCACCCTTCACCTCAAAGTCTCCACCGCCATAGTCGGACACCGGAAATGTCCATAAGTTATTTTTTTCAATTCGGGTCGCTTGGAACCGAAATGAACAAAACCGTAAAGCAGCGGTGTTTCCAAAGCGCTAAAATTTTGTTTTTTTAGCGAAAAAACCTTTAAACGAAACGTATAAAATTTCTGTTTCGGTCTTTTTCCAAATATAAAACAGATGTTTTCATAAAAGTTAAAAAAATACACAAGAAAGCTTGACTCCCTCAATCAATTGGTATAAGGAATTTTCCCGATAATGAATGAACAGTGAATTTTATTGCCGTGATCTAATTTTATTGAAAAAGGAGGCTCTTTAAATGGCTTTTATCCCTACTGTTGACCAAGAAAAATGCGAAGGTTGTGAGGAATGTGTAGATGTCTGTCCTGTTGAAGTTTTTGAGATGGAGGATGATAAATCTGTTCCTGTAAATGCTGACGAAGGTCTGGGTTGTGAAAGCTGCATCGAGGTGTGTGAACCCGGTGCAATTACGGTTGAAGAGACATAATCCGTCAATCAAATCCATGTCCCCTGGTCCTTTTTTACATGGACCGGGGGACAATTTCCGCCAGATGACTGCCGCTATAAATTACAATCCCCGCCTTCCCTCTCCGGACACCCAGACACGAGATCTTTAAACACCGAACCATCGGATGGTGACACCGTTTTCTAAGGGATAAAAAACCCGAGTTTCTTACCGGTCGCCCATGGCTTCACAGACCCCCGAACATTTCACCCGTTTCCAGATATTCGATTCTTTCGAGCAAGGGGGGGTGAGAATAGTTAAAAATGACATAAAGCGGATGGGGTCTGAGATTCGAAAGGTTTTCCTTTGCCATTTTCTTCAGCGCAGTGACGAGTGGCTTTGCGGTCTTTATAATCTCGAGGGAATAAAAATCCGCCTCCCGTTCAAATTTTCTGGAAATAGCTCTTCCAACGGGCGATAGAAAAAAGTTTACAGGCCCCCACAAAATCCCTACCAGAAAAAGGCCCACATACGGAGACATGTCTGAAAAACCAAAACTTTCATACATCACTTCCCGTGTCATCAACTTTGCCGCCAGGGAAAAAAGAAGCAGGGACACGAAACTGGTTATAAGAATTTGTTTTTTAATATGATTTTTTTTCAAATGCCCGATTTCATGGGCCAGAATCGACAGAATTTCGTCCTGACCGTGACATTGAATCAGAGAATCAAACAGGACGATCCGCTTGGCTTTTCCGAGTCCTGAAAAATACGCATTGGTATGCCGGGTTCTCCGGGTTGCATCCATCTGGTATATCCCCTCGATGTCGAGGCCTTCTCTTTGGGCAAGTCCTTTAATCCCGATTTTAAGCTCGCCCGCCTCAAGCGGTGTAAACGTGTTAAAGAGGGGTGCAATAATGGTGGGATAGAGAACGGTCATCAGCAGTTGGAAACAAAAAAAAACAGTCCAGGCCCAAATCCACCAGTTCTCTCCGAGATACTTCAACATCAACAGGAGGGCGGATAGGAGAAAACCGCCTAAAACGATCATCACCAGCAATCCCTTTAACAGATCAAAAATCCAAATTTTTTTGGTTTTTGTATTAAAACCGTATCGTTCCTCGATGACAAAACTTTGATAATAATCGAAAGGAAGGCCGGCCAATATCTCTCCCAGGCCTATGACGGCAAAGAAAATCAGGCCTGCAGACAAAAAATTTGTGTTCGCCAAATTTTCATCGAGCCATGGGAGAACACCTGACATAATGATAAAAAGGAAAAATGTTTTGCCTGCGCTGGTCCGGACAAACTTGAATCGGAAATTGTCCGAGGTGTATCGAATGATGTTTTTTAACTCCGCCTCATGAATCACCCCTTGAAAGGCGACGGGAACCTTTTGCCCATATTTATTGAGATAATTTATATTTATTCGCTCAATGGCCAGACACAGCGCCACACTGAGAAAATAAACACTGATATAGGCGATCAAACATGCGTTAAATGTGATCATACACACCCCAGACAACAATCATTTGTGAAAAAACGAGTTGTATTGTAGCATTACCGCCTAGGGCAATCAAGATACTATCCAGAATTTCCGTTAAACACCCCCAAGAAATATTTTTATGTTAACTCAGCTTGAAAAAAATGCGGATTAGCGGTAAAGAATAAATTTTTTAACCTTCAAAATGCCGGCAAACATACGTCTTGCACGGCACAACAAACTGTGATAATTTCGTTTTATGAAACAATACGTCATCGATGAACTCAGACCCAAGGATCATAAAGAGATCCAGGTGTACATGGAAGAGAACTATAGTTCCTCCGATATGGATGGAATTTACTGGATACCCCTTGAACAGGACATCCTCACCAATATTCAAAAGGAGCATACGGACTGTCAACCCTTTTATTTTGCCGTCGACCTGGAGCCAAACCTTATCGCCTTTGAAATGCTGATCCGCACCCAGAAAAGAATGCGATGCAGCTGCATGGGCTATGCAACCGAAAAACAACG
>JAQBBE010000222.1:0-8064 GCA_032126435.1 Desulfobacterales bacterium | reverse complement strand
AATCAGCGCGGCCAGACGGGGTGATTGTCTCAATGGGCGATAGGCGACGATGTCCAACAACACGCCGCAGATCGAGCAGCAGGCCATTGACAAAAAAAAAGCAACGTAAAAGGGCAGACCCAGGAGACTGATGAAAGTAACAGCGAAAAATGCGCCCAGCATGTAGATTTCGCCGTGGGCGAAATTAATGAGCAGGATAACGCCATAAATCATGGTGTAACCCACTGCGATCATGGCGTATATTCCACCTATGGTCAGTCCGTTTACAAGCTGCTGTAAAAACAAGCGCCTCCCATTAACGCATGGAACGGCGCCGAAACCCGAAAGTCCCGGCGCCAGTATTGGTTTATTCAGTTATTTTATCAACTATTCGGCAGCTACGAACTTGCCGTTCTTGACCAGTTTAACGAAAGCGGGTTTGGAACAATCGCCCTTCTTGTCAAAGTAGGTCAGACCGGTGATACCCTTGTAACCATTGGCTTCAGAGTTAATCGCGGCCAGGCCGTCTCGGATCTTTTTCCGGTCAGGACCGGTTTTGGCAATGACCTGGGCCAGGATACCCAGGCAGTCATAGGCATTGGCGCTCATCCAGTCCACATCACGGTCATAGGCCTTCTTGTAACGTTCCGCGAAGTCCTTTCCTGCCGGGCCTGCCGCCGATGCCAGGAAGGGAACCGTGCAGTAAGTGTTATCGGCCGCTTTGCCGCCGATTTTGATGTAGTCTTCGTTATCAATGCCGTCACCACCGAAAAGCGGACCCGTGAAGCCCAGCTTACGGCTTTGGCCGGCGATCAGGGCACCCTCCGGGTGGTAGCCGCACAGGAAGATCGTCTCAGGCTTATCGCTCAAAAGCTTGGTTAGCTGAGGCGTGAAGTCGGTCGTCCCTGTCGTATAAGCCTCGGCGCCGGTCACAGTTACACCGGCGTTCTTGGCTCCTTCCACGAAGGCGTTTTTGAGACCGATGGCATAGTCGTTGTTCTCATAGAAGATGGCTACTTTCTTCTTGCCCAGCAACTTTGGCACGACATACGAGGCCAGGTAGTTGCCCTGAAAGTCGTCTGTGTAACAATTCCGGAAAAACCAGCCTTTGCCCACATCGCCAATGGTCGGATTGGTAGAGGTGGGAGATATGGTGGGGAGCCCTGCCCGAACATAGATAGGCATGGCAGCGAGAGTAGCTGACGAGCACAGGTGGCCAATGACTGCCACGATGCTTTTGTCCGCTGCGAATTTAGAACCCACCGTTCCGGCGTCTTTGGGCTGGCAGAGATCGTCACCCCAGACAAGTTCGACCTTCTGACCGTTGATGCCGCCGGCATCATTGATCTCTTTAAGTTTCAGGTTAACACCGGCCTTGATATTATCGCCGTATGCAGCTAAATTGCCCGTATAAGGGGAAGCGACGCCGATCCTGATGTTTTCGGCCATGGCGGTAGTGGTTATGCTGAAAACCAATGCCAGAGCCAGGATCAGACCCACAAACAAAAGAGTTTGCTTATTTTTCACGATGATTCCTCCCTTCTTTAAGTGTTAATGTGTCACAATAACCCGAAAAAACATGAATTTTAATAAAAAACTTTTGTTTTTCGTGAGAAAAATAATAGGCAAAAGGCCATTGAGTGTCAAGCATAATTTCCGACTTGATCAGAGAGCATGGGTTTTAACATACCAATTTCAATAAAAATTTATTTCGGCCTGCTACCTCAAAGGCTTCATAGGGATATTGGGCGCGAAACTTGAGTTACGTTACTTTAGTTCATTCCGTGAGATGGCCGTCTCTCTCTTGGCGGATAGGGTTTTTGATAGAAAATGTTAATTACAGTGCGAAATTTCAAGGAAATTTTCTAACGGCTGTACATTCTTGACTATTTACTCGTTTTGAGGTTATCTGTTTAAGAAACGAAAATTTGCCACCGTCTGTATCGAAAATAACAAAAATCACATTGGAAATCTGCTATTCTTTAACACGAACATCATGGGGGCAGAAAACGATCTGATCGAAATCGATGATCCGCAGACCTTGTCGTATTTGAAAGGAGAAAAAGGGTCCTTTAATGAAAATTCGAATGCCTTTTTGCTATGGTTTTTGTTTTATATTTTTTTTGATCATCCAACTCCAGGCAACCCCGAGTTTGGCCAAAAAGCTTCCGGTGATTGCCAGCATTTACCCCATTGCCGACATGATTCAGCAAGTGGGCGGCGACCATGTTGAGGTGACCTATGTTCTTCCAGCAGGTGCGAGTCCCCATACTTTTGAACCAAAACCGAGCCTTTTAAAGAAATTCTCTACGGCCCGTATTTTTTTTATGGTGGGTGCCGGGCTGGAATTCTGGGCTGAAAAATTCGTTGTTCTGACGGGGCCGGGGTTGATGACGGTGGTGTTATCCGAAGGGGTTGATCTGATCGATACAACCGGACATACCCATCACAATCACGACCATCAGAAAAAACTTTCGGACGTGGAAGACAGATCGATCATTGCCAACCCACACATATGGCTCGATCCGGTTATTGCGAAATCAATGACCCAAAAAATTATGGATGCGCTTTGTGAGGTTGATCATCAGCATCTAACGTATTATAGACAACGTGGGCAAAATTATTTGAAAGAACTGGACGAGCTCCACCGCCGGATCGAAACTACGGTGGCGAGCTTTAAAATTAAAAAATATGTTTCCTTTCATGCGTCATGGGATTATTTTGCCAGGCGTTACGGCCTTGAATCCGTCGGTGTCATCGAAGCGGCTCCGGGCCGAAATCCAACGCCGATACAGATAAAAAATATTGTTGCGATGATAAAGAAATACCATATTCGGGCAGTATTTGCCGAACCCCAACTCAACGCCAGGGCCGCAGAAATCATCGCCAGAGAAGCGGGTGTTAAGGCCCTTTTTCTCGATCCTATGGGAGGGCCCAAACAGAAAAACGTTCATTCATACATCGATCTTATGAGTTACAATATCGGCGTATTCAAGGAGGCCATGGAATGAAAGACCCGTCAGGAGAAACTGAAAATAAAAAGGAACTCCTTGTAGATCTTCATGATGTATGGGTCGCATACGACGGGAAATGGGTATTAAAGTCGGTGTACCTTAATTGTTATGCCGGCGAGATATTTGGGATCGTCGGTCCCAATGGTGGCGGGAAGACCACGTTGCTGAATGTAATCCTCGGCCTTGTGCATCCCCAAAAGGGCTCTGTTCAGTTATTTGGAACCCAACCCAACAAACAAAGCAGGCTGGAGGTCGGGTATCTTCCCCAGATTTCCCATGCGGATCGATCCTTTCCGGTTACCGTCCTCGATGTGGTTCTCATGGGCCTTTACAGTCGTATCGGCCTTTTCCACAGACCGGATCATAATAGCAAAAAGATTGCCATGGACCTGCTTTCACAGATAAACATGGCTGACCATGCAAAAAGACCCTTTGCCGTGCTTTCAGGCGGCCAGAAGCAACGGGTCAATATCGCACGGGCAATGGCTTCAAAACCGAAACTTTTAGTCCTTGATGAGCCTTCAACCGGTGTCGACAGCGTAGCTCAGGAAGATTTCTATGAACTTTTGGCAAAATTTAGAAATGAGCAAGGCATATCCGTAATCATGGTGTCACACGATATCGGGGTTATTACATCCCACGCAGACCGGGTTGCGTGCCTGAATGTTGAGCTTCACTATCATGATGAGCCGGATTCCTGTTTTTCACCGGATATAACAAAAAAGGTTTTTGGAAAAGACCTTAAAGTTATTGTTCATGATGATAAATGTGCAACCTGTTATCACAGGCATCAAGACCATGATTGATATGTTCAGCCTTCAATTTATGCAAAATGCCTTTTTGGCGGGAATGATGCTCAGCTTCGTTCTGGCAGTGGTTTCATTTTTCGTCGTGTTGCGTCGTTTGTCCTTTATTGGCGTGGGGGTGGCACACTCGGCTTTCGGCGGTGTAGCCCTGGGGGCGCTTTTAGGGATATCTCCAACACTTACTGCCATCGGTTTCGCCGTGGTTGTAGCCAACGCCATCGGATATATCGGAAAAGAAGACCTTCTGAGCACAGACACAGCCATCGGCATATTTTTTCCTTTAGCAATGGCCCTTGGCGTTATTTTTATCGGGATGTCGGATCAATACAATGTGGATCTTTTCGGGTATCTTTTTGGAAACATTCTGGCAATCACCAGACAAGATCTGATTGTCATTGCAGTCTTCGGCGGGTTGGTACTTCTTTCAACCGTGCTGTTTTTTAAGGAATTACTGTTTGTTGCCTATGACCGGGAGGTGGCTCTTGTCAGTGGAATGCCCGTGGCCTTTCTCGATCATTTTTTTCTGACCATCCTGGCGCTTTCGGTGGTCATCAGCATGAAGATTATCGGAATTATCCTTGTTTCCGCACTGCTGGTTATCCCAGGAGCGGCCGCTTCACAGATAACCCGCCGTTATGATTCCATGATTGCCTTTTCAATACTCATCGCACTGATATCCACCAGCGGCGGCCTCATTATCTCTTATTATGCCGACCTGCCGTCCGGCGCAACTATTGTTTCATTGGCGTCGTTTATTTTTTTTGCAGCATTTTCAGTGGGACAAATCCGAAGATAGTCGGAACTCGGAATGAGATCTGGGATGATTTCACAGCCATTTCGGATTTGGTTATGAAGCGTTTTCAGCCAACAGGAAGGAGATTGTGTTTCGGCCTTTTGCTTTGGAATTATACATCGCCCGATCCGCTCTCTGGATAACTGTGGCGAGCTGTTCTTTTTTAAAATATTCTGTGACGCCGATACTGATGGTTATGTTTACAACATCCCCGGATTCCGGCAAAAAATTTTCGATTTCTACGGAGGTTCTTATCCTGTGGGCGACATTTTTGGCTTCTTCGCCGGTTGTCTCCGGAAGAATAATCGTAAATTCTTCGCCGCCATATCTGTAAGCGCAATCCATTGTTCTGAGGCATGATGTGATAATCTGGCCGAGCCTCACCAGCACTTTGTCCCCTTCGAGGTGACCATATGTATCGTTGTACGTCTTGAAATTATCGATATCCAAAAGCAAAAGTGCAAGTGGATGTCCGTAACGGTTGGAACGGTCAATCTCTATCTCCAGCTGATTATAAAAGTGTCTTAAATTGTATAATTTTGTGAGGCCGTCTGTGATTGCAAGGTTTTCAAGCTTGCTCAGGATCCGATTACGATCTTTGGTGAGTCGTCTCTCTTTGAGTACCCTTTTTAACCTGAGTATCAATTCTTCGAAGCGAAAGGGTTTAAATACAAGGTCGCTGGCGCCTTTATTGATGGCCTCTTCGTAGGAATAATTTTCACTGTAACCGGTCATTACAATAATATCTATATCGTAATTTTGTTTAATTAAATCGGTCAGCTGGAGACCGTTTTTCCCGGGCAGCATGATGTCGGTTATCACGAGATCCACATGGGTGGATTCTAAAAGTTCAATGGCCTCTTCTGCACTGGAAACGGTTTGGGCATTGTATCCGGACCTTTTGATAAATTCGAGCATCGAGTCTCTGATGGCAGCATCGTCGTCAACGATTAAAATGTGTTCTCCCATTTTTTCTTATCCAGCCAGTTGTTTTTGTTATAGAGATATCGGTACGCATGGCACCGGACTTGACATGTTCAATAAAAATTTGATAGAAGAATTTCCTTTTCCTTCAGTGTGCTTAATATCGGATGAGACGCATCGGCGTAAATCATTGAGACCTTTCCATATAACTTGAAAGGCTGGTGGTGTCAACAGACTTTTACCATTTTTTTTGTTTAAAGCGAATTCATGGACAAATTAAAAAACATTAGAAATTTCAGCATAATAGCCCATATTGATCATGGAAAATCGACGCTTTCCGACCGTCTGATTCAGATGACCCATGTTGTCCTTGATCGGGATTTTAAAGATCAGATTCTCGACAACATGGACATTGAAAGGGAGCGTGGAATCACCATAAAGAGTCAGACCATCTGCCTGCCGTATATAGCCGAAAACAATCAGATCTATTCCTTGAATCTGATAGATACGCCCGGTCACGTTGATTTTTCTTATGAAGTCTCCAGGGCACTTGCATCATGTGAAGGGGCGCTGCTTCTGGTCGATGCGAGCCAGGGCGTAGAGGCCCAGACCCTTGCGAATCTGTACCTGGCCCTTGAGCATGACCTTGAAATTATTCCGGTGATCAACAAAATAGATCTGCCGTCGGCGGATGTCGACCGGGTAAAAGCTCAGATAAAAGAGGATCTTGGTCTTGACCCTCAAACTGTGTTACTGACATCCGCTAAAGAAGGTATCGGCATCGATGATGTACTTGAAGCGATCGTGAATTATCTCCCACCGCCGTCAGGAGATCCCGAAGCACCGTTCAAGGCATTGATTTTTGATTCCCACTACGATTCTTTTCGGGGCACCATTATTCATATTCGCGTTTTTCAGGGACGCGTAAAGCCGAAAAATATTATTAAATTTATGTCGAATAATGTGGTCTATAAGGTTGAGGAGGTGGGGATATTTCAGATTGGCCGTATACCCCGGGAAGAGCTTTCAGCGGGTCAGGTCGGCTATATCATTGCCGGCATAAAGACGGTCAGCGATACCCGTTGCGGAGATACCATTACATTAAAAGACCGTCCTTGCAAAACGCCCCTGCCCGGATTCAAAGAAGCAAAACCGGTTGTTTTTTCTTCGATCTATCCGGTTGCTTCAGACGGTTATGAGGATCTGGCTGTCGGCCTTGAAAAGCTCAAACTCAACGATGCTTCCCTGATATATGAGAAAGATACGTCTGTGGCCTTGGGTTTCGGATTCCGTTGCGGCTTTCTGGGGCTCCTTCATCTTGAAGTTGTTCAGGAACGGCTTGAGCGGGAATATAACCTTTCACTGATACTGACTGCGCCTTCAGTTCAGTACAAGCTGATCATGAATGACGGGTCTACGATGATCATCGATAACCCCGCCTTATATCCGGATCCCACAACGATTGAGCGTACCAATGAGCCGTTTATACGTGCCGCTATCATCGTTCCGGACCGTTATATGGGCGTCGTCATGAAGCTTTGCCTGGATCACCGGGGTGTTAACAAGAATTATCAGTATCTGACCGATCGGCGCCTGGAGATGATATTTGAACTCCCTCTTGCTGAAGTGATTTACGATTTTTACGACAAACTCAAGTCCGTTACCCAAGGGTACGGATCTTTCGACTACGACGTCATAGATTTTAGAGAGACGGATCTTGTCAAGACGGATATTCTGATCAACGGTGAGCGTGTTGATGCGCTGTCCCAGCTTATTCATCGAGACAAGGCGTTTGAGCGGGCAAGGAGTGTCTGCGAAAGACTCCGGGACGAAATTCCGAGACAGATGTTCAAAATAGCCATTCAAGGGGCTATCGGCGGGAATATTATCGCGCGGAAGACAATTTCACCGTTCAGAAAGGATGTGACGGCAAAATGTTATGGTGGTGATGTATCACGAAAACGCAAACTCCTGGAAAAACAGAAAAAAGGGAAAAAACGGATGAAAATGGTGGGTCAGGTCATGATCCCACAGTCGGCTTTTTTATCGGTGTTAAAGACGGATACCGATTGAACCGGCGTATCCTAGTTTCCATCCATAAATGGCCCTTTTTGCCCGGATCCGCGTTCTCCGCGGGTTTCCGGCTGCGGCATACAGGGAGTATGCCGCAGCCGGAAACCCTTGTGCGGCCTTGATCCGAACAAAAATTGCTCATTTATGAATAGGAAACGCACCGTGTCTATTTTGTAATTGTGGATGGACACTAATTAACCATTTTGAACCCGCATGGCGACGGAAATAATAATTGACAGAATGCCGTGTTGGTATGGTCGTTTTCAAAAACCGAAATGATACAAAAGGGGAAAACATGGGAAAAACCATTGCTGAAAAGATATTCGATGCCCATTGGGTTGACAATCCTGCCGATGATGTTCATGTGATCCGGCTGGATGCCGTATTTTGTCATGAAATCACAACCCCGCTGGCAATCCATGACCTGGTCAACCGAGGTAAAGACCGGGTGTTCGATCCTGACAAAATCAAGGTG
>JAQBBE010000221.1:0-8617 GCA_032126435.1 Desulfobacterales bacterium | reverse complement strand
GCCTGCATGGCGACGCAAAGGACAACCATATCCACCGGAACCCTTAAACGTCTTCCCAAAAGGGTGTCTTCTGCAATTGCAATGAGCTTACCCTCCTCTTCCGGTTTGACAGCCTGGTCGGTAATCTCAGCCACCTTGCCTCTGATGAAGTGGGTTCCTTCTTCCTGACACCGGCGATAAAATTCTTCATAGCCTTTGCCAAAACAGCGCATGTCGATGTAAAAATTATAAACCTGGGTGTCGTGACCGACCTTCTCATGAATTAAATGGCCATACTTGAGGGCGTACATACAGCAAACCCGGGAGCAGTATTCGTGATAGTTCACATCCCGGCTGCCGATGCAGTGCAAAATGGCCACGCTTTTTGGGGTTCGGGTCAAATCCTTGTTTTCGTCTCTGATAAGGATCTCGCCGCCGGTGGGCCCGGTTGCATTACTGAGGCGTTCGAACTCAAGAGAAGTAAAGACATTGGGATATTTGCCATAGCCAAACTGCTTCATTGGTGTGGGATCCATGATGTCGTAACCGGTGGCGATGATAATACTCCCAACTTTTACCTCCAGTTCTTCTGTCTGCATGTTGTGATCTATGGCCTTGGCCTCGCAGACCTTAATGCATTCCATACACTCACAGCAGACACCGCAATTAAGACAGCGACGGGCTTCTTGATGGGCCGCATTTTCTGAAAATCCGAGGTCCACTTCGTCAAAGCAGGCAGCACTCATTTTGACGTCCAGATGCTTTGGATGGGCCCGGGCTTTTTGGGGACTCCCTTCCGGAATTTTTTGCCAATCAGTGCCCGGTTTTTCCTGAGCCTCGAGCTGCTGCGTATAAAGTTCCAGGTCCTCACCATTAATATAGCGATGGATTGCTTCGACAGCCTTGTGACCCGCAGCCACCGCCTGTATCACGGTGTCCGGGCCGGTGACCGCATCGCCTCCGGCAAAAACATAAGGTATACCGGTTTGCATTGTTTGAGGATTCACATTCAGTGTGTTTCGTTGAGACCATTTCAAGTCCGGCATCCGGACTGCCCAGGATGTGTCAATTTTCTGACCAATGGCCGGGATCACCGCATCACAGGGGATTACGAATTCGGAACCGTCCACCGGAACCGGGCGACGTCGTCCACTGTCATCCGGCGGTCCAAGTTCGGTTCGGATACATTCAAAGCCGTCGACCTTACCCTTTTTTGCAAGAATCCCGATCGGGGCGGTGAGAAAGGAAAAGCGAATCTCTTCCTTTTTAGCCCCCTCGATCTCTTCTGTATAGGCCGGCATCTCCTGTTCTGAGCGGCGATACACGACAGTGACTTCTTGGGACCCCAGACGTTTAACAACCCGTGCTGCGTCGATGGCCACGTTCCCGCCGCCGATGACCACAACCCGGCTGCCGGGGCATGTTTTATTGCCCAAATTAACTTCCCTTAAAAAGCGAACCGCATCGATAACGCCCTGGGTGTCCTTTTCACCGGGGATTTGCATATCCAAAGAATTATGAGCTCCAATCCCAAGGAATATAGCGGCAAAGCCCTGTTCTTTCAAATCTTCAAATGTGAGATCAGTTCCGAGTCTGACGCCGGTGCGCGTTTTGACACCCAGTCTGAGGATGTGGTCTATCTCCTGATCCAGAACTTCCGGTGGAAGCCGATAATCCGGAATGCCCACCCGGAGCATTCCGCCTAAAACCTCAAGTGCTTCAAAGATGGTCACCTGGTAGCCCTTTAGCCGCAGGTAGTATGCGACGGTCAACCCCGACGGACCGGATCCAATCACAGCCACCTTTTCCGTGCGTTCTTCGATTTTGGGCGGCTCGAGCGCTTTTAAATTCGCATGGTCAGCGGCAAAGCGCTTCAAATCCCTTATGGCAATTGCCTCATCCAACTCCTGCCTTCGGCATTCAGATTCACAAGGATGCGGACAGACGCGACCCAGGACTCCCGGCAGCGGCAACCGCTCCATGATGAGTCGCATTGCCTCCTGATACTTTCCCTGGCCAATAAGTTGCACATAGCCCTGGATATTGATGCCTGCCGGACAAGCGGTTACACAAGGCGCCCGGTCTTTTTTGTCTATACAAAAGGAAATGGGTACGGCCTGTGGAAAGGCTCTGTAGATGGCCTTTCGATTATCCAGCCCCTCATCCCATTCACTGGGGACCGATACCGGGCAGACATTAACGCACTCACCACACCCGGTACAGACACCCTCTATTACATACCGCGGTTTGCGACGGATTTTAACGGTGAAGTTGCCGATGTATCCCGCTACTTCCTTTACCTCGCTGTACGAAAGCAACTCGATGTTTGCATTCTGGGCCACTTCAACCATTTTTGGGGTTCCAATACATGCGGCACAGTCGAGGGTAGGGAAGGTTTTATCGAACTGGAGCATATGTCCGCCAATGGTTGCCGATTTTTCTACCAGATATACTTTATGTCCGGAATTGCCGAGGTCCAGTGCAGCCTGCATGCCTGTAATACCACCACCCACAACCATGACATCAGGATGTACATTTACCTCTCGGGCATAAAGGCGTTCATGATAGTTGACCCGGTTGATCGCCGCTGCTACAAGTGTTTTTGCTTTGCGGGTCGCCGCATCTTCATCCTTGGTGACCCAGGACACTTGTTCGCGAACCGAAGCCATCTGAAAAAAATAAGGATTGAGCCCGGCCCGCTGGCAAGCACCCTGAAAGGTCTTCTCGTGAAGTCTTGGCGAACAGGAGGCCACCACCACCCTGTTAAGGTCGAATTCTTTAATGTCCTTTTCGATCATCTCCTGGCCGGGATCTGAGCACATAAACTTGTAATCTCTTGCGATCACTACATTTTTCAGTTCCCGGGTAAAAGCCGCCACTTCTTCTACACGGACTTTGCCGGCAATATTGATTCCGCAATGGCAGACATAAAAACCCAACCTAATGGACATGGATGCCCCCTTCTTTGATTAAAATCCTTTAAGAACTCCCATCAAGCCCGTTTAGGCCCCTGTTCGCAGAAAAGTCTTCATCAGCTGATCCCACTCGAGTTCCGGAAAATTACCGAACACGTCGCTAATCGGCTGGGCGCCGGTAGCCGCCAGCTTTTCGTATTCCGGCCCCATTAGGTTCAGCAGTTTCCGGCTTTCCTGTTCCATCCACTGCATGCTGTCTTTGCCAAAATAAAGCCCCCTGAGATTTTTTTGGGGCATATCCGGCGCTATCGTACAAAGCCATCCTTCATTGTACGGATCTTCATGTAGAATTTCGGGATGATCGAAGGCTTTGTGGTTTACAGCAATAACCGTTCCGGTGACAGGAGAAAGCGATGCAGCTTTTCGACCACCTCGACCGATTGTCAATCCGGTTTGATCTTTTTTAAGAGTATCCCCAAGAGGCGGGAGGCTCAAAAACTGAAAAGTACCGAACAGCTTGATAATGAAATCGTCAAATCCGATTCTAACGCGTCCCCCGTGATCGAAACGCACCCAACAATGGCCCGGGTGATAATAATAGCCGGTGGCCATTTTATAACCAGACGCTAAATAATAGTTGGGCGAATCACTGAGTTGTGCAAGATCCACATCGTCCATCATTTGGTCAAAAGCGCAATGATAGCATTCATAGTTGAGTGGACAGATCTTGGGCGCATCGATACGTCCTGTCAGTGCATAGCGGCAAGGCCGTTCAGCTCCCTGGTAGCAATCTTTTATGTGCTCAACCCATCCGGGTTCCTGAATGTCTCCCGCAGTCTGCCCACTGGGACGCATTGTCCGCTGCATCCCTTTGTCAAAAGGACAGGTGTAACAATCATAGGCATTATCACAAAATCGAAGATTGATAACTCCGGCCTTCATCCAGATACATTCATCTTCCACTACCCGAAACCCGATAAGGCGTTTCTTTTTCGACTTTTCTTTTTTTTTGTTCATTTTGGCAGCCTCCTTTGCTTCTGCATAGCCTCCCCTGGCAGCAAAGGTTCTGTCCGGTTTTGAGCGAAATATCTTTTCAATATACTTCTTTGCCAAGCGGAAGTTGAGACTACGGCCCCACTGATTACCAGAAGGACTTGCATTGTCTCTTTGAATTGCAACCTTGGTGCCACAAACCGTTGCACAGATTGTGAAAAGATCTATTCTGTTTGAATCATTAAATTTTTTCAGTTATTTCATTCAGCGGATGGAAAAAAGGAGGTTTGAAGGGCGCAATGGATGTGATTACATTGGCAACACCTTGAAGAAATACAAAGACGATGAATATTAAATAATGAGTATTATCAAATTGTTCCTAAACTGTAGCTTTTTATGGGGGCAACTGTAGCTTTTGTTTACGTTTTTGTCCAATCTCATGAGAGTGAGGGTATTATGATATAATAAGAAGTAAGTGCTTTAGGGAATATCCTCAATACGAAAAAGTTTCACATTATTTTTCTTTTTTTTCCGAATAAAAAAAATCTTGTGTATTTTTTTCCAGGTGTCTTTACTGACTGTTTTGGCAAAATCTTTTGGAATTGGCTTGTCAAATGGAAGATCTGTTCCGGTTTCTTTTTTAATGAATTCATGGAATTTATGGGATTCGAGTTTCAACCATTCCTTTGCAGACCTCCCGGATAGGAGCTCCCTTGATGCCCGAGGTATATCCAAGGGTTCAACGGTAAGGATCCATCCTCTTTCATAGGGTGCCATACTCACCAACGAGGGATTGTCCAGGATATCCGGGTTTATATTAATGATTTTGCCTCCCAAAGGTGCATACATCAGCAACGTCCTCTCATTGCCAAAGATTTCAAATAACGTGTCTTCTGGTTCAAGGACTGTGTCAATGAACGGCAGTCGCATATCACTCACCGTCCCAAGAATCTGACGGGTAAAATCGTCAATTCCCAATCTCATCAAACCGTTGATACGTTTCACCCAAACATGTCCTTCATGATAGAAGCGATCAAACCGTATTTCGAAATGTCCGATGGTTTCTTTTTCTTCTGATCTTGAATGTTTGAGCATAAATATGGGATGGGTTTTGGCAAGATCTTCCATTCTCTGGTCCAATTCACAATTCCAGCATTGATAATTATTGGGACACATTTTATGGGAAATGAAACCCATGCGCATATATCGGCATTTCCTTAAGGTTCCCGGTAAATTTCGCCACCTTAACACATTTTCATATTCCATATTCATGCTGCCGGTTGGACAAACATAATGGCAGGACCCACAACCGATACAATCATCAGACGGAAGATCAAAGGGTGTCCCTACGTATCTATTTTTACCCCGGTTGATAAAATCTATGGCGCCGACTTTTGCAACATTACGGCAAACCCTCACGCATTGGCCGCAAAGCACACAATCGCTATCCATTTTTTTAAAACGGGTTTCATTGACACCCAAGAATTCAGCAAGGTTTTTTACGATATCAACATCCGGGCATCGGGCAAGCAGGAGTTCTGCGATCATTTTTCTTCCCTTCCGGAGTCGCTCAGTATCTGTTTTAACAATGATATTATTTTTAACCGGAAACGCACAGGAGGGGTGCAACCGCGTAAAACCGTTCTCGGTAATCTCCACCATGCACAGGCGACACCCCCCATAAGGTTCCATATCTTTGTGGTAGCACAGATGGGGGATCTCGATCCCGTATTCACGGGCAACTTCAAATACAGTGGCGCCTTCTTTGGCACTGACTTTTTTGTTGTCTATGGTAAAAGTGATCATCTTATCCTCTTTGACAAAATTGTGTTTAATACTAAAGCCTGGTCATCTACTTCATGATTTACTCGCGTCTTTCAACAAATTTACCGAACCGAAGACATTTGCCGGTTTGGATATGCGCCTCAAAGTCTTTTTTGAAATCTATAATCCCATTTAATATCGGAGCAGGAGCCCCACCGCCAAGGGCACAAAGGGAGAAATCCCTGGCCGTTTCTCCTAGTTCATTCAATAAATTCAAATCATCCATAGTGGCACGACCGTTGTATATTTCTATCATCAATTCCTCCATTCTGGAGATCCCTTCACGGCAGGGAACACATTTGCCGCATGATTCCTCCACGAAAAAAGTAAGAAGATGATGCAAAATATCGACAATACAGGCGTCTTGGTCAAGAACCACAATCACACCGGATCCGATCATAGATCCCCTTTCTTTGAGGGCCTCCGGATCAAGCGTTAAATCAAGCTTGTCAGAAGGAATAAAATTGCCGAATGGACTCCCGACTTGGACAGCTTTGATTGATTTACCGTTAGAGGGTCCTCCTGCCATATCAAATATAACCTGTTTTAAATTTGTGCCCAGCGAAACCTCATAAAGCCCGGGGTGCTTCACTTTGCCTACCACTGATAGAATCTTGGTGCCTTTGGCCTTCTCGGTTCCGATGTTTGCATACCATTTTCCCCCATTTTGAATAATTAAAGGGATATTTGATAGGGTCTCCACATTATTTACAATCGTGGGTCGCGCCCACAATCCTTTTTCAATGGGGAAAGGGGGTCTTAATCTAGGATCTCCCACTTCCCCTTCTAAAGAATCCATGAGAGCGGTTTCTTCACCACACACATAGGATCCGCCGCCTCGAACAATGTTTAAAGCAAAATTGAACCCGGATCCCAAAATATTTTTTCCCAAAAGACCATACCGCTTTGCAATCGCAATAGCCATGTTGAGAAACTCGAAAGTATGATGGTATTCCTCGCGAAGATAAATGATCCCGTGATGGCTTCCGATGGCATATCCGGCAAGCACGATACCCTCGAATAGCTTGAAAGGGTTACCCTCCATGATGGTTCGATCTTTGTAAGCACCGGGATCTCCTTCGTCTGCATTGCATATGACAAACTTCTCCTCACCGGAAGATTTGCTTGCCATATCCCATTTAAAGCCGGTGGGAAACCATGCGCCGCCTCTGCCTCTGAGTCCCGATTCAACGACCTCCTTAATGACCTCTTTGGGACGCATTTGGTAAAGTGCTTTATACAATGCCGAATATCCTTCCATGGCGACATATTCAGATACACTCAAAGGGTCAATGATACCGCAGTTTCCGAGAAGCAGCCGGTGCTGGCCTTTAAAGGGATGGGTGTCTTGATAGTCAGGAATTCCATTCAATTCAGGGTCCGGTTTGCCGGAAACAGACTCGCTCCCAATGATGCAAAACAATCCTTTTTTTGTTATTTTTTTCTTCCGGATATCCTGGAGAACCCGTTCGACCTTTTCCAAGGTCATTTTAGTATACAGGAGAACAGGCTTTCCGGGCAGCCTGACCAATGCCATGGGTTCCAGGTTACAGAACCCTGAACAGCCGGTTTGATGTAAGGATATTTTAAGTCCCCTTTTATCTTTTTCTTCAGCTATTTTTTGAAATACCCGATCAGCGCCAAGGGCAAGTCCGCATGTGGACATACTGATACTGATTTTCGGCCTTTTTGGAAAAAGGGATTTCATGCCGGTATCTCTGACTTTATTAAGATCCTTCATATTCCTTATTTTCATTTTGAATCCCCCATCCTTTTCTGAAGAATTTCAAGCATCTTTTTTTTATTAAGATTTGAATAGGTCTTGTCGTTGAAAGAGACATTCGGACTGATGGAACAAAGTCCCAAACATCGCACCTTTTCCAGACTAAATTGCTCATCCCAGCTGGTTTGGCCCATTTCAAGGTTCAGTTTCGATTTAAGCGTTTCAAAGACCTCTTCTGCTCCGTTGATATGGCAAGAGATGCCGTCACAGACCCGTACCAGCGTCTCTCCCTTTTTACTTGTGCTGAAAGCACTATAGAATGTCGCCAATCCGTAAACATTGGCGTATGGGACATCCAACAGTTGCGCGATATATCTCAAGGACTCGGCGCTCAGTTGATTATCTTCTGCCTGCACCTCATGAAGAATTGCCAAAATTGCTGACTTTTCATTTCGGTGTTTATTGACAATTTTTTCGATTTTTTCTTTTTCCATGATGTTTTTTTACCTTGAGATCGATGTTGAGGACAGGTATAGATGGACTATATTGTCATTGAACCCACCAGATTTATTGCACCCGTTCGTCTTGCGCATGTTGGACAAAGATCCCTTACAACGTTGATTGCCATGGATGCATCCGAATTCTTTTTTACAAAATCCAGGTATTTTCTCGGAGCATAAGGGGTACCACACAAATCGCAGGTTTCGAGCTCGAACCTGCCGACCACCTGGTTTTTTGTGTAAATGATCCTTTCTTCTCCTTCATCTTTCATCCTAATGGCGCCTGTGGGGCAGATCTGAGCACAGGTGCCACAGCCGATACAATACTCGGAAAGAGATTCAAAATCAGTGGTGACGATTCTATCATATCCTCTGTGGGCGAAACAAAGAGCAAAGGCGCCTATTTTGTCACGGCAAACCCTCACACATAGGCCGCATCTTACGCAATTATCATCCGTATCCCCTTCATAAAACCTTGATTCATAGACGCCGTGCTTTGCCGCCAAGTCGATGAGTTCCTTTGAGTCGGGAGATCTTGCCAATAAAAGTTCAAAGAGAAACTGTCTGTTTCTTAAGACCTTTTCACTTTCGGTATTTACAATCAGGCCGTCCATAACATTTTGAATACACGAAATCCGTATCCCTTTACGTAAAGAACCACTCACTTCCACGATACACAACCG
>JAQBBE010000220.1:0-2968 GCA_032126435.1 Desulfobacterales bacterium | reverse complement strand
GGATACAGTCTTCTTTAGAATTTCTCCATGGCTTCCCGCAATCGTTCACGCACCGCTTCCGAATACCAGCTTTCAATGAAATACCGCTCCTTCTCCGTTTCCCGTGCCAGCACCTCTGCCACGGTTGTCTCGACACGATTCTGTTTGATCATCTCATATCCTGATTCAGGCAAAGAACCCAACTTCCCGGCGTGTGCCAGGGCCTTATTCACAACCTCCTCCACGGGCAGGACTTCGTCCACCATGCCCATTTCCAGAGCCTCCGCAGGCGCATAAAAATCGCCACCCTCCATCACCTTGCGGGCATGCCGAACCCCTGCCAAAGCGTGCAGCACCCGGTCTGCCAGGTACGGCACCGGAACGCCTAGCTTTACCTCGTTCAGTCCCATCAGTTTCCGCCCTTCCGCAATAAACCGCCAGTCACAACAAAGCGCCAGTATGCACCCGCCGGCCAAGGCATGGCCGGTTATCGCCGCGACGGTCGGTTTGGGCAGCGTGTACAGATCCATACAGACCCGGTTGAACACTCGAAAGAAGTCTCTGAAATCTTCCCTGTCCAGCGCATACAGATCAGGGATATCAAGCCCTATGGAGAAGAATTTCTCATTGGAACTCCCCAGCACAAGACCGCGTATAGCGGCGTCGCTTTTAACCCTCTGAAGAACCTCGCCCAGCTCCTGAACGAACTCCGGGTTCAATGCATGGGTGACGCCGCGATCAAACTTGGCGAGCATCACACTCCCACGATAATCGACCGAAATCATATCCATTTCGACTCTCCTTCCGGTGTCACAACAACAGATTTTGACGGCTTCGTAAAAAGACTTTTGTGAGCGACATCGAGCAATTTTGGAGAAAGATTTATGATGAGTCTGGCGTTAAAAATTGCAAGCTGTTTGAGGGCGTTAGCCCGAGTTTTTGCAATTTAGCCAGACGAGTCTTGAATCCCAAAATTGCTTGCGGAGCGAACAAAATCAGACTTTTTACGAGTTCATCAGATTTTGCTTTTATGATTTTTTCCCGACTTCAAATGCTTTCCCGATAAATTTGCCAATGGTATGATATTTTCGGACTTCAGGACTGAATACAATGGGACGAATTTTTTCGATATCCGGCGTGCCTTCATCGGTCAACATACTGTCCTCAATCTTGACATCCAAAATTTCTCCGACAAAATGGGTATGCAAGCCTATTTCATAATGATGAATCACCTTGCATTCCAAAATCATGGGAAATTCCTCCACATACGGTGCATCGACATGCTCTGATTTCATCGGTGTCAGACCGGTTTCCTTGAATTTATCCGTGTTTCGCCCGGATACCATGCCAAAGTAATCCGCTTCCTGAACATAATGTTCAGACGGTACATTGAGGGTATACGCCTGCCTTTCCATTATATTGCCATAGGTATAGGTGGCCTTGCGAAGAGAAATGGTCACACAGGGCGGTTTGGAACAGCAGATGCCGCCCCAGGCAATGGTCATAACGTTTGGGGCGCCCTTCGTATCATACGAGCCTACACACCAGACCGGTGTCGGAAAAATTAGCGTTTTAGCACCGAATGATTTTTTCATAATGCAAACTCCTTTTCATTTTTCTTTCGAAATCCATTTTTTCTATTCAAGTTAAGTAATTGAGGGGTCGGAGAGTTTTTATTGTAAACACATATATATCAGCGGAATGGATAATCTTTTTTAAAAAACGTGTACTGCCGGAGTCCAACAAAGTTCATGACTACTTAAAATTTAATATCACATATTACGATAAATTTCATCAAATTATAATAATTACTCCCAAGCCGCTAAATCTCGACAACCTTTAAATGGCTTGATCTTGCCAACCATCCATTATTCCAATATTCCACCTAAATTGAGCGATTAAAGCGCCATAGCCGTTGTTTTTAACTCCCGCAATGCGGGACAGGCAAGGCTCTGAGGACCCGGTTTTTCAAAACCAGATAAAAAGACAAGAACAATACCACTTTTAGCATATTGATACTTGTAATCCTGTGGCGGGTCGCTTAAACTTTACCAATCATGAACCATGTAAAAAAAGCCGTTGTTCTTTCAAGCGGGGGACTTGATTCCACCACTGCAATGGCCATCGCAAAATTCGAAGGTTTTGAAATCTATAGTTTAAGTTTTTCCTACGGGCAGCGTCACGTCGTTGAGCTTGAAGCCGCTCAAAAGGTAGCGAACGCTCTGGGTGTCACCGAACACCTCGTGATTAATATGGATTTAAATAAAATAGGGGGGTCATCCCTTACCGATGATATTGATGTGCCCAAAAAAAGGGATGAACAGGCAATGACCCGGGAAATACCCGTTACATACGTTCCGGCCAGAAATACCATCTTTCTTTCCTTTGCCCTGGCATGGGCCGAAGTTCTCGAATCAGCCGATATTTTCATCGGGGTTAACGCAGTCGACTACAGCGGTTATCCGGACTGCCGGCCTGAGTATATCGACGCATTTGAACGTATGGCAAATCTTGCCACAAAGGCGGGTGTAGAAGGCATAACAAAAATCAGGATAAGAACGCCGCTTATCCATTTGACCAAAGCGCAGATCATTCAAAAAGGAATGGAGCTGGGGGTCGATTACGCTTTAACCCACAGCTGCTATGACCCTTCACCCCAAGGCCTGGCATGCGGTGAATGTGACAGCTGTTTTTTAAGAAAGAAAGGTTTTAAAGAAGCCGGTGTCAAAGATCCGACAAAATATACATAACCCTTTGATATTCCACCGCACTCATTTTTATTGAGAAAATTCCCTTAACCGAGTTGGTTTGCCGCAGAAAAACCGAGTTCGAAAGCCTTTAAGTTCGTTTCGACAAAGGCTTTTTTTGTTTTTGTTTTAATCGCTTCTTTTACCGTTTCTGAAGACAATGGAATTTTGCCGGTCTGTATCAGGGCGCCCAAGAGAACCATATTGACCGACAAAACATTTCCGGCTTCAATGGCAAGCGC
>JAQBBE010000219.1:0-4220 GCA_032126435.1 Desulfobacterales bacterium | reverse complement strand
CGGACTGCTTGATCACTTTGCATTCCCCTGAATAGAGCATCTCATTTTCATCGGAAAAATTCAGGTTTACCGAGGATTCAGGATCGATCCATTGAAATGTCTGGGGTGGAGTTGCGGTGACTTCAACACGGAAGGCGGCCGTACTGAAGTCCATGAGAACACCATCAAAAAGAGCGCTGTTCTGAATCAGTTGAACCTTGACGCCTTTGCAGGCGTGCCGTTTCAGTTTCCGGGGTTTGACCTCCTGACATGTCTCAGGAAGAATAAGGCGGATCCCCTCATGGTCAATGCGGATCTCGTTGGACTTTAATAACAATACGTTTTGGCCGTCGGGAATGAGAATGTCTTCGAATTTATAGGACCTTAGCTGTCGATCGATTTTACCGGTTTCGGACCAAAGACACCTTAACTCGTCGCCTAAACAAGGCAACGGTTTGGCTCGGTGAGAACACGTATACCCGTATTCGGCATGTCTTAAATTTACAAGGATGGTTCCGTCTTGGAAATTAATGTAATTCAGTTTGTTGATTATATGTTTTTTATGGACCTCTTTTCCTTTTATGAAGCGTTCGTCTTCCGCACTTTTAGAATTTAATTTAATAATTTTGCTTTCGTGATCCATAATCCTGATATCGTCGGGTGTTAGTTGGGTTAGATTGATACGTTCCTTTTAATATACCAACGCACGCATGAATTGTTCCGACATACCCAATTCGGGTTGTCCAGTGTGCAGTGACGACGCCAATTATTGTACTTTTAGATAATTGAGCCTAACATACCAAATGTTGTGTGTCAAGAAATAGCAAACAACAATATATAGCAATACAGCTCGATCAATCCATGGGAAAATATCCATCTGAAAATGCAAGATTCATGGCAATCTGAAGGTGTCCGCCGATGTCCCTATCGTTTCTTTATAAGCAAAAGCCATGCCGAAGCATCAACGATTGATAATATATAAATTACAGATAGTTAAAGATTTATCCCAAGGATTTTTTCGGGGAGTGGGTAAAAAAGTTCACAAAAACTGTGCAATTTATTTCACACCTATTTCAAGATCCGACAATCAACCTGTTTTTTTATAATTGACTAAATTCCAGATTCCGGTAAGAATAATAGATTCCCCTACGGGCTTACCCCCGTGGTCTGCCGTTAATTTTGGATAGAATCGGTTAAGTTCACGCTATGAACGAAAGAGACGAGCAGGAATTTATCAATATCGCTATTCTGGAGAATGTCATAGAGGCGCAACTGATTGCTTCCATCCTGGACGAACGCAACCTTCCCCATCGGATACGATCCTTTCATGATACGGCTTATGATGGGTTGTTTCAATTCCAAATGGGCTGGGGCGTGCTCTGTGCACCCTTTTCGAACAAGGGGGAAATCCTTGAAATATTAAACGACCTCAGATCAAAAATTTTCGACAATCAAGAATAACCGATGATACTCGCCGCAAACGCTTATCAAAAGGAGGTTAAGCCATGTCCGGAAACCAAACTGTTCCTTCAAAGGATTTTGAAGAAGCATTAAAAATCGGCCGTCCACCTATCGTGGCAAAACTTTTCCCCAATTCAAAGGCCCTGATCGTCAGCGGAAAGTTTATTGACCGTGCAATGCTCCAAAAGGGTAACGCCATCGCCATGGCTGCCAACGGTCGAAACAACTTTGTTATTCGAGGCGCGCTCCAGGCCGCCCAGCGAGCAAATGCCGCCATTATCATAGAAATCGCCAGATCCGAAGGCGGCGCCAGTGCATATTGTGCGGTCAATTACTGGAACATTGCCCGGCAGGTGGATGCCGTCTGCAACGAACTGGGCATCACAGTCCCGGTGGCCATTCACGCAGACCATTATGGAATCAAGAATGAACAGGATGTCCCTGATGCCAAAATTGAAATTCCAACGCTGTTTGAAGCAGGAATGACCTCCATTGCCATCGATGCATCCCATCTGCCCGACGATCAGAATCTGATGGCCAACCTGGAACTGAACCCCTTTGTTCCTGTTTGGGCCGGTCTTGAAACCGAAGTCGGTGAAATTAAGGGAAAAGAGGGGCTCTCAACCGTGAAGGAAGCTTTGTTTCTGATACAGGGCCTGAACGCACACGATATTTTTCCGGATTGGATCGCTTTAAACAACGGAACAACCCACGGTATCGAGGCCAGCGGTCAGGGGATACAGGTCGATTTAACCGCAGAAATTCACCAGGCTCTGACAAAATATCAGGTTTCCGGCGCCCAGCACGGCACATCCGGAAACAGCTCCGACAGGTTGCTAGAAATAGCGGCTAAAACCCGGACAACCAAAGCAAATGTGGCCACCGCTCTGCAAATGATCTCCTGGGGCCTTGAGGTCAACGACTACGGCAATGCCATACTCGACGAAGACGGCAAATTCATCAAGATTAAGGATCAGGGAGTCACCGAAGAAATGTGGAAAGAGATGACCGCCTATGCTGACTCCAAAGGACTTAAAGGTGGGGATTACAAGAAACTCAACCTGCCGTTCGAAAATAAGTTGATGGGACAGCCGAAAACAGTCAGAGAACGAATGATTAAACGGGTTGAGGCGTTTGTTTATAACATGCTTGTAAACGTCTTCAATGCAAAAGACACGGCACCCCTTGCCATCAACGCCATCCTCGAGGTTGGAACATTTGATCCGGGCCCCAAAGCACACCGCATAGAAGACCCCGATGAATGGACGCCGGAAAAGATCGCCCAAAGGGCGGCTTTGATCACTTCCGATAAAGGCCCGGAAGGGGATTTCGACGATTAACCATGCGAAAAAAGAAGTTTTGTTATTATTGCGGCGCAGGACTCACAAAAAAAATATGTGAGGGTAGCCTGCGTCTTTATTGTGAGAACTGTAATGAACCCCTTTATGAGAACCCCATACCGGCTACATGTCTCGTTGTGGTAGATAACCGAAAGAGAATACTTCTTGTAAAACGGAGTGTGGCGCCCAAAAAAGGTTTCTGGTGCCTCCCCGGCGGATTTATGGAACTTGGTGAAACACCGGAAAAAGCGGCTTTAAGAGAGCTAAAAGAAGAGACCGGGCTATCTGGACAAATCGATATGCTCCTTGGCGTCTCTTCCAACCCCAGCGCCCAATACCACACCGTATTAATGGTGGGCTATCTGGTCAAAAACTATACCGGCACCCTTATACCCGGCGATGATGCAGATGATGCTGCCCGCTTTAATTATGATGAATTGCCGGAAATCGCCTTCGAGAGCCATGAAAGTTTCATCAGAATGTATTATGCAGCCTATTCCGAGTGATATACCGGCCGCGGGGCGGCATCGACGTACTTTATCCCTGACAGACCCGTTTAATGGAAAATACATGACTAAAACAGGACTCGGATACGACCTAAAGGCACGGGAAGCGTAAAATAAAGACGATCATTATGTCTTTATTATTATTGTTTTAATACTGCACAAATACATAACCGCCTTTTCCATTGGTGTCCGCATATAGCGGCTTAGGCAGGATTTCCTTCCATCGTTCATATTTCCATGATTTTGCGATAAGCACCACGTGTCTTTTTTCGGCGTTTTTTAGGATGAATTCTCTAAATTGCGTTAGGTTCAGTGAGCGATATTTCGTGTCTTCATACTCAAGCCCGTACGACACTTCACCGCCCCCTTCAAGGAGATAAACGTCATTTCTCTACAAAAACATATTATTTTCATGAAAACCAGTAAAATGCTTTCATACAGATTTAAATACTTAATTTCAACCTTCAAGTGTCTTTACCAAGATGATTTTAACGGTTGCAGATCGTTAGGGTTCATTGTACGTTGACTTCCATAAAAGTGTCACGGAAATCGAAGATGAAGCTGCAATATTAAAGAACGTAAAGAAAACGATATTAACCGGATAGGAGAATTTTCGCCATGACTAAGCGGCCGATGCACATCGAAACCAAATTGATTCATGCCGGTGAACCGGAACCCCGGGTCGGCGGGGCTGTCACCCTGCCGATTTTCCAGTCATCTACCTTTCAATATACCGGTCAGGACAATTACGATGAGTTGAAATATATTCGCATGAACAACACCCCCAACCATGTTGCCCTGCATCAGAAGCTTTCGGCACTGGAAAACGCTGAAGCCGGTCTGGTCACCGCCAGCGGTATGGCCGCCATCACAACGACGTTTTTGGCACTGCTGTCCCCTGGAGACCATTTTCTGGCCCAGGACTGCCTGTATG
>JAQBBE010000218.1:0-3297 GCA_032126435.1 Desulfobacterales bacterium | reverse complement strand
CCGCTCTATGTATTAAACGATGCGGTTCCCAGGAATCTGGTTCTCATGGACACACCGGACTTTGATACCGGTGCCAAAGGCGTATACATCAACCGGGATGTTACCCGGCAAGCCCTGGAAGCATCCGATATTTTGGTATATATTTTTACCAATTCCAACTACAACAATCGCGATAACACCGATTTCATCGCCCAGATGCTCACCGGCATCGGCATTCGGAAATGCTTTTTGATTTATCGTGTTTATCCCAGCTTTTCGGACGAAGAGGTCCGAGCGCATGCAATGACCGTTGCCGGCAACTTATACGGCGCCGACGCCCCTCGTTATGTGCTGGGTATTTATCGTACGGATGAGGATAATGTCGTGGCGGCCGGCCAAAAATTCATGACGTTGCGGTCTATCGGTGAAAAAGATCCGTCGTTTATGGAGGCCCTTACAGCCGTCGATTCCGGCACCATAAGACTCGAATTGCTGTCCTCTATTTTGGAAGATGTGCTGATCCAGGCCGCCGAAATCCTTGAACATGCAAAAATCTCCAACCATGAACTGCGCCTTTATCTCGATACGCTGCAGACCGCCCAGAGTTATTGTGTTCAGGAGGCGCTTCGGCATTTTCCCATGGATCGGGTGATGAAACGGTTTGTTGAGATATGGATGGAAACGGACCCCCCCTATGTCAGGGCCATGCGCAAAACGGGCAGCCTTATCGAACGCCCGTTTAAAATACTGGTGGGCACGGCAAAAAAGGTCAAACAGATTTTTTCCGACACTGAAAAACAAGCACCGCCCGCTGATTTTGTCGATCGGGTGGAAGAAGATCTTCTCAACGCCGTAAACAGCATCCATTCCACGGCGGTCCATTCAGACATATCCGTCGACGCGCCCCTGAAGGATCCGGTCACCCGGCGAATGCTCGAAACCCTTGAACAGATCAGAGCCGGCGGAGCGCTGAAAGACACCGAAAGACCGTATACAGAGCCCGGCGAAGAAAAAGGGATCCTGACCTTTTTTGTCTCCGCCCATCCGGTTGTGTTTCAGGAACAGGAAAAATTGCGGAGCATGGATTGGAAATCAGTGCTCAAGTCCATTCTTTCACGCCGGGATGTGATTGTGGAGCTGTCCCATGGCATCGAAATGACGCTGAAAAATCTGGCCGGCGATTACCGAAGGAAAATGGGCATGTGGACCAAAATTCGGCAGATGTTCGCCGCATTTTTGAATGTCGTTCCGGCCACCGCGGCGGTTACGTATATCATTTCAACCGGAGATCCCGTGGGGGCCGTGGGAATCAAGGTCAAGTTGACCGGCCTGTTCGGGCTGCAT
This sequence comes from Desulfobacterales bacterium, assembly GCA_032126435.1. Taxonomy (GTDB): domain Bacteria; phylum Desulfobacterota; class Desulfobacteria; order Desulfobacterales; family UBA11574; genus JAAXQD01. Next base: position 1,974 of record JAQBBE010000218.1, on the reverse strand, counting down.
GATCTGTATGCACTGGTTGCGATACCCGCCACCACGGGGCTTAAAAAAGCCGATCAGAAACAGCTTGAAGAGATGCTCGGCCCCATTGTACAAACGTGGTTGAATGACAAGCTCAAAGCGGTACAGGATCTTTTCGAACAGGAGGTCACCGGCGGAATCATACGGGCTGCAACAGATACGCTGGACGCCTCAAACCCGCTGATCCATGGGATCGAAACCCGCATCGAGACGTGCGAAAAAGCGATGGTATCATGATGATTTCAAACCAAAAAACAGGATCAATCAAGGCCCTCGGCAGGATCGAGGGCTTCAAAAATGAGGTTCACATGCTTCACCAAGCCATTGACCGGGCGCCCCTATGGCAGCCGGCGGCAGGGCTGAAAAAGCAGTGCAGCGAAGTCCTCCGCATGATGGGCGATCTCGAGGAACGGTTCGAGCGCAAGCTCATGGTGACCCTCATCGGTCCGTGCGGATCCGGCAAGTCGACGCTGCTGAATGCACTGGCTGAAGTCGACGGTCTGTCCAAAGTGGGGCATCATCGGCCCACCACCCGGAACGTCGTTGTTTTGAGCCAGGCAAAGGAAGACGCCGACCCGTTGAGCGAGCAGCTCGGCCTGGAGAATGTCGTGTTTCGATCGAGTCAAGCCGCAAAAACGCTGGACCATGTATTACTGATCGACACTCCGGATACGGACAGCAGTGAGCAGGAAACGCACATCCCGGTGGTGCAAAAAGCCATCGCGCTTTCAGACATACTCATCTGTGTTTTCGATTCTGAAAATCCCAAAAGAAGAGATCACATAGATTTTCTGGCTTCTTATGTCCGCCTGTTTGGCGGGGATTCTCTGGTGGTGGTGATCAACAAGTGCGATCGTCAGGATGAAGGCGAACTCAAAGAAAAAATCGTACCGGAGTTCAAAACGTTCATCAATGCCGCCTGGGAAAGACCGGTTCAAACCCTCTTGTGCATTTCCGCCCGCCGCCATTTGCGCAATCCCGAGTGGGACCCCGCGGTGCGTCCGAAGCACGACTTTGATCAATTTAAGGATCTGCAGCAGATGATTTTCGGCACCTTCAATCGTCCTGGATACGTGGTGGACCGGCGGATCGAAAATGCCCGAAGTTTGCGAGATTATGTTTTTCAAGAGACGGAAACTGAAGTCGAAAAAAATGTCGAGGGGCTGGAAGACGCAAAAACGCGCATTCAGTCCGCCGAAAAAAAGGCATTGGCGGATGCGCTTTTTGCAATCAAAGACAACAACGCCGGTCAGTTTTTCGGCATAAATGTCCTGTTGTATCAAAAACTTGCACAACGTTGGCTGGGTCCGGTGGGATGGCTCATCGCCCTATGGGCGCGCATTATGATTTTTGGCACCGGTATTGTGGCCATGTTGAGATTCGGAAACCCGATTCGTCAGGTGACGGGCATGGTTTCTTCTTTGCTGCATTTTAAGGAATCCCGGGCGGCGGTGGCCGAGACCGGCAAAAGCGATGGCGTAGATGCCGCCATGCGCGGTTACAGGATGACCATTTTGCAGGAGTGGCCGGATGTTGCCGAATCCCTGGTCAAGGCCCGGTTCAACCCATCGGTGCGTCATATGAAAAATGCTCTTTCGGACAATAACACATTGGACGGGGATCTGACCGCCCTCTGGAACCGTTGCCTGGACAATACCCTGGAAAAGACTTCCAAGACCCTTAGCGGGTTTATATTCCAGATGGTTTTCAACCTGCCGGTCATCGCCATACTCGCTCATGTGGGCTGGACCACCGCACGGGATTACTTTGCCGGGCATTATCTGTCTTCCGATTTTTTTCTGCACGCATTTCTGACCATCGCCATCGTACTGTTTTTAAGTTTCTTTGTCTTTCAGGGATGTGTTCGTTTGTTTGCCGGATCCGGAAGAATTGTGAGCAAAACGTTTTCTGAAATAAAACAACAGGTGGAAGGGTTGCAGCCCTTATCGATGAACC
>JAQBBE010000217.1:0-5366 GCA_032126435.1 Desulfobacterales bacterium | reverse complement strand
ATTCAGATAACGGCTTATGTCCAACGCCAATGGCTCCATCTACCATATATAATACCCACGCATAATTCATGTCATACATGCTTGTGGTTGAAGACCAATAAAACTCCTGTACATCATTGAATGAATGATCATTCGATAACGCAGGTGAATGTTGGCCCATATCTGTTAAACTATCAAGTTCAATAATGTTTGGGACTCGCCAATCATTGTGGCCATATGCCATTTCGCTGTTCATCTTTGAAATCAAATCAAAAGCCGTCTTCCAATCCATCATGTCCTTATGGACATTTGCATCTCGCAACCATGTCAAACCTGTATCATTATCATAGATAGTCTGTTCGTGTTTTGTGAAACGATTCTTCGAGAACTTCAAGCCTGCCTGTATTTCACCATCTTGACCGGTATCATGACAACCTATAATACTACCACCTTCATCAAAACAGATCTTTTGTCCGGTTTGAAACAAATTACTTTTATTATGGTTTTCCACGGTTCTAACAGGCCAAACCATATATGAACCATATTTCATTCCTTTGAACACTCTGGCTCCTCCCAAATGAATATACCACGCTTGGTTAGGCAGCCTTGCACAAGTTGAAGAAGTCCAGTAGTAACTTGCAAATACGTTCGTAAAAGGATGGCCAATAGGCAGACTTGGATTAATCGTATTATGACTCATCAAACTGAACAATTCTTTACGATTGGGAATTTTCCAATTTTGATAACCATGTAGCCCTGACTTATTGACTTCTATAATAGTATTTAAAGCCTCACCCCAATTCATAGGAAGATCAAATAAAGAGGCATTTTTCGTCCACATCAAACCCGTCTGACTATCAATTACAGTTTCATTATCTAACAGAAAACGACTCATTATTTACTTTGTCTCTATATGAAAGCTAACGGAAAGCTCACCAGACTGCATGAAGCGCAGCGGAATGCAGTTCTGGTGAAGCGCCATGTTCGGTGAAGGTGATATAAAGTTACAACAAATTATTTATAATACGCATTCAAGAATTCATCCCTTGATATTCTTGCTTGAGTAAGGATGGTTTGGCATCGTTAGGGGAGTTCGGGTGCCGTCTGGATTTTCTCTTAACATTGCAATATGATTGCCCTCACGTACAATATTAAATCCAAGTGACTCAAAAGTTTTAACAACTTTTCGAATTGGAGCGTCAACAGGAAACTTCGACATCAGACAGCTACTCCTGTTTCTGCAATAAAAGCTTCCAGAATTGGTGGGTCAAGATCAATTTGTTCAGTTCCGAATGTCTCAATATGAAATTTAATTGCCGATTTAACATCAGCCAACGCCGCTTCGTATTTATCACCCTGACCGACCACAACGCCCTTTAGGCCGAGTGGATAAGTGACATAGGTGTCGGGATGTTTTTCAACAACTATTTTAAACTGTTTCATAATATTGATCTCATTTAATTTGGGTTTTGGCAAGTCTATAAATCATATCACAGTTGAAGTGCAAAAACAAAAAACGGTTTCCGTATATTTTTTTTTACACACCCAACGCCCCGAATCACAACCGCGAGGTTACGAGCGTCCTTGTGAATGCGGATGTTCTGCACCTTATGGTGTCCAGTTTAAGGAAAGTTTACGGTTGGATTGAACGCAATCACGCAAGTATAGGTTGATTAGGTTTTGATATGGAACACCCGTTTCCTCTGCTAATTTTTTAAAATGCTCTATAATATCAACACCTATTCGGATGGTTACCTGTTTTTTTAAATGTTTAGCATAAGGATTTTTCCGTCCTTTCATTTTATCAAAATCATATTCTTTTCTCATCATGGCCTCCTAAAATAAACTACTTGCTCCTTTTTTGTTGCTTTTCTTGCTGAGATAATACGAATTATAGATTCATCACTGCGATAGCAATGGCAAACAACTAAAACTTTAAGACTTTGACTTAAGCCTAAAAGAATGAATCTTTCCTCTTGAATGGAATGGTCTGGGTCGTCAAATTCAATAGCGTTCTCGTCAAAAAATACAGTTTGCGCGTCTTCAAAGGAAACACCATGTTTACGCTTATTAGATGCGTTTTTATGATCATCCCATTCGAAAATCAACTTTTTCATAATTATATTGTAATTATATTGTAATTATATGTCAAGTGGTGAGATGTTTGTCATTTGATGCAGAACGCCTGCATGAGTGGTGTTTTGAGCGCAGCGAAAAACATCCACTCAATGCATTTGTTGTGTGATATTAACTACTTCTATCAGTGAACTTTTCCCACAAGAATTCTGAATTATTTGCATCACCTGAACGATAAATATTCATAAGAGTCACCAAAGAATTATCATTACAATCGTCATTAAAGTCTTTTCCAATCTTTCTGAACAAAAAAGTAACTTCGGGATATGATGCAAATCGAACAGAAATATTTTTCGGAGGAACAACAGAATCTGGTGTAAACCCATCAGGTAATTGAGTCCATTCCCTTTTGGAAGTATTTAACGCTATCCATTTACCGGAAATTTTAACGATTACGAATTGATGACCATTTATTGTCAATTCTTTATCTCGTTTATCCAATGCCTGATTGTAATTATCTGACTTGCTGCTAATCGTGTAACGGATATCTTCGGGATTAGCTACCAAATGAAGCGCTTTTACTACTGCGATAAATGATCTGGCATAATGTGAACAACCAAAAGCCGCTTTTGTTTTGATAATGTCATCTGCGGAAGGGGCAAAAAAGACATCTGCCGGATTCGAGCGCATAAATTTGGAACGCCAAGTTTTTAGAATTTGTTTTTGTTCAGATGAAAGATTGAATGTATACAGAAATCCGAGTTTCAGTGTTTCCAATTTATCGTAAATAATAAACTTACTCGGTTCAATGGCGTTTGTTTGAACACCAATCTCCGCATCTGTTAGAATTTCTGATACTTTCAATAGTTGGGACAATTTATCCTTCTTACTATATGAATCAAGAATAGGTTTTACTACATTGAACGCATACCCTTTGACTGTTGGCGTTACTTCGATAAGAGATCCTGCACCTTTAGAATAGGCAGGTGAGAAAATTAAACAAAAAAGAGAAATCAGAATTAACGTAAAAGACTGACTTATTAATTTTTTGATCATATTCAATTGCTCTATTTAAAAATTATGGAATTTTTTTGTCACACAACGTGGCCTTCACCGGTGGCAATGTAGCGCAGCATGCCATCCGAGTGTAAGGCATGGTTAGGCCGTGTCTCGTTTTGCGCATTCCTTTGTGTTGTCATTAGGCCCCAACTCCGAGACCACACAAATCCATCCCTTTCGGGGTTCCACAGTAACAGCTACATTGGGAAATCCAGCATCCTGGAGGGTGTCTTCGAACTCCTGTACAGAGAAGCACCTCATGCTACCAACTCTGATCAGTTTCATGTTCCGCTTGTCAAATTTCGATCCAAGATACATACCAGCGATGATCACCAGCTGACCATTCGGTTTCATCACACGCCGTACTTCGGCAAGGTCTGCGGCAATATCAGGCCAGAAGTAATAGGCCTCCACTGCTGTAACACAGTCGAATGTTGCATCCGAGAATGGCATCGATGATACCGACCCATGGAGAACTTCAACGCGACCGCTGACAATCAGTTTTTTGTTCCTTTTCCATGCGACGGCAACAGAATCCTCTGAATAGTCAATGCCGACTGCTTTACCAAGTCTAACTATGGATGCAAGATGCTCGAGGGTTCGACCGCCACCGCACCCGATATCGAGTACGTTCGCTTGTTCAGGAATCTCCACCTTCGAAAGACCCCAACGCGTTAAACCAGAATGCCCTAAGTTCATACCACGAACAAGGATCCGGCCAAACCATCCGCGAGGCCTTCCGCTTTGTGAGAGTAGTCTGCCAAGCAAATTCACTTTTCCTCCTAGCTAAAGATCCAATCGTTTGTGAGCCTAACGGCGCCGGTTACCGGTTGCCATGGAGCGCCAGCGAAATGGCAATCCGGTGCACTGGCTTGTTCGGGATTTATTGCTGACCTTCAAATCCATCAACCAATGATTTGTATTTTTCATGAATCATGTTTCGATCAAACTCCCAGAACTCTGCCAACATGGCTTGATCCTCTTCATCAGTAAAGTAATTTCTGGATGAAGGGAAAAACACTTTATCTTCTTTCTCGATATGTCTGGGATAAAACTCGGTTAGGGTTTGAAGGTTGGTGGCAATGTCGGTCAAGGTGGTCTCATCACCATTCCGGTAGCGGGTGTTGGCTTCAACAAGTGCCTTGGTTGTCTGGCGACCAAACACATGTTCTTCAATCAGTTCTTCCATAATTTGGCGATCTTCTGCAGTTAGCTGTTTATTATTCAATTCTCGAAAGAGAATATCTTCTTCCTTCCCGTGGTGCGTTCGATCGGCATATACCCGGATGAAATCAACAGCTGTATCAACGAACACAGGATCTACCTTATGTTTCGATTCGATTTCGGATAGGACATTTCTGATAACCGAAAGCATTCGTTCAATGAGACGATGCTCTATCATGAGTGGTCCACGTGCTTGCATGATTGTGTCCTCCTTTCTTTGTAATCCCGAACATTAATATTATGTAGAATCGTTTTTTTATCGCTCTGATTTTTAATGAGACACTTTTTAAGAAAACGCAGAAAATAGTAGTTTGATCAATAAAGATCGAAATAACAACTGATTAAACAACAGTTTTTCAATTTACCATTATAACATAAATGTAATTTTTTCCACTTTTCGTGTATATTATCATGCTTATGCCGATTCTATATAATCTTAAATTTTATTATTTTGAGACACTTTTAAGCCAGCAAAAGGAATTATCGATAAACTACATATATCTTGCCACTGTACGACATAAAATCAGTGTTGTGATATCTAATCGGTATCAATTCAAATAAAAACCCCCATCTCTATTTAGAAATGGGGTTAAATTCATCACATAATGCTCTCCAAGTGTTTAAGGATTTTATAAGATCTAATTGTCAAAGTACAAGGCAAGCCAAGATTGAATCAACTGTGGGTGACAGTAAGTAAGATATTGGAAAAGAGAATCAGATTGAATGTGCAGGTTAACCAGTTGATAAGAAGAACTTTTCCAGTTACCATTTCTCATAATCTGGGTAACATGTCAAGGATATTACAAAAAATGACACATTGTAGTAGTTGAAGACATACCATAAAAATCTATTGTGATTATAAAGTGTAATCATGGGGACGTCGTGCAGAGCATGCAAAAACTGTTTAAAATAGCCTGCAGATATTTTAAATAATGTGAAAATATCCATAACTGTCAATAGGCATTTAAATTTGACCCACCATCGGCGTCCAAAAATGACCCACCTGAAGTAATTTTTTTAGTCAAGCA
>JAQBBE010000216.1:0-2744 GCA_032126435.1 Desulfobacterales bacterium | reverse complement strand
ACAGGCCATCTTTCTTGTAATCAACCAGTCCGGCTTCTTCAAGTATTTTAAGGTGCTTGGACACTGTTGGTTGTGCCAGTTTCAATGCCCCCTGCAACTCGCAAACGCACATGTATTTTAATTGGAGCAGCTTGATAATTTTGACCCGACTTGGATCCGATAAAGCTTTCATAACTTTCACAAATGATTTCATAATAACCTCATATATCGTTAAAATAGAATATAGTTTGGAGCCTTACTTTGTCAAGCTTAATTTCGACTGAATTATTTTATTAATGCAAGTTTAAGCATTTTGTAAGGAATAATGCAGTGTAGGTTTCTAAGTTAGAAATCCAGTGAAAATCCTTACAAATCGAGCTTATAAATTTACAGATTATGTAATGGCTAATACATACTTTTTTAAGCTAATATTTTTGTTAGATTCCGTGCCTACATCGCTAATCCGGGTAATTTTCAGATTTCGTTTGCCAATCTAAATATCGCCCCCCCTATCCCTCATTTTCCTGGCATCCACCAAAAATCTTTCCATACGTATGGAATTAAATTCGTGAATTAAACTGGATCAGAGCATCAAATGCATTGCCGAACTTAACGAGATCGTAGGCAACGAACTTGAAATCATCACCGTATAGAGTATTACCTAAGTCCTGCAGTTTGACGGATAGCCCTGGTGACAGTGGCGAAAAAGACCACTGATTACAGCGCAAATCTTCAGTCGAGGCCTTTAGGAGTAAATCTAATAAGTACAGCCAACGTTTCAGCTTCTTTGTTGGCTTAGAAGTTGTGGTGTTTGCTTTCAGGGTCGTGTAAAATTGCTCGACGTCCCGGAAAGAAATATCGTGCCGTAAAGGCGTACAGATAAAGCCTACCTCATCAATCAACACTAAAACGGATTTGGCCTGCGTCCATTTTTTCAACTGCCCAATAAATAATGGGGAGCGGTCCACGTGTGCCTGGGCTGCAAATATAACCCTCGTGTCCCTCAGTGCCTTACCATACTGGTCTGGCCAGAAACAAAGACCTCGGTTTGAGCAATGTTTACATATCGGAATATGTCAATGAGAATGAGACACCCACATCGATAAATTAGACTCTAATGTTATCACTTGATGGTTTATTGATCCATGCTGCCTTTGGTGGCAATTCGGGAATCGGGATTTTGTATTTGAACCGATTCGGGTTTTTGTTAAATGCTTGCTGCAATACTTCAGCTCGTTGATGATAAACTTGTTGAGCCATTCCGTAATGAACTTGCTCGGGAGTCATCAAAGCAATCCCGGAATGGTGATGTTCTTTGTTATACCAATTGAAAAACGGCTGACCGAAACTCCTGGCATCCTGGATTGATCCGAACCTGTCGGGGAACTGCGGACAATACTTCAAGGTTTTGAACTGCGCTTCGGAATACGGATTGTCATTACTCACATGCGGCCGGCTGTGTGTTTTAGTGATTCCCAGATCAGCCATAAGATGTGCAACCACCTTTGATTTCATGCTGGGTCCCCGGTCGGCATGTACTGTGAGTTGGCCAGGTTCAATGTTCTGATTGATGCAGGTTTGTTCGATAAGCCGTCTGGCTAACGCATCCTGTTCCCGGTGAGCGACCATCCAGCCGACAACGTAACGGCTAAAGATGTCGATGATTACGTATAGGTAAAAATAGGTCCACTTGGCTGGGCCCTTGAGTTTAGTGATATCCCAGGACCAGACTTCATTGGGAGCGGTGGCCAACAGTTCGGGTTTAGCATAGTGGGGCCGTTGAACATGCTTTCTGCGTTCTTTGACATTTCCGTGTTGCTCTTTGAGAATCCGATACATCGTGCGGATTGAACAATGATACTGACCCTCATCAAGAAGCGTGGCATAGATTTGATATGGTGTATCATCTAAGAAGCGGTCGGAATGCAGGATCTCGACCACGGCTTGTCGTTCTTCAGCGTCAAGGGCTTGTGGCGGTTGCGGTCGAACTGCAGTGCTCTGTTGGGATTGCTTGCTGTTTGCATTTTGGTGCCGGTAAAATGTGGCTCTGGGTATCAGCAGCGCCTCACAGGCAGGCTTTTTACCGACATCATGGCTCAAAGAGAAGACAGAATTCATCAACTGTTCCTTTCGCTGTCGTCGGTATTCTGGTTGATTCCCAGGATCTCCGATATTTTTTTTTGAACCTCAATGATGGTTTCAGCCTTTTTGAGCTTGTCTTGCAGACGTCGGTTTTCTTTTTCAAGCTGCGCTACGCGCTCAGCCAGCGGGTTTTTCTGTTTAAGTTTCCGGCCACGCTTTTTAGGAACCATGGCCTGAAGAATGCCCTGTGCTCTTTGTTTGCGCCATGTGGTCAGGTTTGATGAATAAAGCCCTTCACGGCGTAATAGGGCGCCCATTTGTCCCGGCTGACTGCAGGCATCGGCTTGTGCAAGTATGCGAAGCTTGTATTTGGCCGTAAAATTGCGCCGCGGCTTCTTTTCGGGAACCTCGGGATCTGGCGCCGAGTTGACCAAATGCGCGGAGGCGCCAGCCATGGGGACAATTCCAGTCGCCCTACGGGCTCCTTCCATTGTCCCCATGGCTGAGATGCCTTGATCGTTGGTTTTTCTATATTCTTTTTTAATCTTTCTCATAGGTGTTACTCCTACCCGCCCTACACTAATTTTTCAAGGGGTAAGTGTCTCACCTTCATTGGCACAGAGGGTGTGGCGAAATTCTATGGTTCGCGAAGACCTTCTATCCTTTCCTTAATAACGGGCCGG